>JABMPE010000567.1 GCA_013203845.1 Rhodopirellula sp. | reverse complement strand
TGTTGCTGTCGATCTCCTTCAGGTGGCTGTAGCGGTAATACCAGCCGCGTCCGTCCAGCAGATAGACCACGTCGTAGCGAGGCGATACCGGCGTGTCCTGCTTGTACCCGTCGAGAACGATCTCGCCCACAGAAACAACCTGGGCGTCAACTGCGGCGACCACTTCCACCAGACCTTCGCTGCCACCAATATCCAGACCGCTGTGGTAGTAGATGTTTCGTTTGCCGGCCCGCTCTCCGCCATCCACGTACACGGGATCGTTCGCCATTTGCGTGTCTGTGGCGAACCATTTCTGCTTGACCGGATAAGTGAAGGTCCCCGTTCTCAGCAGCGGAGACTCAGCTGGCCAGAGCCGCAGCCGCACGTCTTTATCAAGCCCCCAGAAGCGCGAATCGCCATTCTCGTTGTAGCCCTTTGTGATCGAGCAATCGATCTGCACATTGCCGATCGTCCGAGGCAAATGATAGGTCGCCGAAACGAGCGTTCCCTGCTGCCCGTTGACTTCGATCGTGACCTCGGCCCGCCGTACAGCAAAGCTGACGTCATCACGGGTTTCCTTCAGGCCGAGCAACTTCACGACGGCCTTCGATCCATCAGACAAAGCAACCTCGACCGACTCGCCGACATTCAGGTCAACAACCCGCACCAACGGTTCCATCGCTGGCGGCCCGTCCACCGCGCCGCAGAAAGTCGTCACGAAACACACAAGTGCAATTGCCCTGGCGATGTGTTGATGAATCTTCACTTCAATCCCTCGCGTTGATGAGTTGGCAAAGCAGGTGAATGCACACAGGCTCGCGATTACTTTGTGGAGAATTTTTCGCGGATCAGCGGTGCGAGATATTTGGCAGTTTCGTCGCCGATGACGTGGTAGCCGGCAAGATTGGGGTGTCGGTCGCTGAACCAGCCTGGCAGGTGTCCGAAGTGAGCATCGAGGCGATTGTCGAGAACTTCGACTGTCGGTCGTGTGCCCGGAACGACAAAGGGCTTCACGAACTCGCGACGGTTCTCAGGGATGTTTTCCAGCGGAAAGCGACGGTAGTTGAGCATGTCGGGGCCTCGCTTCAATTCGGCAGCGTAGCGGGGATAGATATCGAACAGCGGCAGCCCTTCCGCTTTCGCAACATCTTCATTGAGCTTGTTCAGTCGGAGTGACGTCGCTTCATCAGCGAATGGAATGACCGTCATCACGATGAGTGTCGCCTGCGGATGATCGGTCTTCAGTCGGCCGATCAATTCGTGGTAATCCTTCGGGAAATTCTCGGCGAGGTTTTCCCGGCGGGCGTTGTCATTCAAGCCGTAGCGAATCAGTACGAAATCGATTCCGGGGAGTTTCGAGGCCACCTTGTCGTACCGGCCAGAATCCAGCAGCCGATGAATGTACTCGCCACTCAGGCCGAGATTGATGACATTGGTCGGCGGCAGATCCTTCTCCTCGGCCAGCAGTTCGCGGATCACATCTTCCAGATGTGGCCCTTGCGGCACATGCCGTCGCGGAATACTTCCTTCCGCCGTGCTGTCACCGAGCAACAGGATTTGAACCTTCCCGTCGTGCTCAGCCTGAACCGAGTTGCTGCTAATCGCCGTCGTAAGACCTGCGATGACAAGAAGAATAAAAGTTCGACAGTGCATATTGATTTCTCTTCGTTCGAGCTGCTGATTGAAACACATCACCTGAATGCTCCCCTCGTCGAGCCTCAAGATCATTGGGCTGCCAGCTTCGCCAGAAAGATGTCGTTGCTGCCACGATTCGGGATGGAGTGGTTGCCGAACGTCGCGGCTCCACTACAGGCTCCCGAGAGATAGAGGTTGCCTCTGCCATCGGACACGATCGTGTAAGCGTGGTCTGTGCGGTCGCTGCCGGCCTGCAGGAACCACTGCTGCTGGCCAGCGCGATCGTACTTCACAATTTGAATATCCGCGGCAGCAGTGCGACTTGACTGAGGCAATCCATCGAAATCGACTTTCCCTGTGAACGAACCGGTGAGAAAGCTGTTGCCTTTTCCGTCCGTTGCCACTCCGAGTCCATAATCAATTCCCGGCCCGCCAGCGGTCTTTGTCCACAATCGTTTGCCGGAGGGATCGAAGCTCGTCAGCAGCATGTCATGCCGACCCTGATTCGTAACGCTGCGGTCGCCGAGTTTGAGTTCGTTCTGGAACATTCCGGCGGCCCACACGTTCCCGGCACTGTCGGCAATCAGCTCATGAATCATTGCCGACGAACTGCCATGTCCAGTATGTACCCAGCCGACGTGTCCTTGAGCATCGAACTTCGCCACGAGGATATCCTTCCCCGTCGCATTCCTGATGGGCTGGCCACCGAGCGAACTTTCTCCGCCCGCGTAGCCGCCGACGTAGCAGTTGCCTTTGTCGTCAACGGTGATCGCATGGCCGGAACTCGAACCGGGTCCGTCCGCTGCGTGACTCCACAACAGTTTCCCTTCTGCATTGAACGCCAGACAAAACGCATGTGACGGACCAGCGTGCCCCAGCTTTTCTGCCGCGATGGACCCTTCACCGACAATAGCTCCGGTGACGAACACGTTCCCACGATGGTCTGCGGCGACGCCGTGTCCATAATCGTAACCCGGGCCTCCTCCTGACGTGATCCACATCAGCTTGCCAGTGGCGTCATACTTGGCCACGAAGATGTCGTAATCACCGACGGTGCTGATGGAGACATCTCCGAACCGGGCTTCAGCACTCTGATAGTGTCCGGTGACATAACAGTTCCCGGCCTGATCTGCCGAGATGGCGTAACCGCGATCAATCAAATCGCCGCCGCCACTCCGTACCCACAGGAAGTTTCCTTGCGGATCAACTTTCGCCACGAAGAAGTCCATCGAACCGACGCTCGTCAGCGAGTGCTCGCCGAACGTGGCCGTACCCGTGAATTCACCGGTAAGGAGCACATTCCCCGCTGAATCAACAGCGATGCCACGTGTCTTGTCGTGCAGAGTTCCGCCCGCTGAAACAACCCACTCAAACGTCGGCGGTGTTTCCGGTTCGGCGGCGAGTGATTGACTCACGCACACGAAACTCCAGCAGCCCAACATCAACCCCGTCAAAAATTTCATGGAGACCCCGCAGTTAGAATTTAGAATTTCGGTCGGTGAACACGTTCCGTTTCACAATGAGCCGGAATCATCGTCCTGCCATTCAAAAAGAGATAGCGACCCGGTGTGATACGAGCTCATTTCATTCTCACTCTGCCTTGCTTCATTTGTTTCCGACGACTGCCTTCGTCACGTAAATGTCGAAGCCTTCGTCTCGATTGGACACGAAGCTGAGCCTGCCGTCCGGCGTCCACGCGGGAAAGTTATCGATGGCTGAAGATCGCGTGACGTTCTCGTCGTGGCCGGTCACGGGATCGAGAAGATAGATCTCCAGATTTCTGTCGCGGTTGCTCGTGTACGCGATTCGTTTTCCATCGGGTGACCAGGCCGGGTAGTCATCCAGTCCCGGACTCGTCGTCAGACGCGTGAGGCCCGTTCCGTCGGGACTGATCGACGCGAGCTCCAGATCTCCCCAGCGGTTTGTCGAGAACACGATTCGTTGGCCATCGGGCGACCAGTCCGGATGACTATCAATGGCCGGATCGCTGGTCAGGCGAAGCGGTTCTGTTCCATCCCGGTTGGCAACGTACAGCTCCTGATTTCCGTGACGAGTCGATGTGAAGGCGATCCGTTTTCCATTGGGCGACCAGCAGGGCGACTCTTCGTGCGACAACGTCCCTTCAGTAACCGCAACCGGTGTTGGCTTGCGTGACTCAAAGTCGAGTCGGTGCACCTCAATATCGCCCTGATTGGGGGACGCCTTGTCGTACGCAAACAGCAACTCCTTTCCGTCTGGCGAGAACACCGCGTCGTACTCCGGATACTCGGTCTTCGTGAGCCGTTCCTCTTCGCCCGATTCCAGATTGCGAAGCCACAGGAAGATGGTTGTACCGCGATGTCTGGCGAAAACGAGATGCTGGCCGTCGGGAGACCACGCTGGCCGCTGCTTGAAGTATCCATCATCTGTAATGCGAATGAGCGTCGTCTCGCTGGCGGTCAGTTCGTGTGCATTCGGATCGTCTGCGACCGAGACTCGCGCATACAAAGCACCGCAAAGCGACACGACAATCGCCAGCAGGACTCTTCCCGTATCACGGCGCATCATCAGATCAATTCCTCAATCGGCGAGCCGAGCGGCGTCAGTCCACTGGCCGTCAGCTGAGTGGTGCCGATGCCGATCTGATGCAGTGCCGTTGCAAAGAGGTCGGCGGGAGTCAGCGGGCGAACGATGGGATGACCTGCGAGTTTGTCGCTTTCGCCGATGACCTGGCCGCTCCGAAGTCCGCCGCCAGCGATCAGTCCGGAGTAGCACTGGTTCCAGTGGTCGCGACCGGACTTGCCGTTGATTTTCGGAGTGCGGCCGAATTCGCCCACAGCCACAACGACGGTGTCGTCAAGCAGGCCGCGTTCTTCCAGGTCGTCCAGCAATGCCGATGCCGCCTGGTCGAGCATCCAGGCGTGGCGATCCTGGAACTGTTGAAAGTAGCGGTCGTGCATGTCCCATCCGCCATCGCCCGTGTCTTCAACCGGCTCAACATGCGAACTCCAGTTGACCTGAACGAAGCGGGCTCCGCCTTCAATCAGGCGCCGAGCCAGCAGACAGCACTGCCCGAACCGGAATCGTCCGAACCTGCGTCGCACCGCTTCTGTTTCGCGTTTCAGGTCGAAGACTTCTCGCGCGCGACTGTCGGTCAACAGCGAAAACGCCTGCTGATAAAACTGGTCCATACGGTCCATGATTTCAGAGCGGTCGAGTCTGGCCGACAGCGCATCCACCGCCGTCAACAATCGCTCGCGGGAATCGAGACCGCTCGGCGACAGCCCGTCGATCAGGTCGAGATTGGGAATCTGAACGCCGTGTTCCGGGTCGTAGTCAAGCCGGAACGGATCGTGGAGCGTGCCAAGCTGGCCGCCTCCTTCGCCAGCGATCGCTCGCTTGCCCTGATGCAGATGCCCGCCTAGCGTCATGAAGCGAGGCATCTGCGGCGACGGACCGAGTACTCGCGACACGACTCCGCCGAACGCTGGCTGCAGACTTCCCGCGATTGCCTGGCCGCTGAGACTGATCGCGCCGGTGTCGGCGCCGGTCAATCCGATCGTCCCGGCGATGCCGTGATCATTCGAGGTGTGATGCAACGATCGGATGATCGAATACCGGTCAGCCCGTTGCGCGAGCTTCGGAAGCATCTCGCAAATCTGCACGCCTGGAACGCTCGTCGAGACAGGAGCGTAAGGGCCGCGGTATTCAACGGGAGCATGCGGCTTCATGTCGAACGAGTCGACGTGACTTGGTCCTCCCCACAACCAGAGCAGAATTACCGACTTCGGTCGCGACCGATTTTCCGGTGCTGCCGCCGCTTCGTGTCGAAGCAGGTCGGCCAGAGAGACTCCACACGCCGACAAAGCGCCGGCTCGAATCAGCTCGCGCCGGCCGAGTCGACCTTTCTCGCGTGTTTGAAGACTTCCAATTCGCAACATGAATAAAACCTGCACCTGCGATTGTTCGGTGGATCAAGCTTTACCGTCGCGGATTGGCGATGAGTTGACCACGTCAGACAGTGTATCCGGCTTCTCAATGAGCCGCTCGTCTCGATGTCTGCCCAGAGATATCCGGGGAACCACAGATCGTGAAACCTGCCGGACGGTCGTTCGAAACAAGACAATTCCGCTCGGCATCGCAACGGGCACGCACCTGTGGCCACCAGGTGCCCCTCATCGGCTATCGCAGTAGGCCGCGTGCAACACGGCGAGAGATGTGTCCGGGAGCATTGCTGCAATGTGGATCGAAATCAGTCCTGGATAGTTGCCGCGTTGCACGCGGCCTACCTGACTGTGCTCAATCGAGGTAGGGCCGGTTCCCACCGGCCATTGATCGCTCTGGCCGGTGGGAACCGGCCCTACTTCACTTGGCTGAATCGCCAGTGGAGTCTTCAGCATCCACGAGACTCGGCATGATCGCGAAGAAATTATCGCATGTTGTAATCACGCCTACCAAATCGTCTGTACGGAACACCTCGGTGTGTAGTTGTTCGCAGGTTGCCGTCACGCAATCGATTGCCGTTCGTTCCCAAAGGCGTTTACACGGCCAAGTTTTGGCAACCTGTGAAAACGGTGCGGAACATCTATGCGTGCGCAGCCGTTCGTTTATGTTTGTAGCAAACCCAACCTTAAAACGTCCCGGATCATGTGTCGGTTCCAGTTTGATCAGATAGAAAACGCCGTAGTCAAGGCCGAGCGAGTCGCCATCCAGTTCCAAGTCATCCGTGGTCGCACCTTGACGCGAAGCAACGTCGCTTTGGAGCAGGCGGAAATAGTCGAGCGAAATGTATGCGATTGCCTGTCCGTTGTGATCCGCGCTGCGCTCTTTGAATGTCTCGATGCCAAGGCGGTTGAGAAGTTTGAAAACGCCCTGTTTCCCATAGCCGACCGCTTGGGCAGCTTCGATCACTGAGATTCGATCGTCATTCATGTGCGGTTAAATGCCTTTGATGCAGAACTAATAGTATTCAGGTTGAATCTGGATAGTCAGCTTCTGTAGGGGTTATCAGGTGAGAAACTTTGTTTCAAGGATAAGTCCGCTGTGATCTCGGATCATCAGATAATCGGTGTGGTTGTCTTTTCGCGAGATCGTGAACACGGTAGGCCGGATCGAGGAGCGAAGCGACGTCGCTACGGAAAGCTCATGAAAGGCGAAGTCTGGTAGTGACGATTGGTGCCAGAACGGCGAGCCTGCAAGGACGGGAGACAGCAACCTGTCAGCGATCCTTGTGCGCGGGTGATCGCCTCAACGCGTGGCCTGGTTGAGCACCGGTGGACTGGCCCTTCGAAAGGACGACTCGACCGTTGACGATGACGTGTTCGATGCCCTCGCTGTACTGGAAGGGAGCGTTGTAGGTGGACTTGTCGATGACTCGTCGAGCATCAAACACTGTCACGTCGGCGAAGCCTCCTGGACGAAGAACTCCTCGGTCGATCAGGCTCAGCCTCGCGGCGTTGAGCGAAGTCATCTTCCGAATCGCGTCTTCCAGACGGAGCACGTTTCGCTCGCGGACGTAGACACCGAGCACGCGTGGGAACGTGCCGAAGTTGCGTGGGTGCGGGTTGCCTCGACGGAGCGGACCGTCGATCGCATAGGCCGAGCCGTCCGAGCCGATCGAACACCACGGCTGGCGCATCGCCAGATTCATGTCGTCCTCGGTGTGATGCGCGTAAACCGTCGGCACCGAACCCCCGTGCTCGATCAGAATATCAAACAATTCGTCGAGCGAATCCACTTCCTTGCCCTGCGAACGAGTTGCGAGGATGCGGTCCATCGTCAGCCCCTCATAACCACCCTTGCCGCTGACCAGCATTTTCGACCAGTCTCCGCCAACTGCCGTGAAGTGGTTGTACCAACCCGGTAAGCCCTCGCGGATTTCCTGCTTCAATCGTGGTCGCAGTTTCGCGTCTTTCAGTCGTTCGATCAGTTTCGAGTTGCCACCTTCGTGAGCCCACGGGGGAATGATGCTGGCGAGATTGTTGTTGCCACGCGTGTAGGGGTAGACGTTGGCCTGCACGTTGACGCCTCGTTGGCGAGCGGCCTCGATCAGTTCAATGACCTCTGCCATGCGGCCCCAGTATTTCTGGTCGGCGATCTTCAAATGAATGATGTCCACCGGCACGCCAGCCCGTTCACCGATCTCGATCGCTTCCTTCACCGCCTCGAAGATCCCGGTTCCTTCATTGCGATTGTGCGTTGAATAGAGGCCGCCATGCCGAGCCACCACGCTGCAAAGATCGACGATGTCATCGCTCGTGGTCAGCGAACCGGGCGGCATTGCCAGCATACTCGACAGGCCAAACGCTCCATCAGACATCGCGTCATCAAGGATGACTTTCATCTGCGTGAACTGTTCGGGAGTCGGACGCTCAAACGACGAATCCATAACTCCCTGCCACACATTATTGAGTCCGACATACGACGCCACGTTGACGGCAACGCCCGCGCGGTCGATCTCGTCGAAGTAATCACCGAGCCGTTTGAAACGCCCCGTCTGAGACGGTCCCGCTGAATTTCCTTCGCCCAGCACCTCGGTCGTCACCCCTTGCCGGATTTTGCTCGGAGCATTGCCGTCTTCGAGCAGCAACAGGTCTGAGTGCGAGTGGATATCAATGAAGCCTGGAGCGACGACTTTTCCTTTGGCGTCGATGACCGTCTTCGCGGTTGCGTTTCCAAGGTGGCCCATCGCGACGATGCGGTCTGCTCGAATGGCGACGTCGGCATGGAACCACGGGTTGCCTGTGCCATCGACAACCTGACCATGTCGAATGATGACATCGAACGGTTCATCAGCAATTGCAACCGACGAAAGCAAGACGATCCAGCACGCGATGACCACTTGGTGAGGCATGTCGTTTCCCGGGGATGTTGGAGTTATTCACTAGAGCATTTTCAGTTCGATACTTCGTACACGTCATCAGATGAGTACGCGAAATCAGAGGTTTGCATTCTGATTATCGCGGACGATTGCTGCGGTGCTCTGGCTTACCGGACAGTAGACGAGACAACGTCGTCGTGTCAGAAAACTAATTGATTCGGTAGAGCTTTGGGCCGCTGCGCAGGATCACTGATGAATTCAGGATCGCCGGAGAGGCCTTCAGTTCATGGGGAGCGTGCGACGTGATCAACGGCAGCTCGTCTCGTGAGACTGGTATCGCGGTGATGGTTCCTTCGTGGCTGAGGATGAAGACGTGTCCATTCGCCAGAACAGGTGAGGCCGAGTAATTCCCGCCGATCCGCTGCTGCCAGTGGACTTCTCCGGTAAGCGCGTCAAAACATGTGCAGATTCCATTGTCACTGATGACGAACAGAAGTTCGTCGGCGAGGAGTGGAGACGGATTTCGGGAAATCTGCCGTTGTGCTTTCCAGACAACGTGAGAGTCCGTGACGTCACCTTTCCCGTCGACCCGGATTGCCAGCAGTTGCGACTGACTGTACCCGGTGCAGATATAGACAAGACCGTGTCCAAAGACCGGGCGAGGGATGGTTGAAAAGCCGTCACCGTGATCGACTCGCCAGATCTCTTTTCCCGTTGACGGCGCGTAGGAAACAACCCACTGCGCGCTCGGGACAATGAGCTGGTCCTGTCCCTCATGGTGAATCACCAGCGGCGTGGAGTAGGCCTTCTGTAACTGTCCGTCTTCGGCTCGCTTGGGAGGACGGTCCGCTTTCCAGACAGTTTCGCCCGTGATTGTGTCGAGCGCCATCACAAACTGCTGATCAATTCCGTCGCAGACCAGAATGAGCAGGTCCTCGTAAACGACCGGAGAACTGCCCGCACCAACGCTGTAGAACACGGGGATGGATCGCCGCCAGAGAACATCGCCCGTCTCAGCATTCAGGCATGCGGTGCCGTTCACACCGAAGTGAACGTAGAGCCGATTGCCCAATGACTGGCGTTGGAGAGGCGTAGGAGTTTCCGACATGGATTGCTTCCGGCGACTCGACATCCGCGACAACAGATTCGTAGATTCGCTTGCCGGTCGAATAGTCAAAGCAGAGAACTCTTAATGAGATTCGTCCGGCGACCTGTCTCCTGACAAAATCTTTCGGTTCCAGTCGCGATCCATTCAGCGTCTGCTGTTTCTGATCCGGTGTCGGTTCAAATTCCACCGCCGTCGTGATCCACACTCGATCGCCCTGCACGATCGGCGAGGAGTACCCCTTTCCTGGAACATCCGCGCTCCAGGAAAGATTCTGCTTCAAGTCCCATGTCACGGGAGGCGTGGCATGGCTGGCATCACCCTGACCGCCGGGGCCTCGAAACTGTGGCCACCCGTCGTCGGCGACTGCCGGAGTGATGAGAAAGTTGGAAAACAACACCAGTGCCAGAGTGCGGACGACTGTCATGTCTTGGTTCCATTCGGGACAGTACCATGAAGCGGAATCGTTCCTGCAGGTTCGGTAATCGGGAAACGCTGGTCAACCGACTCTCCAATGATCTGTAGCCTGATCGAGGGACGGAGTGATCTGGACGGTGACAGAACGACCAGGTCAACAACTCGATGGCACTCAGGGTGGACGAAGTGTTGCGACTTTCACTCAGGGCAGTACGCTCTGTGACAGAGATTGATGGTCAGCAGTGAAACAGGAAAGAGATTCATGATCAGACTGCATTACCGCTCCGTCTTTGCCGCTCTTGTCGCCTTGATCGTTGTCGCGTCAGGCGTCGCGACCGCGGCACCGCGTCCCAACATCGTCTGGATTTTCTCTGACGATCACGCCTGCAACGCCATCGGTGCGTACGGCGGGCGACTTCAGCCAGAGAACCTGACGCCGAACATCGACAGCCTTGCCCGCGACGGCATGATCTTTGACCGGGCGTACGTCGGAAATTCAATCTGTGCGCCCAGCCGAGCCACGTTGCTCACCGGCAAGCACAGCCATCTCAACGGAAAGTTCGACAACCGCGGTGGCTTCAATCACGACCAGCAGCAGTTCCAGAAGATTCTTCAGAAGCATGGTTATCAGACGGCCATGATCGGCAAAATTCATCTGAATGGAGCCATGCAGGGATTCGACTACTGGGAAGTTCTGCCAGGGCAGGGCCGATACACGAATCCGCAGTTCATCACGGCTGAAGGCAAGACTCAGTACGAAGGCCACTCGACGGACATCGTCACGGACCGAGCCCTAAACTGGCTGGATAACGGCAAGGACGATTCGAAGCCGTTCATGATGATGGTGCATTACAAGGCTCCGCACCGGAACTGGCTGCCGGCCCCTCGCATCATGGAAAAGTTCCGCAAGCGCACATTCCCTGAACCGGACAATCTCTTTGACGACTACGCGGGACGAGGCACTGCCGCTCACAAGCAGGACATGTCGATCTCCCGCACGATGACGATGCCCAGCGACCTGAAGGTCACTCCCGGATCAGATCGAGCCGCGTATCTGGCCGAACACAAGCTGGAAGGCGACGACCTGATCCGCTGGAAGTACCAGGCCTATATGCAGGACTATCTGGGTTGTGTCGCGGGAGTCGACGAGAACATCGGGCGAATTCTCGCTTACCTGAAAGAGCACAATCTCGATCGGAATACGGTGGTGATGTATTCCGCCGACCAGGGCTTTTATCTCGGCGAACACGGCTGGTTCGACAAACGGTTCATGTATGAGGAATCGTTCCGAACGCCGCTGGTGGCCAGATGGCCGGGAGTTATCAAACCCGGCCAGCGGAACGATGATCTCGTGCAGAACATCGATTTTGCCGAGACGTTCCTGGACATCGCCGGGGCTCCAATTCCGGAGGACATGCAGGGTGAAAGTCTGGTCCCGCTGCTCAAAGGCGAGACTCCGGACGATTGGCGAAAGTCGTTGTATTACCACTACTACGAGTACCCGGCGGTACACTCGGTTCGCCGTCATGAGGGTGTCAGTGACAGTCGCTATAAGTTGATCCGCTTTTACGGAATCGACGTCCCGGATGGCGAAGAGTGGGAATTGTTTGATCTCAAAAACGATCCCAGCGAGATGCACAGCATCTATGACGATACGAAGCAGTCGGCCCGGATCAAAGAACTCAAAGCGGAACTGGAACGCCTGAAAAAGTATTACCAGGTTCCGGAAGACGGGGGACTCCCGCTGCGTGGGACTGCTTCTGACGAGAAGAAACCGAACGCCAACGCGAAGACGTTGAAGTTCGAATTCAAGCAGAGTGCCAACGTGAATGCAGGTTCCGCCCCGTGGCTGCCTGGCCGAGGCATTCAGTTAACCGTGCCGCTGACATGGAACGGCAAAGACGGAGTGCTGATTGCCCAGGGAGGAGCGTCGAACGGCTATGCACTCTGGATCAAAGACGGCCTGCTCCACTGGACGGTGACTCGAAACGATGTGGCCGCAACGATCTCCGGCAAAAGCAAAGTGCCGTCCGTTCAGTTCACGGTCACCGTCCGTCAGGAGAAGTCCGGCGAGGCCACCCTCGCCATCGCGGATCTGCAGGTGGCCAAAGGAAATGTCGGCGGCGCGTTTCCCGCCCAGCCATTCGACGGATTAAGCGTTGGCCAGGACGCAGGCTCGCTCGTGCGGGAATTCGCCACGAACAAGTACGACGACAAAATCGGCCCAGTGCAGATCCTGCTGATTGAATAGTCGGCGACCAGGCCGACGCTTAATCCATCGACACACCCGCACGATATCTGCGAGCCAGACCGGCCACACGGTCCGCGCATGAAAAAAGCCCGCATCACCGACCCGGGCTTCTTGAACAGTGGATTAGAACTCGGCTCCGCGAGTTTCTAATCCACTATGGTTATCCGTCATTTCTCAGTGACTTTGTCGTGGATCAAGTATTTGTAATAGAACAAACTTTTGATCACGTGGTGAACGTTGTGCATCTCCCGAAATGCGAGAAGCAACAACCGCATAAACTCAAGAAAGCTCATGGTTTCGTCCGTGCCTTGTTCAAGTCGCCCGCCGCCCGGAGTGTAAGTAATGATCTGGTCAAATCCACTGTAGTATACGTTATTGTGAGCGATGGCGTTCCGCAGTCCCAAGTTGTACGACTCTAAATCAACTTTGTACCAAGAATCGTCTAGATATTTAAACTTGTCTGAAAGCGCCTTCGCAGAGTACTTGCGCAAATCGCTGAGCTTGCCGCCATCAACGACTTTAAAGCTATTTGCATCTCCCCGATGCAAAAGATTGTTGAAGCCAGCCACCAGAACAAGCTGCCGGCTCAGAATTTCAACGATGTCCTTGTACAAATCTTTGAGCCCAGGAAAATCATGGGCAGAAACTCGCGTTGCTGTTTTTTGAGATTTTGTATTGCCGGTCAGGTCGAGAAATAGCGCTGGCCTGAGCGGCAACTCGGCATCAACAATTCTCGGATAAATTTTGAGGCAATCCCGCTGAAGGTCTAATAGAAATCGTGAGTTATCAAGATCGTCCAAAAATTCACCCAATTTCTGCGGATCAATGCCGTGTAGCAACTTCGGCATCACTTCTGAAATTTCTTTGCTGTGGGCAAAGACAGTGAACGGAAAAAATGCTTTAGCTATTACACAGTAGAGGGTTGCATTGACATCCTGTGGCAGCAATGACTTTTCTTCAGGCTTCTCAAGGAAGGCAGAAGCGCGCCGCTGAAACAGCTGCTTATTCTTCCCGTGGTAAAGATTTATTAACCTCTTGATTTCGCCAGCCTTCTCATACAAGTCGTTAAGAGCGTTGAGGTGGAAATTGTGAAACTCCGACATTGCATGTGCTTTTTCACCGTCACCATCCGCAGCCACTCGTAAGTCTTCCATGGCCATTAGGTATGGGGTTCTACCCATCTGGTACTTGCCTGCGCGCAAAGGAAAATCAAGATGTAAATCCATGAACGGATTGTGGCCCTCAAACGGCCCAGAAGGTTGCGTTTCAGAAGGCTTGCATCCATCAAAGTCAAACGCGGACTCAGGTGCGTGTGAGATATCCAGAGTGATCCCCAGCTGAGAATCGCAATGTGGGCATGAAAAGGCTAGTGGCTGAATTCGCCGGTTCGAGTATCCAATGCGACAGTCAACATCCTGCTCACACGTCTCGCAGGTAATTGTCATGTTGCTGTTCATTGCGGCGCACTCTTGACTCTCATGACACATAACGAATTGCGATCTACCCGGCGGCAGGAATGCCGACTGATAGATTGTGCGTTTAAGTTTTCCGCTTCGTGAGTCGAACGGCGGGGTACTGCGGGATCAATGTGGCTCACGAACCGGCACGGGGCGAGTTTACACTGGGGGGCCGACCGAGTCACGGCCAGCGGAGGTTCGGGGATGAAGCGGGTCGGGATCGGGTGTGAGCGATGCTTCCGGTAGTGCTGTCGCACAGGACTTGTCATGGGCTCCAACCAGAAATGAGCGATCACTAAAAGACAGGGGTCGACGAAGTCCGCGACGTGGTCATCGAATCGCAGCGGGACGTCGAGCCGGATCTGGAACTCGAAGAACTGGACGGTTCTGTTACGGTGCCCGACTGAAGATGACGGTCTGCGAGAACAGAGCAGGCAACGTACCCGCTCCCAACTCGCTCAGGTGTTGTCGACTGCCGCAAGCAACGTCAACACGCAGGCAGCGACTGAGACTCAGTTGGCTTCTTTCCGTTGCGACCTGGAAACGCTGTCCGAGCCTGGCAGGCAGCCTACTGGTTTCGTTCAACATTCCGATACAGGAAGGCGTCGGATGTCAGCAGCGAAGCCAGCATTGCTTTCATACTGCCATCGTGATCGCGATACGCGTGCCAGGCAGCCTGTAGAACCGGAGCATCGTTGATGGTTTCGTTCCGGCCCATCCAGAAGCGGAAGGCGTGACGGACGAAGACCTGCTCAACACGTTCGCTGTGTGCCAGCCTGTCGATCATTTCCAGAGCGTTCTCGACCTTGCCGTCGAGTGTGGGATCACCGGAATCGATGATCTCGCCCGTGGCGTCGACGGGTTTGCCGAGTTCGGTTGTTCGGTACAGACCAGCGTGGTTGAAGATCTCGAACGGCAGGCCAAGTGGATCCATTTTCTGGTGACAGGTCCAGCAGTAGGTTTCCCTGGTGACCCTCATGCGTTCTCGCAGGGTGTTGTGTGGCTCATCCGGCAGCATCGCGTCGACAGTAATCGGCACGTCAGGAATGCCGCCACCCAGTAATCGTTCGCGAATCCAGCGGCCGCGGTGGATGGCGTGATTGTCCATCGCATCAGAATGTGAAACCAGCCAACTGGGATGAGTCAGGATGCCCAGACGCTGGCCCGCGGGAGCCGTAGCCAGAATACGGTCTGGCTTCATGGACCCAGTTCCGAAACTGCGGTGACTCACGCGAGCGTAGATCTTCTCTCCCGATAGTCGTGCCTCGGCCACGTCGTGATTGACGTTCGCACGTTTCTTCTTCTTCACTTCATCTAACTTCTTCTTTGCCTCTGCAACCACCTTCTTCTTTTCTGCGAGTTCGTTTCTCTTCGCCCGACTGTCCTCTGGATTGGCCTTCAGTAATTCCTCTAGTTCGGCCAGTTCCTTCTCTGCCGTCTCAAGCTCTGCCACTTCCTCTTTTGTCGCCTCAGCTTCAGCCTGCTTCGCCGCAGCTACGGATGCTGCGATTTCTTCTTTGGTGCGTCTCGTGCCGAAGTAGACATTGTCCGCCCGGGTGGCCACGACCTTGTCCGTGGTCAGCAACTGCTTGAGCACGTCCTTGTCTTCCTGCAGGATGAGTTCGATCAGGCGATCCGTGCTCGCCGTTGCGTCGAACATGGCGCGATAGTGCGACGTCCCTCTGTTGCTCGCACCAGTATCCGCCAGCGCTTTCGAGTCCTTGCAGATGTAGCCACCACGGTCGTAGTCAAAGTAATCGCGGAAGAATCGCAGGATGCGCGGCTTTCGGATGCTGTCGTCGGCCAGCATGCGTTCGACTTCGCGTTCGACATCCGCTCTGGTCCTCATCCGCCCTTCGACGATTGCCTTCTTCAGTTCTTCGTCCGGCTTGATGTATCGCAACGCGTGATTGACCGCCAAGCCCAGTTCCCAGTCCTGAAGCATGACACGTCCATACCGATCGGCTTTGCCACTCTCGGCAAGTTCAGGTCTGAAGAGCGCGTGGCCATCAAGAAAGATGGAGGACAGTCCGAGGACAACACCGTCGTTCTTGCCGAGCTTCTCAATCGATTGTTTGACGATCGCCAGGTAGGCGTCTGATTCCGCATCGCTCGGCGGACGGAATGTCAGCGCTTCAAAGAGGTAGTCCACCGCAGCCCGCAGTCGCTCGTCAGTGAAGCCCTCGTCCTTCATGAGGTCATAAACTGGCGTCAGTGGACGCACGACCTTTGTGCTGTAAACAAGGGCAGTCGGCAGGCCGCGAATGTCGCCTTCCATTTTATAGGTGTCAGGGTCGTCGGTGATCTGTTCGGGGTTGGCGATGCTCAGTGGACCATCAGCCATGTAGCGAATGATGTCATTCGCAACGCCCATGATCTGCGTCGCTTCCGCGCTGTTGACGCTGTAGAAGTCGGGGTAGTTTTCCAAGCCATGATCGCGTGCCGAAGACAGAACGACGGGCACACTTTTGACTGATGTGGCATAGGCCACTGTCCCACCTTGCCACTTGATAATGCGGTCCGTCCCGAAGTAGAGCTTCAGTTCGCCGCCGTGGTTAGTAGGAACGACATCGCCACGCGTTCGCAGGCCGGGCTTTTCCGGATCGAACTCTGGTTCCGTGTTGATTAACTCGTTCAGACGCGTGATGTGTTCCTGAGGTGTCACTCGCCAGAGGCGTGCCGGAGATGATGTCGGTTCGAGTTTTATGCCATCGGGCAGCGGACCGAAGAGCAGGTCGTGATCGACGAAGTTGCCTTTGTCTGGATCAATGTGGGCACGAAAACCACCCTTGTCGCGCATGACGCGTTTCAGCTCACCGACGATCCCGTCTGAAAACTTCAGTCGTTCTACAATCTTCGGCTGGTCTGCATCCGCAGGCGGCATCTCCTTTAAGGTGATCTGTGCCCACACGCTGGTCCAGGTGCTGGCGTTGAGTTCATCCACTGGTCCCAGGTCATTGAGCGAGAGATTCCCCTCGGGTTCCGTCTCGCCATGACAGTCCACACAGTTGCTGGCAAGAAACTGTCGAGCAAAGCTGTCGAAGTCTTTGCTGACCTTCTGGCCGGGCGTGTAGGACTCGGCACTTGCTGCGGACAAAAAGCCCAACGAGAGGATTACGACTGAAACAAATCTGGCCATGTTCAACCCTGGTGTTGCATCAGTTCTGGTAGCTGAATTCGTGCGACTTCAGCACGCGCGCGGCAAAACGTCGATCTCGCGAAAATCCCAAACCTCACTGGTGAAATTCAGACGTGGGAAGCCCTGGGCCGTTTCGTTCGGCAAAAGCCGAAGTCTCACGACATCGGCGACGAACTTCTAATCAACTGCGGAGCTATGCCAGCACTTCCTTGAGCGGCCCGGTACCGGCGTCGAACTTTCTGGCCAGCTGGTCGTCCATGTTGAAGCGATCAACATTCTGGCCGGCAGCTCGCAGGAGCGTCGTGTACAACGCGTTGATGGGACGCTTGCCGTCCAGTTGCGTGAAGCATCCGGTCTTGAAAATGCCATTGCAGTTGCCCAGCAGCATGACCGGCCAGTTGGCACCGTTCGTGTGCTGCTTGTCGGCGTTGTTACTGGTGTAAACAATCAGAGTGTTATCCATCATGGTGCCACTGCCTTCGGGCACGCTATCGAGCGTTTCCATGATTCTCACCAGCATGCGGCTGTTGTACTGACGAATCTTGATCCAGATCGGATTGTCGGGCTGCTCCATGTGCCCAAGGTTGTGCCCCTGCTGCTCGACACCCAATCCCTTCCAGGCACCGAAGATCTCACCACGACCAGAGCCGATGGTCAGCGTATTGGTGATACCCGACGTGAGTGCCGAGATGCCGAGGTCCAGCAGTACATCGTGCCAGTCCGTTTCGAATTCCGGCTTGGTGTATCGCTCGTCCACCTTGGGCGCGAACTTGCGCAGGTGATCGGCAGCCGTATCGAGGCGATCGCGCAGGCCATTGACATCTTTAAATCCCTGGACGTATTGCCCGTAACGCTGCTGGTCCGCGATCGGAAGCGATCGGCCCTTGGTAGCGGCCAGAATTTCGATCTGATTCAACACATTCGATCGTGCTTCGTGCTGGAGTCGAATGTTGCCCGAAGAGATGCCGCCGAAAAGCATCTGGTAAAGATGATTCGGGTTAGAATGCATGAAGATCGGCTGCCCCGCACCGCTGGCGGACAGGTTCGCGATCGTAGGCTTGGTCTTCATGTTCTCGATGGAGTCCATGCCGATGCACAGATGAGGCAGCAGCGTCTGCGGCAGAACCTTGCTGAGTTCGTAGTCGATAGTAGGACCACTGGGCGGCACGCCATCACTGCCGCGATAACCGCCGAGCGCACCGAAGAAAGCGCTATGCGAGGGGCTGGTGTGGACACCGTGCAGCCCGTTGATGATGTGCAGTCGCTCCTTGTACGGCTCAAGTGCCTCGATCGGTTCAGGAAGCTTGGCTTTCGCCAGCGAACCGCTGATTGTCATCCCCTCGGGAATACAGGTCTTCGGATCGAAGCCCTGATTCTGCATGAAGAAGATGATGCGACGCGGTTTTCCGCTCGAAGTGGACGCCGCCAGCGATCGGCCTGGAAGCATCGAAGCCCCCAGTGCCGCCCCGAATCCCGCCGTTACTCCCTGCAGCATGTCTCGTCGGTTCATCATTTTGGTTGTTCTCCAGAATCTGACGGCTGTGAGGACTGATCGGCGGCGGGAAAGACAAGCAGGGAGCGTACGAAAGCTGTACTCAAGTAACGATGCTTGAGAGCACGTATCTATTTGCTGCTATTTGAAGAAAAACGGAAAGACTTTTCCAGTCAGGCGTTACAGCGAACTCTCTCAGAGCCCGCCAGAACTTTATCGTGAGATTCTCCGTGATGCGATGGGCAGTTTCATTGCTGGCCAGACTGCATTCGGTGATCGTGACCGTCGAAGACGGCGAAAGGTGTGAATTCCGCCCTGCCTGAACCGGAAACAGTCCCCGGATTCATCGGGCTCTCAGAATCGCACGGCAGTTGACACTCGCAGCGACTGGTCGTACAGGTTGGGGCGTAGCGGATGAATGTTGTGTGACCAGCGGCCAGCGTTGCTCCGGCAGTTTTGTGAACGGGCGCGACCGGGGTTCCGCTATGTGGCGGTGGGGTAGAGTCGGTTTTGTTCGCGGGTGATTCGGAAGGTCTGGTAGTCGTTCCAGTCGGCGCTCAGGCTGGTGGTTCGGTTGGCGAGCATGGCCAGTGCTCCGTCGAGGCTCCAGCGCATGCCGG
>JABMPE010000566.1 GCA_013203845.1 Rhodopirellula sp. | reverse complement strand
CAATGTCCTGCTGGCCGATGAAATCAATCGAGCGTCTCCGCGAACTCAGTCGGCGTTACTGGAAGCCATGAGCGAAGCTCAGGCCACGATCGAGGGTGTCTGTCACCAGCTGCCGAACCCGTTTATCGTTGTCGCGACGCAGAACCCTGTCGACTTTCATGGCACGTATCCACTTCCGGAAGCTCAACTGGATCGCTTCCTTGTTTACATGAATCTGGGTTATCCCAACACCGAAACGGAACTCAACATTCTGTTTGATCAGGCCGTTACGCACCCGATCGACTCGGTGAAGCCGGTACTGAGCTGCGAACGGGTCGTGACGATGCAGGCAGCCGTGCGACAGATTCACGTCGAAAGAAGCGTCGGGCAGTACATTGTTGACCTCGTCACTCAGTCCCGTTCGGACGAACGGCTGAAACTGGGAGTCAGTCCGCGAGGATCGCTCATGCTGTTCCGTGCAACTCAGGCTGCCGCGTTTCTGGCCGGGCGAAATCACACGACACCGGACGACGTACAGAAGATGGCCCGGTACGTGCTGCCACACCGAATCGTGCTGACTTCGAAGAGTCGATACAGCAGTGTCAGCCGCGCCGAAATTATCGATGACCTGCTCAAATCGGTTCGCGTTCCGGTGTAAACTGGGCAGCTGGCAGGAAAATAGACTTCCCCGCGGTCAATGGATTCTCCACAGCGATCGAGCGACGCCATGCCGGACACCCCGCCTCTTTCAGAAACAGACAAAAGGCAGCGGCGACGCAGATTCGTTCGACCGAAGTACGTGCCGTTTACAGTCCGGTACGGTCGCTATCTCTGGAGATACAAGCTCACGCCCGCTGGCCGCTTCCTGTTCTGGAGCGTGCTGTTCACTTCGGCTGGTCTGGCCACCGTCGACATCCCGGTATATCAGCTGTTCTGCGCTCTGTTCTCTGCCTATCTGGTTGTCTGGCTGACCAATCTTCTTTACCGGCCCCAACTCAGTGTGAAAGGCGACTTCCCCGGACGCGTCACGGCAGGAGAATTGATCACCGCCGAAATTGAACTGACGAATGAATCCTGGCGTCCCGCTTACCATTTGATGCTCTGGCTGATCGGTCTGCAGAAGTCGATTCAGTTCGAGTCGGCATTTATTGCCATTCCTCGACTCGCTTCCGGCCAGTCAGGCGTGCTGCCACTGGGACTGCGTCCACTGCGTCGCGGTGTCTACAAACTGCCGTACCTGAGACCTCACAGTACGTTTCCTTTTAACCTGATGCGCAGCGGCTCGACGCAGTTTCCTTTGAAACCACTGATCGTGATCCCGCGATTCCATCGCCTGCAGTCCATCGATGTTCCCGTCGGGCTGCGATATCAACCTGGTGGAGTCGCGCTCAGTTCAAACGTAGGCGAATCACCTGAGTACATCGGCAATCGTGACTACGTGCCGGGCGAGCCGGTGCGCCATCTCGACTTCCGCAGTTGGGCCCGACTCGCACGGCCCGTCGTACGCGAATACCAGGAAGAATACTACTGTCGCATCGCGTTGATTCTTGATACGTGGATCCCGCGGCGGCGCATGCCATCTGCAGGTTTCCCGGAACTGGAAGCCGCCATCAGCCTGTCCGCGGCCATCGCTGACTCGCTTTCGGCCACCGAACATTTGATTGACATCTTTGCGGCAGGCCCGGAACTCTATGTCTTCCGCGCCGGGCGGCAACTCGCACACTTTGACAACGTCCTGGAAATCCTGGCATCGGTCGCGCCTTGCGAAAAAGATCCGTTCGGCAAAGTGACGCCCGCCGTCGCCGACGAGCTGACTTCGATCACAACATCCATCTGCGTATTTCTCGACTGGGACGATTCACGCGAAGAGCTGGCACGAACGATTATCGAATCCGGCTGCCAGTTGAAGCTGATCATTGTCCGCGACGCTCCGACTTCAAAACCGCTGCCGGACGATCTTGGAGAAGTCATCAGCCTGACGTCATCGCAGATTCAAAGTGGAGGCGTTGAATCTCTGTGAACGATCAGACTCTCGAACAGCTCCCACAAGGCAACAGCGGTTCGCTGAAACTTGCGAGTATTCTGTTGGCCACCGTTATGCGAATTCCTCTGCAGCGATGGCTCGCCCTGGCCATCATCGCACTCGAAGCCTTCACGCTCGGCTACCTGTCGCAAGAACCGATCTACCCGGCAATCGTCATCGCCGTCGCAATCTACGGCACCACTTCGCGACTTCGTTTCGAAATGGACCGACAACGAACGTACGACATCATTGCGTTAATGGGTGTCGTCTTTGTCATGAAGTACATGGCCACTCCGGATAATCCCCGGTACCAGGATCTTTTTTCGAGTCAGAGAATCGCGTTCTCTCTGGCGCAGTACGTCCTCGCAATGCAGTGCGTGCAATTCTTCTTAAAGAGACGCGACGACCAGTTGCCGTTCTCCTTTCCTGGCATTGGCGTCGTCGCTCTGGTTTGCACCACCATGGTTTCCCTTCAAGGTGACGAACGCAGCGTCGTGCTGGCCCTGTGCATCGGCTTCGCCATCCTTTCCGTTCTCTACTGCGATGCTTCAAGACGATTCATCGAGGTCGTCCCGGCTCGGCACCGCGGGCGGCCAATCGCCACGGTACTGGTCATTGTCGCCGTGGGAGGTCTTGGCTGGTTCACGGCTTCAACAATGTACCGATACGAGCGGCACGTTGAAGCGTTCGTTAATCAGTTTCTGAAGGACAAAAGCGAGACGTCCAGCGTCGGATTCTCCGAGTCTTCCACGCTGGAAGCGATCTCACTGAAGAAGGATGTGAATTCGCAGCAGACGGTGCTGCGCGTCGTCTCTACTGTCGAGCCTGGATACTTCCGAGCCAGAATTTACGACACGTACAAACACCGAAAATGGCGGTTCAACACTGTGGGACGAGCGACACATCCCGTATCAACAATTCCCACCGCCTTGACGTTGTGCAGCCACGTTGGTCAGGCATTTCAGATCAGCGACGGAATTGGGGCCGGAACTCAAACTTTCGAAGTCTGGCCGGACGCGGATCTGGGAGACACCTTTGCCGCACCGCTCCGCACCTCGTGGCTGTGCGCCGATGCGACAATCGTGACCGTCGATACCCACGAGGTCATGAGATCCAGCGACGCCATCAGCGGAGTGCCGTACACGCTCCTTGTCAGAAACGCTCGCCAGCCAGCCACCGGAACTCCGGCCAGCCAACAACCGGACGTGCCTGGCACGTCTGAGCCCAAAACTGATGGGAAGTTCAACAAACTGAAGCAACTGGCCACTCCGCCAGGCTGGGCTCTCAAGAGCAAACGACTGACGAAGCTGGCCAGCGCTCTCTTTGAAAACTGCGACACCGTTGACGACAAACTGACCGCGACAATCCGTTACTTCAAGGAGAACTACACCTACAGCCTGAAAGTGGCCGCACCGACTCACCCTCTGCATGAACCGCTGGAGTGGTTCCTGCTTGAGCAACCGCCAGCTCACTGCGAATACTTTGCGTCAGGAGCCGCCGTTTTGCTTCGCATGGCCGGCGTGCCATGCCGATACGTTGTCGGCTTCGTGATTTCCGAAAAGAATCCGTACAGCGGCGAATGGGTCGCTCGCAACGAAGACGCCCACGCGTGGGTTGAGGCTTACGACGAAACGCGAGGCTGGCTCATTGTCGACACAACTCCCGCTGCCGGCATTCCAGACGATACTTCCACGTCAGCCTGGACCCAGCTGTACGAATATCTGCGCGACGAATTCCATCGCCTGCGAGTCAACTGGCAACAGCACGGCGTCTCAGCACTCATAACGTCTATCAACAACTTTTCAGGGTCTCCACTGGGAATCGGCCTGATCACGATCGCGACACTGACGGCAGCGGGTGTCTTCCTGTGGCGACGACGGCGCCGCAACAGGAAAAGCCAATCGACCCGCACGACTTTGTCACCCACAATTGCCCGGCTTCAAACCGCCCGCCAGAAACTCGACCTCGCTTTGAAACGCATCTGGCGAGTTCGACTGCCCGGCGAAACCGTCGATCAGTACGCACAGCAGCTTGCATCAGGACCGTACGGCCAGCACGATCCTCTGAATCAAGCGGCAGACTGGTACGCCCGGTACGCCGCTCTACGTTTCTCCGCGGAGCCAGATCCGTCGACTGTGAACGAGATCGCCGACCTGGTTGACCAGCTTGCTGTCGACCTGCGAAAACGTCCGAAAGACGTCGACAACATAGCAGCAAATCGATAACAACCCGCGACAGAACAGCAGGCCGGAAACACGAAATGGGCAGCGGCGATTCAACAAACCTTCAACCTCGCTGGAAGAAGACAGAGCTTTTCGGGCTGTTGATGATGATGACAGGCGCCGGCATCTTTGTGCTGCTGGTCTGGCAACTCGGAACGCCATCTCTGCAACGATTTGACGAGACCGTCATTCGAAGCCTTCGCGAAGCCAGCGATCTCGCCACACCGATAGGGCCGGAGTGGATTCGGGAACTGGCCCGCGACTTTACGGCTCTCGGTGGTTACGGAGTTTTGTCCACCATCACGATTCTGGTGACAACGTTTCTGCATCTCGAACGCCGCCCGGCACGAGCACATTTTGTGGTGGTCGTCACCGTGATCGGGTATTCGCTCAGCATGGTGCTGAAGGCATTGATCGCTCGTCCGAGGCCGCACATTGTGCCGTGGCTTTCTCACGTCCACTCGTTGAGTTTCCCCAGCGGCCATTCGATGATGTCGGCAGTCGTTTACCTGTCGCTCGGCCTGATGCTTTCCGACCTGACCTCGCGGCGACTCGTCAAAACGTTCTTCGTCGTTGCCCCACTGACCATCTCTGCCCTCGTTGGTTTCAGCCGGGTTTACATGGGAGTTCACTATCCGACCGACGTCGCTGCTGGCTGGTGGCTGGGCATCAGCTGGTCCCTCACCTGCTGGCTCGCCGTTCGCCGCTGGCGAGCCTTCCGCGACGTCCGACGAGCCCTGATGATCGAAAACGAAAAAGCCACCTGAGCGACAATCCATGAACCGTCGATCAGGCATTGCCAGACGACTTCACTCATGTTCAAACAGCACACAGATGGGGGATGGAGCTGAGACGTTGCTGCGGTTGTAGGTCAGCTCACCGGTTTTCCCGTCGACGGCGAACACGGCCAGCGTGTGAGAATCCTGACCGGCAGCGATCAGCCAGCGACCGTCGGGCGTCAGGTTGACGTTGCGGGGCGTTGCGCCGCGGACGTTTTCCCGCTCGACAAGAGTCAGCTCCCCCGTGGACTGATCGACGCTGAACACGGTCACGGTGTCGTGGCCCCGGTTAGCGGCGTAGACGAAACGACCGTTCGGATGAACTCGGATTTCCGAACAGCTTCTGGCCTGCTCTTTGGCAAGTTCTTCCTTCGGAACAGTCAGCACTGTTTCCCTGGCCGACATCGTGCCGGCTTTGGCGTCATAGTCGAAGCGGGTCACGCTGAGGTCGATCTCGTTCAGCACGTAGACCCATTTTCCGTTCGTGTGAAACTTCATGTGACGAGGTCCGGCACCAGGAGGTAGCATTCCGAAGCCGTGCGGTTCGAGCGTCGACTTCGCCGTGTCGGCCTGGTAAATCACCACCTTGTCCATGCCGAGGTCCGGGACAAACGCAAAACGCTCATCCGGTGAAAAGCCCGTCCAGTGCGCGTGCGCCGCGTCCTGTCGTCCTGGAACTGCTCGGGAGCCGTCTCCGTGCTTGAGGATCTGTGTCCGCTCTTTGATCGAACCATCTGCGTTGACCGAGAATACCGCCGTTGAACCGGCCCCGTACTGAGCGGTCAGGATCGTTCGACCGGTCGAGTCGATCGACACGTGAGCCGCTCCGCCGTCCCCAATTTCGACCGCGTTCTGAAAACTCAGCGTTGACTTCCCTTTGTCCTTTAGGATTTCATAGGCGGCGACGATGGCTTTGTCTTCGAGACTTCCGACCGCGTAAATGTGCCGGCCGTTGGGGTGCATGGCCAGAAACCCTGGCCCACTGATTTCGGCGACGAGGTCGGTTTCCGAGAGCCGGCCCGTCTGCAGATTCAGTGTCGCGTGATAAATGCCTTTGCTCTGCTTTGATCGACCGGTGCCAATCCAGACATCAATCTGACTGGGTGAGTCTGCCGCCACAGAGACACTCAGCACTGTCGACAAAAAGGGCAACACCAGCAGCAATACAAGGCCACGATCTATCAGATTTACCACGAGAGTTCTCCTTCACAGTTGAAATGACACCGACCCGCAGATCATGACAACGAGCCGATGTTTCATTCAATGCAACGAAGAAACTCCAGTCGAACAACCATGCCCCGATTCCAAAGTCGTCACGCGTGCCGTGTCTTTCCGTCACCCCATCGAAATAATTCGCACGAGGACTGTGTGAGCTAATCGCTGAATCAGTTCGGGCATTACGTGCCACGAGAAGAACGAATCAGCCAGTGCCATAAATTCGTGGATCACGACAAGCAAGACAACGACCAAAAAGATCATCGGTGAGCGACTCGCCTGAAATGCTGTGTTGCTTCACTTGGCTATTCGTTCAACTGACTCAGAATATCAATCACGCCTTCGATCTCTTCAAACGGCGAAACATAGCCCGCAGAATTCTTAATCTCTGATTCAGCATTCGCTGGACAGGCAAAGAATCCCACGCTGTCGGCCATGAATTTGTCGCTCATTGTGTCGCCAATGGCGGCGGTTCGTGAAGGATCAATACCCGTCGAGGCAAACAATCGTTTGATGCCTGTCGCCTTGTTGACGTGATGCAGGTCGCAGTTGATATAGAACCACGTCATCGACACTCGAAATGGCCAGTCACGCCGGAACAGCTCTTCCTTCACGTCAGGCACGATTGACCGCAGGTACTCGGCATTCGGATGGTACAGAGTCACAGCCGCAGATTTCCCCGGCTGTTGCGTGACGCCTTCAGCGTGATACTTGGACCGCAGAAGTTTTGAGGCTTCATGCACCACTTCCAGATGTTCTCCCGTGATAGTCGGGTCCATTTCGAAGGCATTCACGTCCGGGTGATAAAGCCAGACTCCATTTTCGCCGATGCACGGGATCAAGGTGTTGTGAATGAAGCGGGACATGGCCTCAACGAATGAAATCGGCCTGCCGCTGCAAAGAGTCACCATCGGGCGGTCATGCTTCTGAACGGCCTTCCGGTTGTGTTCAGCGATCTTTGATAACGCAGATTCATTGATCGGTGCGTGAGACTCTGGTGATAAGCAGCCATCGATATCGCAAATAACGAGATCGTATTTTCCTGTGGTGTGAAACTTCATGTTTCTTTGCCTCACGATCACGAATTCATTCTGGCTTCTTCGGGACCGGCCTGATTGACAACCACCGGATGAAGAAGCAGATGAGAACAATCAGCTTCAGTATTCCGATGTCGCAAGAGAAGATTCGCACATGAAAAGATCAGATCAAGTTCGCACTTTGTCAGTCCGCACATTGCGCCGTGGAGATCGTAAATCAGATTGCCCGGTACCGAGAACTGAGGCCGAGTTTCATACGGCTCCCGCTCAGTCCCGCCCCTTGAGATCACTCAACTTTCCGGCAAGCTCCTTCGCCGACTCGGCCTCGACCTTTACGACGTTCACGTTTTCGTGCGGATCAGCAGCGTGATCGTAGAGCATCTGAGAAGTTCGCTTCCCTTTCTTGTCGGTGTATTCGGTGAAGCGGAAAGAGTCGGTACGGATCGTGTCGCCGTTCTGGAATCGACCTACGGCTGCAGATTTCCATTCGGAGTCCGCATCCTTCATCAGCGTGGCAAAACTGCTGCCTTGCAGATGATCCGGCAACGGCAGCCCCGCCAGTTCACAGAGGCTCGGATAGAGGTCGATGGATTCGATGAGCCCTGATCTTCTCTGTCCGCCTTTGATTCTCGGAGCCCGAACAATCAGCGGAATCTGCATCGAAGTTTCATAGCAGGAGTGTTTGCACCACAGCGTGTGCTCGCCAAGGTTCCAGCCGTGATCGCCCCACAGAACAACGATCGTATTATCTGATATTTGCAGTCGGTCGAGTTCATCCAGCAACTTGCCAATTTGAGCGTCGGCATAACTCACACAGGCGTAGTAGCCATGAATCAGGTTGCGAGCAGTCTCTTCCGAAACCGGACCTTTCGCTGGAATTCCAGCATAGGCCCGCATCTCTCCAAAGCTATGAATTGATTCCTTCGGCGCATCTTTCGGAACGTGGTAGTTGTCAGGAAGCTGAATCTTCTCGTGGTCGTACAAGTCCCAGTATTTCTTCGGAGCAATGAACGGCAGGTGCGGCTTCAGGAAACCAACCGCCAGAAAGAAGGGCTCTTCCCGCGCGTCCAGACGCCGCAGATCAGCAATGGCACGTTCGGCAATCACGCCATCGGCATAGGCGTTGTCTGGGACAGCTGCTGATTCCCATGCCGGGCCTCGATTGCCACTGCCTTGTTTCTGCCGTTTTGTGTGCAGTGCGTGATTCTCGGAATTCCGATACCGCGGAATGTCGTTAGTTCGCCATGCGGGTTCCGACCATCCCTTGGCGTTGTCCGTGGCGTGATGGAAGACCTTCCCAAGTGACACTGTGTAATAGCCGTTCTTTCGGAACTGAGTGTTGAAAGTCGTGATTCCGGGCGCATCCTGATCGGCCCGAGCGAGATAGCTGACAAACCGACTGGGGGCGGGACGAATCCCGGTCATCAGACTTGCTCGTGACGCTCCACAAGTCGGCACCATGCAGTAAGCCCGTTCAAACAGAACACCGGACGCAGCCAGCCGGTCCATGTTTGGAGAGTGAATGTGCTTCTTGCCATAACAGGCCAGTTCAGGCCGCAGATCATCCACGGCGATGAACAGGACGTTCGGGCGATCAGCGGCAAAAGCCGAATTCATGGACGCCAGCAACAACACAGTCATCAACAGTCGAATTCTCAT
>JABMPE010000565.1 GCA_013203845.1 Rhodopirellula sp. | reverse complement strand
TTTCAAGCCCCAAAGAACCGGATCAGCCCCTCTCGCCCGCACCCGGCGCTCCGACCCGCCAACACCACGCCAAGCGACAACAGAACCCAGACAGCCATCACACCGGTGCGCAAAGCAGGCTAGCGGGGCAGGACGAGTACTTCTTCCGGAACGGTGATGGTTGCAGGTTCTGCAGTGGCATCGGTGTCGGACGAGGCTGGTCCCTCTGATGTCACAATGCTGAAGAACACGAATACGAGGACCGTTACTGCTGCGAACATGACGACGGTCGTTGGCTCGATCCCAGGCGACTGGAGAAAACCGGACGAGCGAAGTCGTCGCTCCTGCCTCGCCTTTTTGGGGGTGCTTGCATTCGACATCATCAATTCCTCGTCACGATGCTCGCCTGAATTGCCGGGGCCAGAAGCTTCGGCGGCGATGGCTTCAGTGGGCGGTTATGACCGATCCTCGTGTTGATTTTCTGCCACCTGTCGGCAGAATTCATTTCATTAGAAACCCGTTGGTCGATGAGAAAGGTCCACTGAAAGCTTGTGTTTTTTCTGGAATTGCTTTCTGGCAGTGGCAGCGTCACCTTCTTTTTACGTTATGCACGAAATGTCGATTTTTGCGAACGTGCTGATAAAGATTCATCCCCGACTTTGCTGACAGGAACTGACGTGCTTGTATTCGTCTACGGAACACTTCAACGAGGTCGGGCTTTGCATCAGCATCTTGCCGGGCAACACTTTGTTGATGTGGCACAAACCCTGCCCGACTACCGGCTGTATCGAATTGTCTGGTACCCAGGGCTGGTTGATGCACCAGCGTCCGAGTCAGGGCTGGCAATCCACGGTGAGGTGTGGGATGTTGACGAGACGACGTTGAAAGTCCTTGACGACGTTGAAGAGGTTGGCTCTGGACTTTATGAACGGCGGCCAGTCAGCCTTCAGGAACCGTTCGACCAGTCGGAAGTAATGGCGTATTTTTATCTGGGTGATGTTGAAGGTTGTTCGGACAACGGCGATCGCTGGTAAACCATGTGGCAACTTTTTCTGCATCTCTCTGACGGCTATCTGCTGGCGATGGCGGTCTGGCTGGTCATTCTCGGACTGACGCCGGTCGTGCTGGTGCGTTTGCGACGCAAGTGGACGGCGCAGAAGAGTCGATTGAAGATTGTGTATGCCGGACTTTCAGCGTGGCTGTGCGTTGGGCTATTGACGTTGCCGGAAGTTGGTTTCGCGTTGTTTTATGACACGACCGACTCGTTCGATATGACGAACGTTTCTCATCGATGGTTCAAGGTCCACGTTGAACCCGACGTGAGGGTTCTGGAGTTTTCGGACGACACGGGAATTCGATACCGCGCCGACTCCGACGTTGTGCTTAGTCCGCCATCTGGTGTCCGGCACATTTGCTTTCTGGGTGACAGTTTCACGTTTGGGCACGGCGTGGCCGACGTTGCCGATCGATTCAGCGATCGCGTTTCTCGCCTAATGAAGGATGCTGGCTCTGGGAGCGAGTCGGTGGCTGTTTCCAACCTTGCCTGGCCCGGTACGGATCTGATCTGGGCCGAATCTGTCCTGCAGCATTCATTCGAGTCGGGCGGTAGAATCGACGACGCCGTGTATGTGCTTTGTCTGAACGACATCGAAGCGTTTCATGACCCGACGATGACTCGCAGTTCGAGTCTCGCCCTATTCGAACCACCGGGATTTTTTTTCCGCGATACCTACTTCTTCAACTGGCTGTACTTTCGGACTCAACTTCTGTTTCGGGCGGAAACTCGCGGGTATTACTCGTTTGTGAAGGAGTACTACCAGGGCGAGCCGTGGCATCGTTTCCGCGAGGAACTGGCGCGGACGTCCGTACTTTGTCGCAATCACGGTTGCCGTTTCCGTGTGGCGATTTTTCCGTTCCTGCACAATCTCGGTGCCGAATATCCCTTTCGCGAAATTCACCATCAGATTGTGATCGACTGTGAAGACAGCGGCATCGACTGTCTGGATCTGGATCCCGCATTGTCAAAGCACTCGAATGAGCGACTGACGGTGAATCCATTCGATGCTCACCCGAATGAACGTGCTCACGAGATTGCGGCGGCGGCGTTGGAGAAGTGGCTCGCCGCGTCGCGTGACAAAGGTGGCAGCGTCTCGTCGAGCGGTTCACAGTCACTGGAAAGGCTTTCTGGCGAGTGATACGATCGCTTTTCAGATTTCAGTGCTGATTCCTCTGAGGATCCCGTAGATCGACCCCGCCTGAGTTCCGTCCCGGAACGCTGACTAGACTCTCCGTTTTGCCCCGAAGTCCCACTGATCGTTGACTCAGCCGCCACATAATCAATTGCAGTCTCGCTGCCAGTCCGGGAAGCGAGCGACACTGAATAAAGCAGTCCACAAACTTCTTCAAGGAACGTTGATCATGGCCAGGAGCCTTCTACGACGCCGGTATTTTTCAGCAGTCGCCATGCTCGCAACAGCGGCTTTATTCACCGGTTGCAATGGTGGAACAACGACTGGCCCAGCTCCGGAAGGTGGGACCTCGCTGCCGGCTGGTGGAACCTTGTTCCTCAGCATGGGCACGGCACCGATCGGTGGAACCTTTCCGATCGTCGGCGACGCGATCGCTCAAACGTTGAATACGCACAAAGGCGACAACAACTGGAAGGTTCAGGCCAAAGGAACCAAAGGTTCGCAGGCCAACATTCGTGGTCTGGTGAAAGGTGACCAACAGATTGCGTTATCGAATTCGGCCATCTCGTACTTTGCCTTCCGAGGCGAATCAACCTGGGACCAGAAGTACGACATTCGGGCCGTGGTAACGATGGCTCCGAATGTGGCCATGTTTGTGACAAAGGCCGATTCGGGGATCAAGTCCATTGCCGACCTGAAGGGCAAGCGGGTTGTGATCGGGCCTGCCGGCGCGGGCTTTGAAATGTTTGTCGCTCCGATTCTGGAAGAGCACGGCGTCAAGCTTACTGAAATTAATGCCGTGAATGCACCGCAGGGACCGGCTGTTGACATGCTGGCTGACGGGGCTGCCGATGCGGCGTTTCTTGGTGGCGCTGTTCCAGCCGCTGCCATCAGTCAGGCTTGTGCGTCCTTCGAAACGAGCTTCGTGCCTTTTGATCCGGTAGTCCGTCAGCGGCTGATTGACAAGTACCCGTTCTTTCACGCGTTCACGATTCCCGGCAATACATACCAGGGACACGAAACAGCATTTGATGGCTTGAACGTCGGATCGATGCACCTCATTACGTCGGCATCAGCGGATGAAGAACTGATCTACCAACTCACGAAAACGATCTGGGAAAATCGAGCGGAAATTGCTTCCAAGCATGGCGCGGGTAAGGCGATCAATGAAAAGAACGCCGCTCGTTACACCGGCACGGAGTTCCACCCAGGCGCGATCCGGTTTTACAAGGAAGCTGGTGTCTGGCCGGAATCTGAAGGTGGTGAGTCTGCAGATGCAGCTCCGGCAGAAGTTAAGCCAGCGGCCAAAGAGGAAAAGCCAGCGGCAGAAAAAGCAGCGGAGTAAACGTTGCCAGCCTGTTGACTTGTGATTCCCGGAAGCACGCCCGGCCCAGATGTTCCGCACCAGGAGTGAGACAGAGTGACTGACAACGGTAACGGACAATCAGCTCCTGAAGGACAAGGCCAATCTGAGTCTGGCAATGGTGTTGCGCCGCTTTCGGAAGCCCATCTGTCTTCTTTTTCTACTTCTTCTTCTCCGAGTGCGTTCCAGAAGATGACGAAGATCGTCGTTCCGTTGCTGAGCGTGTTGCTGTGCCTCTTTACGCTGGCTGAGGTCAATTACAACCGCATGCAGCCGCAGTCTGCGCTGGCACTGTTTGTCTTGTTTGGTATGGCGTTGTGTTTCATTCAGTATCCGATTCATCCGAAACTGAAGGATAACCAGCTGGCTCGCTGGTTCGATGTTCTGCTGGGCGTCGCGGCCTGCTCCTGCTGCGCGTACGTGATCGTGCAGACCGAGCCGCTCTTCGAGTCGTTCTGGCTGAAAGGGCAATCTCTGGCGAACCGTGCTGGCGATGAACAGCCACTTGACTACCAGATTGGTCTCGTCGGATTGATTCTCGTCCTGGAAGCCACTCGGCGAACGATCGGTTTGATTGTTCCGCTGCTCGCGCTGACTTTCGTCGGGCATTCGTATTATTGCTTCGCTGTGCAGACTCATGGCTGGCCGGCGATGCCGACATGGTTGCTGCCTCATGCTGGTCAGAGTGTTGACGACATTGTCGCGACGACCTACCTGCAGACGCTGGGAGTCTTCGGTCCGGCAGCAACCGTGATGTTCAAGTACGTGTTCCTGTTTGTTGTGTTCGGGACGTTTCTGGAAATGTCCGGGGCGACTCAGTTCATCATCGACTTTGCTGAGAGAGTCTTCGGTCGCAGTCCGGGTGGTCCGGCCAAAGTTGCAGTGCTGGGCAGTGGCCTGATGGGGTCTCTTTCGGGGAGCGCGGTGGCGAACGCCGTGACAACCGGTGCGTTCACGATTCCGATGATGAGGAACGCAGGATTCGAGCGGCACATTGCGGGAGGCATTACCGCTGCGGCAGCATCCGGGGGGGCGCTCGTTCCTCCGGTGATGGGGGCTGGTGCGTACATGATGCTGGAGCTCGTCCAGCCTCAGGTCACGTTTCTGCAGGTCGCGAAGGCTGCCCTCGTACCGGCAATCCTGTACTACCTGTCGATCTTCATGATCGTCCACTTCTACTCGAAGCGAGTTGGTGCGAAGGCGATTCAGACAGACGGAACCGACAAGGGTTCCATCTGGAAATTCGAAGCGGTTGTTTTCTTCGGAGCGTTGGGGATTCTCGTCGGACTTCTCGTGTGGGGGTTCTCTCCGTTCAAGTCGGTGACCGGTGCTCTGATCGGAATTCTGTTTCTCTCGATCTTCCGCAAACAACTGCCTCTGGGAACTACTCCGAGAATGCTGGCGCTGGGAGCCTTCGTCGCGGGAACTTTGATCCATCACTTCGGATTTGCCAGCACGATCGACGAGCCATCGATTCGGCAAATCGCTGAGTCATGGCTGGATTCGACTTTGATCGGGACATTCTGTCTGCTCTTTTTTGGCCTGCTGCATCCCGCGTGGCGTCCTGCCATGCTGAAGGCATTCGGAGCGTCGGCGAAGAATGGCGTTTCGCTGGTCGCCGCCAGTGCGTGTGTCGGAATTATCATTGGCATCGTTCAGCAAACCGGGATTGCCACCGACTTCAGCGCGACCATTCGTGGCGTCGTTGAGACGAATCTTTTTGCGGCACTGATGGGAATCATGGTGTGCTCGCTGATTCTCGGGATGGGCGTACCGTCGGTTGTCTGTTACCTGCTGATGGCAACACTGATGGGTTCGTTGCTGGGTGAACTCGGAGTGATTCCGTTGTCGGCTCACCTGTTTATCTTTTACTTCGGCATGATGTCGATGGTGACGCCGCCAGTTGCGTTAGCGGCTTACGCGAGCGCGTCGATTGCCGAAGCTCCTATTATGAAAACGTCATTCGCTGCGTTTGCGTTTTCGCTGGTTGGCTTTTCGCTGCCGTTCATGTTTGTCTATCGACCGGAACTGACTCTGCAGAGTGATGCTCCTGAAGTGAAGCTGATTTCTTACAAGTCGGCGGACGAAGCTGGCGAGCCTGGAACGCTGCGTGTCACGTTCGAGAAATTTGGAAAGACTGTGCCGGGGGCCAGAGTCTCGCTCTTGAAATCCGGGCAGGATCAGCCCGTCACGATTGAGACGGGTGTCTATGGGAACTTCGCCACTGATGTCACGCCCGGTAACTGGAATGTGAGTCTGCAGCTGCCGAATTCTCAAACCGAAGCGGAGAAAGAAAGCGGCTCGCCCATCACGTTCGGCGATTCACGGCACATCGGGGCGATCGACATTTACGAACAGTCTCGAGATGAAGCGTCCATCACTGACGTCGAGAAACAGAATTTTGCGTTCACGTGGGGACATTTTTCCGACCAGCGGCTGTCGATCATCAACGTGATCATGTCAATTGCGGCAGCCACTATCGGGATCATCGCACTCGCTGCTGGTCTCTCCGGATACCTGCGGAACCTGCTGAATCCGCTTTGCCGCATTTTGTTGTTTGTGTCGGCGGCGTTTTTGCTTTACCCCGGTGCTGGTATCTCAATTGGGACGGTTCGATTGCCCGTTTCTGACCTGATTGGCTGCGTGCTGTTTGCGGTGACCATCGTCATTGCCGGAAAGGCAGCCAACGAAGATTCGTCATCAGTAGAACCAGCGGCAGTTCAGACGACGTGATTTTTGCGTCCGGTCAGGCGTCGTACGGCGCGGCGAATTACTCCGGGGCGAACCATCGTCAGCAGCATTCCTGCCATCAGAGCCTGTCCGGTCGCGGGTTGCCCGACGGTTCGTCGCGTGTGTGCGGCGGCTTCTTTCAGAAGAACCGGTTCGGGTAGCGGTGGCGGAGCTGGACGGTCAATCGCTGACTTTTCCGGAACAACTTGCAGCGTGCCGTTGTCATTCATCGGCAGCAGCATCGGGAACTTCTCGTGCAGGCGACGATTCTCGGCTGCTGCGTTCTCCGACTGCTCGCCAGCGACCGGTTTGACGGTTTGCGGTTTCGTGCCGGTCTGATCCTCGAAGAGTGAATTGACAACGGCCCGGCGGCGTTGCTGAGTGGTCTCGCCCGGAACTTCCGGAGATTGTTCGGCGACTCTGACGGGGGTATTGAGCTGTTCCGTCGGTAACTCTCGCGGCGTGGGATTCAGTTCAGGGCTGTCCTCGGCTTTCAGCTGACTGCGAGACCGTTCCGTACCGATGGCAATGGTCGCATCCGTCTTTGTGGGATTGACGATGCTGACAAAAATCGGCGGCGGAGCGAAGATCGCATCGAGTGGCTCGTTGCGGTTCACCACCGGCTGGTAGAGCCCGATAAGAAGATCAGCATGACGCGCGTTTGTTGTGATGTCAGCATGGTTGATCGCGGGAATTGACAGCGGTGGAATTTCATCGACCGAAGCCCCGTCAATCGTCAATGTGCCGCCGTTATTCACGATGGCTGCCTGAGAGCCGGCAGAAATCTGCAGCGTCAGCTCATCAAACGTCAGCGACACTCCGTCGTGAATGTGGAACGCCGAATCAATTTGCGTGGCGTCGATGAATGTCTGGTCGGAGCCGGCGCCCACAATCGTCAGGTCGTCAGTAATTTCCAGATCGCCGGACGCTGCCGAGTGATCACTCGGGCCAGACAGCGACAGGTCGAACAGACCCGGCGGCAGGATAATCGTGTCCGGTCCGGGAGCGGCGTTTGCTTCCTGGACGGCAGCTCGCAATGTGGTCTCGCCCGACGTCGTAGCTGCGATGCCGTCTCCGGGATTGGCATCCGGCTGGTCCACCAGCGAGTCGACGACAAACGCGGAAAGTAGCGTTTTGGCTTCGAATCGCTCCGCCGATCGGACCAGGCTTGTG
>JABMPE010000564.1 GCA_013203845.1 Rhodopirellula sp. | reverse complement strand
GTGCTGCACCATCTGAGGTGCCTGATGAAAACCAGTGATTCTGCTGAGGACTTTCAGTTCCGGAGAGATCACAACCGTCGTGGGAAAAGCCTCGACGCCCAACAGCTGAACCGCCCGCTCGTTTTCGTCGGCATCCAGTACGACGGGCACGAAATACTCATTCACACGAGCAATGACCTTTTTGTCCGTAAAGGTCTCGTCCAGTAACTTGTGACAGTAGTGGCACCATGAAGCAGTAAAGGTAATCAGAATCGGTTTCCCGGACTGCTGCGCCGCGACCGCGGCTTTCTTGAGATCGTTGCCCCATTTCACGTTCGCCGCGATTGCGGCATTCTGAAACATGGCAACAAGGATCAGAGCTGTCAGAACGGCGATCGCTTTTTTCCCGAACTTCATATCGCACCTTGCCGTGAGTGATCGAGGTGGCGGGAAAACTCGGTACTTACCGACTCACGACAGCCAAAACTGACCCAGGCAGGCCACTGCCGACATCCCTGTCCGTAACACTCACTATCGGCACATTCGGGGGGGCAAACTGTAATACAGCAGACAATCAGTCTGTGAGATTCTCAACACCAGCGAGACTGCCGGGGACGGTTTGAGGGGAAATGGCGACGCCAAATCGTGCTATTTGTTACCTCAAAACAACAACAAAGGACATTTAGAGACTCAAAACAACTCAGTAAGAAGGATTCTCGTTCCTGTCTGGTTGCTTTCTTTCGAGGTTTGTTAAAGCCGATCAGAACATCGGTCAGCGCAATAAAAAGGCAGCGCAATAAAAAAGGCTGCCCCATCGAAATGGGACAGCCTTCAGTAAGGTTGGCGTCGTCTGTCCGTCCGTTACTCGGTAATTATGTCCCTGACGGTTCCGCCACCGGGAATCATCGGCAGAACGTGCTCCTGATACGGGCAGATCATTTCCAGCAGGAACGGGCCATCGTATTTGATCATTTCTTCGATCGCCCCTGGCAGATCGGCTTTCCTGCTGACCTGTCGTGATCCGACACCCATGCTCTCCGCCATCTTGACAAAGTTCGGGAATGTCTCGCCAAAAGTTCCGTCGCCGTCACCGGTCGCCATTTTGTCATCAATGTGGCCGAGGTACGTATGGGCCCGGTTGCCTTCCATGAAGCGGTCTTCCCACTGCATCACCATACCCAGATGCTGGTTGTTCAGCAGGAAGACTTTGACATTCAGGTTCTCGCAAAAGAGCGTCGCCAGTTCCTGAATGTTCATCATGACGGAACCATCGCCATCGATGTCGATGACCAGGGCTTTTGGATGAGCCGCCGCCACTCCCATTGCAGCCGGTAGTCCGAAGCCCATTGTCCCCAGGCCAGAACTGCTGAGCCATCGTTTCGGCTTGCTGAATTTGTAATACTGCGCCGCCCACATCTGGTGTTGACCAACACCAACTGCTACATACGTGTCCATATCTTTCGTCTGTCGCCACAATTCCTGAATGGCTTCCTGCGGGTAAATCAGGTCGTCCGACTGCGTATGCTTGAGCGGGAACTTCTCTTTCCAGTCCGCGCACTGAGTTCGCCACTCGTCGATTTTTGGACAGTCTTCTTCTAATAACGCCGCGTTGAGTGCCAACAGGAACTCTTTCACATCGGCCACAATGGGAATATGCGCTTCCTTGTTCTTGTGAATTTCCGACGCGTCAATATCGACGTGGATGATCTTGCCGTGCAGCGCGAACTCGTCGAGCTTGCCGGTCACTCGGTCGTCGAAGCGGACTCCCAGAGCCAGCAGCAGATCGGCTTCGTCGATGGCCAGATTCGCGTAGACCGTGCCGTGCATTCCGAGCATATGCAGAGACTGTTCGTGATCGCCGGGGAACGCTCCGATGCCCATAACCGTCGTCGTGACCGGGATGCCTGTTTTCAATGCGAAGGCTGTCAATTCTTCCGACGCGCCGGCGTTAATGACACCGCCGCCGACGTACAGAATCGGTTTTTTAGCTCGCCGGATCGCCGCGATGGCCTGCCGAATCTGCTCGGGAGCCGTCTTCCGTTGCAGTGGTTGATAGCCCGGCAGCCTCATTGCGGGGTCATAATTCAGCTCGTCTTCCGGCATGGATGCCAGCTGGATGTTCTTCGGAAAGTCGATCAATACAGGCCCTGGACGCCCGGTTTTTGCAACGAAAAAGGCTTCTTTTACGACGCGAGGAATCGACTCCAGAGCTTTTCGCACAGAATCCGGATCCGTGTAATCATCGGCCGTGATCATGTAATAGTGCTTGGTAACGGCACGGCAGATTTCGACAATCGGCGTTTCCTGAAAGGCGTCCGTGCCGATCACGGCCTGAGAAACCTGTCCGGTAATTGCAATCAGCGGAATGCTGTCCATTTTGGCGTCGGCGATTGATGTGACGAGGTTCGTGGCGCCGGGGCCGCTCGTCGCCATGCACAGGCCGACCTTGTCAGTCGTCCGCGAAATTCCCTGCGCGGCAAACCCTCCACCCTGTTCATGTCTAGGCAGAATTGTGCGAATTCGATCTTTCCGGCGAGTCAACGCCTGATGCAACGGCATACTGGCACCGCCCGGGTAGGCAAAGATCATGTCGCCACCGTTGCGTACCAGTGCCTCGATCAGAATATCGGCACCGGTGATTGTTTTCGTACTGGTTGAAGTCTGCTGAACGGTCGACACTGTGCTGCTTCCTCTAAAACGGGGCGAAGAACGAACCGGGGAGTGTACCGACACTCTGAGACGGTCGCGAGTGTTGAATTCGGTTCACGAGGCAGGAAACACGGCTCATCCGCTGCCGATTGCCTCGACAATCGACGGACACCGTCAAGGTCGGATGGGTTATGTCGATTTTTCTACAGAACCGACGACGTCAGAGCTGTTTCAGTGGCTCACACAAAGTCGTGAAGGTCAAAACCGGTCACCGACTGGCCTGGCACCGCCGCAAGCTGTCGAGGAATTTTGAAAACACAGTTACCGGAAACTTTGAAGCTTATAAAACTGTTGAAATCTGCCGGTCTCAAGAAGTTCCACCTCAGATTTCCGCCAGACTCTCGCGTCTTCCTGCCAGAAACGAGAATGATCCAATGGCGAACCTTGAGCACCGTATCGATTGTCCTGGCGGGCTACTGGTTCGCAGCGTCCGCTCATTTACCGCTTGTTGTGGAGGTGCGTTGGTGACCGTAGACTATTGATTCAATCGATCGACGTCGCGTCGATTCGTACCAGCCGGGCGGTGCTCATCGCCGCTTCGAACACCCGCCACCACAGCCATGATGAGAGACAGCATGGATCCGAGTGCTAACGAACAGCTTTCCTTTGAGACTCGGTGCGTCCACACCGGCGTCAGTAAAGACTCGTCGTATAACAGCGTCATTACGCCGATTTATCCGAGTTCCACGTTCTACTGGGACGATCTGAACACTACCAAAGGGTACGACTACACGCGGAGCGGCAATCCGACGCGTACGGGCCTGGAAGAAAACATCGCCGCTCTGGAAGGCGGATTTCAATGCCGCGCGACCAGCACCGGCATGTCGGCCATCGCGACGGTGCTGCACCTCTTCCAGCCGGGCGATCACATTATCGCCGGAGACGATATTTACGGTGGAACGTACCGTCTGTTTGCTGACGTCTTCACGAAGATGGGCATCGAGTTCAGCTTCGTAAAAATGGGCGACGCGGCCAACGTCCAGAATGCTCTGAAGCCCCATACGAAATGCGTCTGGATCGAAACTCCCAGCAATCCATTGATGAATCTGGTCGACATTGAGGCCGTCGTCGCCGTTGCGAAAAATGCTGGCGCCATCACCGTTGCCGACAACACGTTCCTTTCACCGTACCTTCAACGCCCGCTCGAAATGGGCGTCGATATCGTTGTACACTCGACGACGAAGTACCTGAATGGACATTCGGACGTCGTTGGCGGCTGCGTTGTTTCGAAGTCGAAAGAGCACGCAGAACGAGTTGCTTTCATCGTCAATGCGCTCGGTCTGGCATGTTCGCCGTTTGATGCCTGGCTGGTTCTGCGAGGGATCAAAACACTCGGCCCGCGTATGGAAGCTCATCAGCGAGGAGCGATGGCACTGGCTGAAATGCTCGCTGCTCACGACGCGGTGGAGCACGTTTACTTCCCCGGCCTGCCGACTCATCCTCAGTATGAACTGGCGAAGAAACAGCAGAGTGGATTCGGTGCGATGATGAGTTTCGACGTGAAGGGAGGACGTCCGGCTGCTGAACACGTCTTCAAAACGGCGAAGCTGTTCTCGCTGGCTGAATCGCTGGGCGGTGTCGAGTCGCTGTTCGAGTACCCGGAATCGATGAGTCACGCGTCAATGTCACAGGCCGCGCGTCGTGAAGCAGGAATTACCGAAAAAACGATCCGCGTTTCGGTCGGCATCGAAAGCCCCGACGACATCGTCGCTGACATGAAGCACGCTCTGGATACAATCGCGTAGCGGGTTAATCGCCTGCTGCCGGACATTCTGTTGATCGAAAGGAACTGACACCTTGAAACCACGAGTGCTCACCGCCTTGCCGGTTTACAACGAGGCAACTCACGTCGCTCAGGTGCTGCGCGAGGTGCAGAAGTTTGCGGACGACGTTCTCGTTGTGAATGACGGATCGAGCGACGGTACCGACGACGTGCTGCTTAGCGTGTCTGGAATTCGAGTGGTCACTCACGGAAACAATCAGGGTTACGGAGCGGCTCTCAGGACTGCCTTCTGCTACGCCGTTCGAAACCACTACGACGTCGTCGTTACGATCGATTGTGACGGCCAGCACGAGCCGAGCCTCATTCCTGAGCTGGCCGCCGCGATCTATCCGCAAGAGGGCGAACCGGTCGACATCGTTTCCGGCAGCCGGTATCTGAAATCGTTCGATGGCGACACGCCGCCGCCTGAAGATCGCCGCCGTGTGAATGTCGAAGTAACCCGTTACCTCAATGAACAGCTCAAACTGAATCTGACCGACACGTTCTGCGGATTCAAAGCGTACCGCACGCACGCTCTTGAGAATCTGAAAATCACAGAACTCGGCTATGCGATGCCGCTGCAGTTGTGGGTTCAGGCCGTGCAGCTTGGTATGAGAATCACCGAATTCCCCGTGCCGCTGATTTATCTTGACGAAGAACGCTCCTTCGGCGGCTCGCTCGACGATTCCGAACAACGGCTTCAATACTATTACGAAGTGATGAACCGCGAATTACATGCCCCGGCTGGCGAAAGAGTCACGACGCTCTCCGGGCCGACACTTTGCGATTAGTTCTGTGCATCAGATCCAACACAACGCTCCCTCATTGCTTCGATAGACCCATGGAACTTCTGGAACGCTCTGCCACGATGACCGGTCATGAAGAACCAGCCTGGGAACGTACTCACATTCGAGTTCCGCGAGAGAACGATACGTTTCTGGTCCAGCCTGAGGCGGCAGTGATTGTTCGGCACATCGAGCAGCTTCGTAAAGATTCAGAGTTGCCGGGCTCGTCACAGTGTCGCATCCTCGACGGTGCTCTACCTGCTTTTCGAACATCCGCGCGAAGTGAAATTATCGCTGCCGCTTCACGATGGACTTCAGAACTGCTCGGAAGAAGCGTCGACGTTGCAGTCACCTCTCCGCTGATCATGACCGGGCATCAGCCCGAGCTGTTTCATCCGGGAGTTTTCGCCAAGAATATCGCGACATCACAGTTGGCCACGCGTGTTGGCGGAATTGGCCTGAATCTGGTAGTCGACAACGACCTGATGGCGAACACACGGATTCGCGTTCCCATCGGAGATCGCGACAACCCAGGTACGTCAACGATCCAGTTCGACGCCGCACGGGCACCGATTCCCTGGGAAGAAGCTCGCGTTGCCGACATGAGTCTGCTGGAGTCGTTTGCGGGCCGAGTTGCTGCCGCGATGCGACCGTGGAATATCGATCCGCTGGTTTCCGAATGCTGGCCGAAGGTTGTCGACAAAGCACGAGAGCGACTGGATAAGCATCAGCATGCGTCACTGGCCGAATGCTTAACGGTCGGTCGAGCGTCGCTTGAACACGAATGGGGCCTCGGGAATCTTGAGTTGCCGATCAGCCAGCTTTGCGAAACCAATGCGTTTCGATCGTTCGCCGCTCATATTCTGCTTCGAGCCGAAGAGTTTTGCCGAGTCTACAATCAGGTGCTGAGCGAGTATCGCGAGACTTATCGGCTTCGTAGTTCGTCACACCCGGTCCCCGAGCTTGGATTTCAAAACGGCTGGTGCGAAACGCCGTTCTGGATCTGGCGTGCCGATGACCCTCGCCGCGGTCGCCTTTTCGTCAGACAGGTCGGTGAGACGCTTGAGCTGGCTACCGCTCCCGAATCTTCAGGGATCGTACATTCATTGACGATGCGACCGGACTCGTCGTCCGATGAAGCCGCAGCGGCACTGCAACAGCTGTCCAATGCTGGATTACGACTTCGAACTCGAGCGCTGACGACCACTCTGTTCTCGCGACTGTGCCTGGGCGACGTTTTTGTGCACGGGATCGGCGGAGCCAAGTACGACGCCATGACCGACCGCATCGCCTCGCGATTCTTTGGGGTTTCCCTTCCCGACTATCTGACACTCTCAGCCACCATCTGGCTGCCACTGGGCGATCCGTATTCGGTAACGACTTCTGACGAGTCGCGTCTCCGACAAATGTTGCGGGAACTTCAACAGAATCCCCAACGACATCTCGGGCCGCATCTGTCGACTGATGCTCAGCAGCTAGTCACTGAGAAAGCTTTGCTGATCGCTCAGCAGAACTCGAACACCGCATCAACGTCCTCGCCCGAAATGTCACGGCAAGGGCACACGCGTTACCGCCGCTTCCCTGAGATCAATCGAGCCCTGGCAAAACTCACTGGAAACCAGCAGAACCTCATTCGAGAAGAACTTGTACAGATTGAGCAACATCTCGCTGCCAACCGAATTCTCACGAGTCGCGAATTCTCGTTCTGCCTGTACCCTGCTGAGGCGATTCAAGGTCTGATTGCGGCCCAGAAAAGTCAGTTTGCTTCGCCTGCGTGATCCCGTTCCGGATTGTGGAACGCTGCTGATCAACGTGTTGCGTCTGGGCACCAGATCTTGCGACCTGCAGTCTGTGGCAGCGTCCTGCTGATAGAAATTCGAACTGTTGCGCCTCGACCTTACCGGTACGACGTGAATGACTGGCGGGAGGCATCTCCCTGCAACAGATACTGCGTTCCGTCCATCGTACGCGGTGTGACCTAAGTTTTTCTGAGGGCATTCGGCATTGTTGAAGCACATGAACGGTTTTAAGCGAGGGTTACCGTGGCTGAATTCTGGGAACTCATTGGTGGAGCCGGATATACAACGGCGGTATTCGCTCTGGGACGGTTATCTTCAAATATTGGTTGGTCGACCTTGTTCGACTCTGATTCGACAAAGGCGTCTGCAGTCGATGATTCGACCGTAAGCTGTGACAGTCTTTTGTCAGAAATCAGGCAGGAATTGAACTCGCATTCGGCATCGACTCGCCGGCTGAATGAGCAGCTTGACACCCATGACCACGATTTGATCTGCAATCAGGCAAAGGCAACGCGCACTGACAATTCGCAGTTTCAGAAGTTTCTGGACGATCGCTGTTCTGAGTTGGAGCGGCATCCGGAAAGCAGTGGCGGTGAAGTGAAAAAACTGCTCGGAAATCTGGCCGGGCATCGCCAACGGGCGAACGAACTGGACGATGTCCTGGCAAAATTCGAAGACCCCGAGCAGATTGAATCGGCAATCTCCCCGCTGAGAGACTGCATCCGGGATCTTGAAGATCACAATAAACGACTGCAGAGTGAGCTTGAGGAAACTCGAAAAGCAGTCGCACAACAGTCGCAGAAATTGGAGCGGGCCAAAGAAGAAGCACGTGTTGACGCTCTCACTGGACTTCCGAATCGACGGGCATTCGATGAACGAATTGAGCAGACACATCTGGAATTCACCAGGAATGGTTCGCCCTATGCGGTCGCCCTGCTCGACGTTGATCACTTCAAAAAATTCAACGATGAGCACGGGCACGCCATCGGAGACAAAGTTCTGGAAGTCGTGGGAGAGGTACTGCGTCGAACGCAACGTGGAACCGACCATATCTCCAGATACGGCGGCGAAGAATTTGTCGTGCTGCTTGAACGCCTGCCGGGGCAGCAGGCGAAATCTGTCGTCGACCGACAGCGCAGCCGAATCGGCAAATCATCGCTAAGAGTTAACGGCAAAGACCTCAAAATTACTGTCAGCGCCGGCGTTGCCGAAGTGAAGCCAGGCGAATCCATTGCGTCAGTGATGACACGGGCCGACGAAGCGCTCTATGCCGCTAAAGCCGCCGGACGCAATCAGACCTGCCTCGACGATGGTACAACGATTGTCGATATGGAAAATCTCAGCCTGAACGGTGAACTGGTTCAGGCCTAAATGATTCTATTGCGACGCCTTGTCGGACTCGATCTGGCTGAGCCGCAGAGGGGAGCACTCTGCATCCGTCCGGGGATGAATATCGGGGTATGTCATGCACTATGGTTTTTCGCATTGAGCAGCCGTATCCATGTCAGGCACAACCGACTTGAACAAGGGAAACCGTGTCCGATTTCTGGGATTTCATCCATCATGCTGGACTGCCGATGGTGGCAGTGCAAAACGACCACGTCTGGCTGGCCCTGTTTCACAGTGCCGTCGGGCTGGGTGCTTACACCGCGGCGGTTTTCGTCCTGGGTTACCTGACCGCGCGGGCCAGATGGAAAGTTGTGCTTGAGACCGGGAAAACTTCGTCGACTCAAACAGCGAACAAAGAACGTTTAACGCTGGAGTGCAGCAACCTGCTCGCGGAAATCAGACAGGAACTCGACACGCATTCGGATTCCGCACGCCGACTCAATGAACAACTTGACTCGCCGGACCGTGATCTGATCTGTGACCAGGCAAAGGTCACTCGTACCGAGAACTCACATTTTCAGGAGTTTCTCGACGACCGTTGCTTACGTCTGAAGCAGCATTCGAAATGCCGCGGCAGTGCTCTGAAAAAATTCATGAAGACATTGGCTGGTCATCGTCGAAGAGCCGGTAAGCTCGACGTCGTGCTGGCAAAATTTGAAGACCGCGATCAGTTTGAGTCGGCGATCTCGCCGCTGCGAGAGTGCATCCGGGACCTGCAGAATCACAACAAACGACTGCAGGCCGAGCTTGATCAAACTCGCAAGGAAGTTGCTCAACAGTCTCAGCAACTGGAGCAGGCCCAGGAAGAAGCTCGTGTCGATGTACTGACGGGTTTGCCCAACCGCCGGGCATTCGAAGAAAAAATCAGCGAATTGCATTCACTGTTCGACCGAGGAAACTCGCCATACGTCGTCGCTTTGCTGGACATCGACCACTTCAAGAGATTTAACGATGAGCATGGGCACGTCATTGGCGACAAAGTGCTGGCATTCGTCGCCGACATCCTGCGAAACGCACAGCGCTGGACTGATCATGTCGCCCGGTACGGGGGCGAAGAGTTCATCGTCCTGCTTCCTCGCATGACCGGCCACAAAGCGAAGTTTGTGATCGACCGGCAGCGAGCAAAGATTGAGAAGGCTGCGTTGTCAATTGGTCGTCAGAGACGGAGCATTACTTTGAGTGCTGGTGTCGCCGAAGTTCTGCCGGGAGATACGATTTCGCAAGTGCTCGCCCGAGCCGACCAAGCGCTGTATGCCGCCAAAGCTGCCGGCCGAAATCAGACATGTCTGGAAGACGGAGGCAAGATTGTCGACGTGAGCCAGACCCAACCGCTGGAAATCGAAGAAGTAGAAGCCGTAACTGTGGCCTGAAACGCAACGTCTTCCTGTCTGAGTATTCGCCAATCATGCGAGCTCGGGGATGTGTTCACCGTAGGAAATGTGGATCGGGCGACCGGCCAGGTCGTTGAAGGTCTGGCGGTAGTCGATTCCCAGGTGATGCAGGATCATCGAGCGAAAGTTCTGTGGAGTCAGTTCGCGCTGGATGGGATGCTCGCCTTTGGAGTTGGTCGCTCCGATGACCTGCCCCATACGCTTGCCGCCGCCGGAGACCAGAATCGACATGGCGTGCGGCCAGTGGTCGCGGCCCCAGTTGATTTTTCCGTCCCGGCTGCCGGGTCGTTCATTGCCGCGTGGCGTGCGACCGAACTCGCCCGTGACGATCACCATCACGTCCTCGTCGAGTCCGCGTTCGTAAATATCTTCAATCAGTGCCGTCACTCCCTGATCAACGCCCGGCAGACGTTCGCGCATCGCGGTAGGCAGGTCGCCGTTTACCGCGTGGTCGTCCCAGTTGTAGATTTCTTTGCCTCCGGGAACGCCAACGGTCACCAGGTTCACGCCAGCTTCGACGAGCCTGCGAGCGAGCAGTGCCTGCTGTGCCCAGCCTTTGCCATACCGTTCGCGAGTTGCCTCTTTTTCGAGAGAAAGATCGAAGGCAATCCTGGCCCGGTCGGTCGTCAGAATTTCAAAGGCCTGCTGGTTGAATCCGTCGAGTGATTCCATCACACCGCTGTCGAGGTCTCCTCGCAGCCGATCGACCGTTGACAGCAGTTCTTTACGGTTGGTCAGACGCTGGCCCTCAATGGTGGCTTTGGCATTCTTGAGACCCGTTTCGCTGACCGTCGGCGGGCGAAAAACGTCGCTCCAGTAGCCGGTCGCGGTGGTGGGGACGTAACTGTAATGTGTGGCTCCCATTCCGCAGGCGACGGGCATGCCGCCGTGACACTGGCCGAAGACTCGACTGACGACGGCACCAAGTTCCGGGTGTACGGACTCGTGCTTTGACTCGTCCCAGTCCGGATAGCCGCTCATCATGACCGGGATGCCGTCGTTGTGGCCGGCGTAGTTATGCGAGCAGGATCTGATCAGCGAAAATTTGTCGGCGATCTTTGCGTGCATCGGCAGCAGTTCGCAGATATCGATGCCGGGAACGTTCGTGTGAATTGGAGAAAACGGGCCGCGAATCTCGCGTGTCGCATGCGGCTTTAAATCGTACGTTTCAAGATGACTTGGTCCTCCGTTCTGCCAGAGCAGAATCACGGATTTGGGCGAAGGCGAGGCTCGATATTCAGACTCGGAGGCGGCGCGAGTCTGAAGCCGCAGACTGTCAGCCAGAGTCAGCCCGCCGATGCCCAGGAAACCTGCACGCATGAAGTTACGACGAGTGATCCCATCACACAGCCGATGACGATTAGTCAGAATTTCAAGCACGTGATTTCCTTTTGCCGTTTGAAACTGGTGGGCAGTTCTCACCCTGTTGAGTTAACTCAACTCAGTGATTGGCTGCCCGGAGGGAAGGATTGGCATCGGACGACCAGTGGGATCAATAAAGTGTGTGCGATAATCAATGCCGAGATGGCGATACATCGTGGCCAGCAGGTCGTTGGGATCCAGCTTGTTGCCTTTGGCGTAAGCACCTTTAGACGTCGTTGACCCGATGACTTGTCCCATCGGCATTCCACCGCCCGAGACGAGAACCGACATCGCACCCGGCCAGTGATCGCGACCAGGTTGAATGACGCCGGACCGCGTTCCTTTCTGCGGGTTGACGCGAGGGGTGCGACCGAACTCCCCACTCACAACGAGCATGACTTTCTGGTCGAGACCTCGCTGATAGAGATCATCAATCAGTGCGGCGATGGCACGGTCAAAGATCGGCAGCCGGGCACGCGCGTCTTCAAACAGATGACCGTTGACGGCATGGATGTCCCAGTTGCCGATCGCGTTGGGCACCTGAGGGTTCTGCATCTGCATCGTGACGAAAGTAACGCCGGCTTCCACCAGCCGCCGGGCGAGTAACGCCCGTTGCCCCCACTTGTGACGTCCGTACTTTTCACGTGTCTTCGGATCTTCCTGTGAAATATCGAATGCCTGCTTCGCACGGTCGCTGGTCAACAGACTGAGTGCTCGACTGTTGAACTCATCCATCGAGGCCAGCGAACCAGCACGGTCGATATTCCGCTGCATTCCGTCGAAAGATTTCAGCAGCCCCACGCGATCATCCAGCCGGTCTTTCAGACTGCCGGACATGGACAGATTCGGTACTGAGAAGTTGTCCGCATTGGGGTCTCCGGCAACGACGAAAGGCAGTTCAGATTCACCGAGGTAAGAACTGCCTCCACCATAGACCCGATTGGCGCTACCGACGTAATTGGGAACGCCAATGTCTCGTGTTTTTTTCATGCGGCTGACGATGGTTCCGATGGTCGGGAACTGCGATATCGGATCGAGCGGTCGAAGAGGGTCGCGTCCTGAAAGAAACCGGCCGGCTCCACCAGCGTGATTCGCGAAGCCGTGCGAGATCGAGCGGATGATGGTGAACTTGTCGGCGACGCGCGAGTGATGCGGCAGTAGCTCGCAGACATCCATGCCGGGTACGTTGGAACGGATCGGCAGCAGTTCTCCACGATAATCGAGCGGAGCTTCCGGCTTCATATCGTAGGTCTCCATGTGACTGGGACCTCCCTGCAGCCAGATGAGGATTATCGATGTGTCCTGTCCGGACTCGTTTTTCGCCGCGGCTCGTAACCGTAGGACATCGCTTAGACTAAGCCCGCCCAACGCGAGAAATCCAGCCTGCAGAAAGCTGCGACGCGAATGCGGACCGGGGCAGAGTGCAGTCTGGCGTGGCATAGAACTGATCCTGAACTCGGATGGAAGGCGGGGAACATCGTTCGATCGGGCGAATTTGTGGTGGGTGGGAGCGGGACAGATATTATCGCTGACTCCGACTCTCGGATTCAATATCGACAGGCCACAGGCCCATGTCGTTGAAAGTCGTTGGCGTCCGTGTCTGCTCAATATCAGCGTCTGGTTTGCCGACGCCTGAACGACGGGTTCCTGATCGATCGCCCTGGATTGCTGCTGATCAACACCCTGAAGACAATTCTGAGTCCCTATAAGGAATCATTGAATTCCGGGACTTGCTCAAACTGACCATGTGAGTCTGCGAGCGTCAGTGATGTCACGGGACTCACATTCTGACCGATTCTGCCGGAATGTGATGAGGCAGCATGTCAGAACCGGGTGAGGTGGGCGGCGACGCTTTAATGGCCACTCGCCCGCTCGCAGCAGGTGCAGAAGATTTCATTCCCGGTATGATGCGGCACAGGCTCGGCATCAGTGTCTGCTGTGCCCGTGGATTATTCCGGAGGATCAAAGCGTGCCCATTTTTGAATACCATTGCCAACCCTGTCACAGTGAGTTCGAACTTCTCATTCGTGGCGACGAAAAAGCCGCGTGCCCAACCTGCGGCAGTAACAAGGTAGAGCGACTCTTCAGCGCACCGGCAGCTCCCGTCATCAGAAACGGTTCACTTCCGATGGCTTCGAGTTGTCCACCGTCGAGTGCTCCGCCGTGCCACCCCAACTGCTGTCGGCTTCCGTAACGATCGTCTCGAAAATGGTCGAAATTACCCGCGCCGGCACGTCGATCCGGGATGCGCTGCAGCTGCAATTGCAGTCGTTCTCCACGTCTGACCGGTCAGCAAGGATTGAACAGTTTCTGGATTCCCAACGGCGGCAGATTGTATCGCTCAGGGATTGCCTGATCTGTCGAAAAAACAATCAGATCATGGGTGTGCTGCTGCTGGTCAGTCAGTCAGATGGCACCGTTTATGTGTGGCCCGCCGAAACGCGTGGCGGTCTCCATCCGGACGACGATGCTGCGATTCGCCGCGCGCTCTATCAGGAAGCGACTCGTGTCGTCGACTCGCCGGGGATCTGGATTGGCCAGTCGTTGCTGGAAACCGAACAGGATGCCCAGTCTCGTGAACTTTCCGAGTATGGTTTTCCACGACTGACCGACCTCGTCTTCATGAATCGATCGATTGAGCCCGCATCCGAAAACGTCGTGATGAACGATACAACTGGCGACCTCTTCTGGCCCAGTGAACCGTTTGATGAAGCGACCAACGCAGCAGACTTTGCAAAGTTGGTCGAGAAAACGTACGAAAGTACCTGCGACTGCCCGGAACTCAACGGAACGCGCGACGGCTGGGAGTCACTGGAAAGTCACCGCCACGCAGGAGTCTACAGAGCCGAACGCTGGCGACTGTTCCGACACGAAGGGCGTCCTGCTGGCCTGCTGCTGTTGACCGAACACCCTCCCGAAGCTGTCTGGGAAGTGGTTTATTTCGGTGTTGCTCCAGAATTTCGAGGATTGGGCTTCGGAAAACGTATTCTGGAAGCCGGCATTAAACTGGCTCGGAACTGCGGGGTTTCTGAAATCGTTCTCGCCGTCGATATCAGAAATTTGCCCGCAATGCGTCTGTACGAGCAGCTGGATTTTGAGCAGGTCGACCGTCGAATTGTACATGCGAGACTCCAAAAGAAGCGCAGCGGCACTTCCCGGACAGACTCGACACTGACGTGAATGCCGAACCGTGAAAGTGTTCCGGTTGTCCCGAATACGGGAAGTATTCGAGTTCGCTTCGCTGTAAAGTGCAGGCCTGCTGTAGCGGTCCTGAGAATCCTTCAGTCTGTAAGACTCATTCGTCGATTTCAGAACGGTGAAGAAAACAGAACCGGCAGCGGTGAGTTTTTTGTCGTCCTGGTTCGCCTCACAACCAACGCGTCATTCCACACCTGGCCGCTAATCATGCACGCAACTCAGGCAACCAGTTCGCGGTACCAATGGCGTCCCGTCGGTGACATCGGCGTCTGTACAAGCCCGGTCTGACTGTGCCAGTCAGATCGGCTCTTTTGACGTCGCGGAGCAATCGCCCGCTCCACCTGCTCAACCACTTTCGGCGACCGCTCACCCTCGAATAATCTGATCGGTCGTCTAACCAGCAAGGTTCGCCTGACATGGCTACTGACCTCTCTCTGCGTGCCCGAATACCTCAGCTCACCGATCGCATTGTTGCCTCGTACCACGACATTGGCACGATCAACCACCTGGGGCACTGCCCGCTTCCTAACACGCTCGCTGTTGTTGAAATTGCCGAGTCACTGAAAGAGATCCTCTTCCCGGGATATCGGCGCCGCGAGAATCTCAACATGGACAACGTTGTGTACTACGTCGGCGATCTTGTTGACGCCCTGCACGACGGCCTGACCGAGCAGATCGCGCGAGCACTCCGCTACGGTGCCGACATTCTCGATCAGCACTGCGAAAAAGGGCGTGTCGCTGACTTCGAGATGCGCGCCCAGGAAATCGCGATCCAGTTCCTGGAAACGCTGCCGGATATTCGACGAATGCTCGCGTCAGACGTCGCTGCCGCGCACAACGGTGACCCGGCATCGAAGGCGCAGGACGAGATCATCTTCTGCTACCCTGGCGTCGAAGCCATCACGATTTACCGGCTGGCGCATGAACTCCACACCCTGGGTGTTCCTCTGATTCCGCGCATGCTTACCGAGTGGGCTCACAGCCGGACCGGCATCGACATTCACCCGGGAGCGACCATTGGCGGCTCGTTCTTCATCGACCACGGCACCGGCGTTGTGATCGGCGAGACTTGCGAGATCGCCGACAACGTGAAGCTGTATCAAGGAGTGACTCTGGGAGCCGTCAGCTTCCCCTGCGACGCCGAGGGCAACATTATCCGCGGACAGAAGCGCCACCCGACGATCGAAGAGGGAGTCGTGATTTACTCGAACGCGACCGTTCTGGGTGGAGCTACCGTCATCGGAGCCAACTCGATGATCGGCGCCAGTGTTTCGATCATGAACAAGAAGATCGCTCCCAACACGCTGGTCACTGTCGAGAAAGCAAACCTGCGGTACCGCGAAGCGTCGTAAATGAACGGCCTGCAGTGAAATTGAGAAATTTGGCTTTACGATCTCGTGGCCTACTTTCCCAGTGGGCAGTTAAACGCCGTGATTGTCGGAGATCGATTGGCTTCGGACGGTTCCGGTTGTCGAGCGCCGCTGAGTTTGACCAGGATGTGCGTGCAGGATCCGAACGGACGCGGTACCGTTCCCGAGCGAGGTTCTGCCCTCACCTTCCTGTCGCGAGCGAGTTGTCATGGCGCGGTACGTTTCCCTGCTCATTATCAGTGTCCTGATTCTTTGCCTGGGCGCCACCTTTTATCAGGTGCTCGCACCGTTTCTGATGCCGCTGTTTCTGGCGGCAATGGCCAGTCTGCTGGTACAGCCGATCCTGCGGTACTTCATGCAGCGCTGGCCCAATCGCCGATCGCTGGCTGCCGCTGCGACGACCGTGACCTTTCTCGCACCGGTCATGATTCCTTTGCTGGTCGGAATTCTGACCGGCGGATACCAGCTGTTAACGCTGGCCGGCAAGGTGCGGGAGAGCATCCCCAAAGTGCAGGACGTGACCGCCGCGATTCCGGAAACCACCGAGCAGGCCAGGGCCGTGCTGGCTCGTGAAAAGGATCAGGCGACACGCTGGACTCTCGACATGGTCGACGACGTGCTGGGCGACAACGTGACGTCGATTGATATTCAGATGCTGGCACTCAGTGAGGCACAGATCGTCAAACTCAATGAAAATCATGACGTCCTGAAAGCAGCTCGTGAGGGCCTGGTCAAAACAGAGTTCCAGCGAATCCGCGGCGGGTTGGTCTCAATTGCGGGCGGCGTCGCCGTCAGAACGCTGGGAATTGTGGGACGGTCGGTCGGCAACGTTTTCGAGGCAACCGTCGATCGAACCTTCTCTCTGCTGCAGGCCGTGCTGGTGGCACTCCTGGCATTAGCCGTTTTTACGATGGCCCTGTTCTATTTTCTCGCAGACGGTCCAGAGCTGATCGCGGCCGCTCAGGCACTGATTCCAGTTGAGCGTAATCATCAGGACGAGCTGCTCAGTAAGTTCGAGTCGTCAGTCCGTGCCGTTGTGCTGGCCACATTTTTAGCGGCGATCGGCCAGGGGCTTGCCACAGCTCTTTGCCTGAAGCTGGCTGGCTTCGACTACTTTTTCGTGCTGCTGGCGATCTCAACCTTCGCCGCGCTGGTTCCAGTGGCTGGCACACCGCTGGTCTGGATTCCCGCTGTTGTCTGGCTGGGCATCGAAGGAAACTGGGGAGCAGCTATCTTTGTCGCCGCCTTCTGCCTGATCGTCGTTGGCTTCCTGGACAACGTTATCCGCACCTGGGTTCTGAAAAGCGACACCAGCCTGCACCCGCTGCTGGCCTTTGTCAGCGTTCTGGGTGGCCTGCAGGTCATGGGCCTGTGGGGAGTCTTCATCGGCCCCATCGTCGCCTGCTGTCTGCACTCGCTGATCGAAATCTTCAACACCGAACTGAAATCCGCGACGGACCTGGACGCGATCTCTCAAACGACCACTATGACCGATGCTTCCGGTAACCAGCTTGTGGCTCGTCCGGTGGGCAGCGAGGAAACAGACAAGTCAACGACGGAACAAAACGCGAATGATGCCTCGGCGGAAAGTGTTCATCCCAAGTCGCCAGAAACGGCCTCGAAAGCCACTGATGTAAACCCGTCAGCGTCTAGCGGCGAGACCGGATCGCCCGCGTAGACCGGTCAAACACCGGGCAATCTGCTTCGCTACAGAGTCCCGATCGACGGGGCTATACTCCCGCCGCTTTCAGGGATGAGATCATGCGAATGGCCCGTTTTTCGCGTGATGCTCGGTTCACGTCTCACGTTCAGCAGAAAACAGCTCGGAATATGAAGGTTCTCGTAGTCGGCCAGGGCGGCCGCGAACACGCCCTCCTCTGGAAACTCAAGCAGTCACCTTCAGTCGAAGAGGTTTTCTGTGCTCCCGGAAACGCCGGGACCGCCGCTGACGGCGTGAATGTTGACATTGCTGACAACGATATTCAGGGACTCGTCAGGTTTGCCGTCAAAGAGCAAATCGGGCTGGCGGTCGTCGGACCGGAAGTTCCTCTATGTGCGGGAATCGTCGATGCCTTCGAAAACGCCGGCGTCAAAGCGTTCGGGCCATCGAAAGCAGCGGCACAGCTCGAAGGCAGCAAGATTTTCGCCAAGCAGGTGATGCGGCGAGCCAATATCCCGACGGCCTCCGTCGAAATCTTTGGTCGAGCGGAAGAGGCCATCGGCTGGCTCGACAAACAGGAAGACCAGCCCTGGGTGGTCAAGGCAGACGGACTTGCTGCCGGAAAAGGAGCGATCGTATGCGCCAATCGTGACGAGGCGGTTGAGGCCGTTCATCTGATCCTCACGCAGCGAGAGTTTGGAGCGGCTGGCGATCAGCTCATCATTGAAGAGTGCCTGGTTGGTGAGGAAGCCAGCATTCTGGCGATTGTCGACGGCACGACGATTATCCCGCTGGAAACGTCGCAGGATCACAAACGAGCCTACAACAATGACGAGGGACCCAACACTGGCGGTATGGGAGCGTACTGCCCGGCTCCACTGGTTACGTCCGAATTAATGGACACGATTCTTGAGAAAGTCCTGCTGCCAACCGTCCACGCGATGAAAACTGCGGACATGCCTTTTCGAGGCATTCTTTACGCCGGGATCATGATCACGGACACGGGACCGAAAGTTCTGGAATACAACGTCCGATTTGGCGATCCGGAAGCTCAGCCCGTTCTGATGCGATTGAAATCCGACCTGGCTCAAATCCTCCTCGCCGCCGCCGAACATCGACTGGAAGAAGTCGAGCCGCTGGAATGGGATCCTCGACCGTCTATCTGTGTCGTCATGGCGTCGGAAGGCTATCCGGCCTCGTACCAGAAGGGACGCCCCATCGCGGGTCTGGATTCAGCCGCCGAACTGGAAGACGTCAAAGTTTTCCACGCCGGAACGAAACTGATCAAAGGAAAAGTCGTCAACAATGGTGGTCGAGTCCTTGGTGTCACTGCTCTGGGAGACGACCTGGCCGCCGCCAAATCAAGGGCCTACGAAGCCGTCAACCGCATCAAATGGGATGGCGGTTGGTTCCGCAACGACATTTCCGACAAAGCATCGTCGTGAGCGGTCGAACGTGGCGGGAAATCTGTCTGCGATCCGGTCACTGCAGTGCGAGTGTCGATTCAAACGGTCGAGCGACTTCACGCAGTTTCTCAGTCGCTCTTTGAAAGAGCTGTCGGACGCGTTCCTTGCTCAGTCCGAGTTGTTTGCCAAGGTGCGTGTAAGTTTTGCTCGTGCCGGTTCCGTCGAGGCCGAATCGACCACGAATGATGAAGCTTTCCCGTTCATCCAGAGTCTGATCGATCCTGGCAATCACAGCAGCGGCGGCGGCTCTCACCTCGTTTTCTGCAATCGCATCCGGGGCGGCATCCGCCGCGACCTCGTTCATCATGAGGTCGGGCTCACGAGCGAATTCTCGCTTCGCACGCTTCTTCCGGCGATCGATGAGTCGATACAGATGCCGCTGAACAGCATGCGTGACGTAGGTACTGAATCGGTAGCCACGTCCGTAGTCAAATTTGTCGATCGCATAAAGCAGAATACCGTTACCCTCGGCAAAGAATTCGTCAAATTCCTCCCGTGAAATCGCCAGCTTGCCGGCGATCGACGCCACCAGCCGGAGATTCGCTTCGGCAAGCTGGTCGCGAACCGCCGTCGCCTCACGCATCAGACGTGCCAGCTCAGCGAGCTTTGTTTTGGCCGGTCTCTTCCGGTTGAGCGACACCTGAATCGCGTTCGCACGGAATTTCAGATAATTGAACCGTTTGAACAGCAGCTGTTCCCCGTCGAACGTCAGCAGCCGACTTCGCTGCAGAGCGATCAGCAACGACCCGGCGACACTGTCGGGATCGAGGGAACCTGACTCGGTCTCATCGTCGCGGTAAAGCTCGACGGATTCGTCAAGCAACTCGTCCTCAGTGGTAACTCCGAATGATTCATTCGGAATAAAACTGATCTCAATTGATGTCAGATTCATGTCTGCATAACCCGTTTCTGTCCTGTAATTCACTGACCGTGCCAGCATGTCACTCTCCATAATTCATTCAGTTCGACCTCGTTGAAAAACACGCTACGAAATTAATAGACCGTTTTCTTTTTCTATCTATAACTAAAAACATCCAAAACGTCCAATTAATCTGTGAGGTTGTTCTGTGTCAAAGAATGAGTACGAACTCAGGACCACCGTTTGGCTGCCTCTGAAACCTCCAGCTGTATTCAGCATTTTTTCGGATGCGTTCAAACTGGAATCACTGACGCCGTCGTTTCTCGAGTTCGAGGTTCTGACACCGGCACCGATTGAAATGAAGCAAGGCCAGTTGATCGATTACCGACTGCGTCTTCACGGTTTGCCGTTCCGTTGGCGAACCCGCATTACGCAGTGGGAACCGCCGTTCGCATTCGAAGACTCGCAGATCCGCGGGCCGTATTCCCTGTGGGTCCACTCTCACACATTTGCCGAGCAGGACGGGGGCACACTCATGCAGGATGTCGTCCGCTACGCGGTGCCGGGAGGGCCTCTGATCCACACGTTGTTCGTGACGCGTGACTTACGACGAATCTTCAAGTACCGGCACGACCGTTTGCCACAACTGCTTGGTGTGGACGTTTCCGAGTGCCGTCCTGGCGAGATCGACATCCGCCGTCTACAAAAAGGGACAAGCCGTGACCGTTGTGACACCCGGTCAGCGTTGCCCTTCAAAGCCGACTCGTCATCCTGAGCAAATTCTTCAAGCCAAAAGAAAAACCGCGGTGGGTCAATCAGTCGGGCCAAACCTCATGACATCCACCGCGGCAGGTTGATTTCTCAACCGACTGTAACCGTAGACGGCGTTCGGTCGCTGACCAGCCACTGTTTTCCAGTTTCTTTGTCTTTTGGACGTTGCGAAAGAAAAACGACGACGATCAGAACATTGCCGTCACCATCGCCGGTCGAATTTTACGTGGATTCAATGCGGAAAAATGCATCTCCCAGACAGGTTGCCCGAGCGATTGGCGTCAGCGAATCAACGCTGAAACGCTGGTGCGATGGCGGTTTAATTCCGATGACGAAAACAGCCGGTGGCCATCGACGTATCGAAATCGAAGCGATCGTACAGTTTCTGCGGGAAACAGGCCGCCGGGTCGTCGAGCCCGAACTCCTGGGACTGCCGGTGTCGGTCGGGAAAACCGAATGGACTCTTGACCGCGCGAAAGATCGCATCGTATCGAGTCTGGTTTCGGGCGAAGAATCAGTCGTCCGGCAAATCGTTTTTGACCTGCTGCTGGCGGACCATTCGGTAACAGCCATCTTCGATGACGTGCTCGCCTCGGCCATGCACCTGATTGGCGATCAATGGAGCTGCGGCGACGTGGCCGTCTATCAGGAGCGGCGAGCCTGCGAAATCTGCATGCGATGTTTGCACGAACTGCGCGCCGTCACTTCGGTCACAAACGAAGCCCCGACGGCAATCGGTGGCACGGTCGAATCGGACATCTACACGCTTCCGATCACCATGTCTGAAATCGTACTCAGGAATGTCGGCTGGCAAGCAACATTGCTGGGAACCAATCTCCCGTTTGACACGCTGGCTGAAGCGATTGAAAAGAACAGTCCGAAACTCTTCTGGCTGAGTGTCTCGTACTTCATGGACGAAAAGGCCTTCGTCACTGGAGTCAATCGCCTGTTTGACGTCACTCACGCCCGCGGGGCAGCGCTGGCGATCGGAGGGCAGGCAATAACAGAGAACCTGCGTCGGCAGATTCAGTACTCGGCGTTCTGCGAGTCGTTTCGTGATCTCGAACGGTTTGCGAGATCACTGAATCCCGCTCCGGGTAGCCCAACGCCGCCACCGACAGTTTAGCTGCTGGATGGAATCCCTGATGGCAACGTCAGTCTGGCAGTGTTGCTGTCGAGATCGGTTTCCAGCAGCTCCGACGTACTGTTTCCGTTGAAAAATCGCGAGGGATATCCGCCGCCCGAGAGCTTGTTGTCGGACGGTATTTGAAAACAGGATTGAAGCGCAGCGGCCAGAACACCATGATTGATGGCCCTCAGGAACTCCCGCCTGCTGTTCACCGCTGACCCTGCCGTCTCTCGGACCATTCGAGAACACCTTCCCGATTACATTCGATCACAGAAGTGTCATACCGTGAGCAATTCCACGACTCGTCAGATTCTGGTCGTCGTCAGCAGCCTCGCTGCTATCTCGTCTTTAGCGGACGATCTGTCTGCCAGGGATAAAACTGTTTCGCCGGAGGACCGGGCGTTCTTCGAAAACAAAATCCGGCCGGTGCTCGTGAAGCATTGTTACAAGTGTCATTCGGCAGACTCTGAAGAAGTTGGCGGCAAGCTGTTGCTGGATACTCGCGACGGACTGCTGAGTGGCGGCGAGTCAGGGCCAGCGGTTGTCGCCGGAAAACCGGACGACAGTCGCATCGTGCAGGCACTGCGTTATGACGGAATCGAAATGCCGCCGGAGCAGCCGCTGCCCGAATCCGTCATCAACGACTTTGTGAAATGGATCCAGCGCGGTGCCGCCGATCCTCGATCGCCGGTCGCGAGACCTGCAGACACAACTCCGGATAAATCAGCCACAACAGCCAACACAGGCAATGGCAAACCGCCGCTCTGGTCACTGCAACCGCGGAGCCGCCCCGCAATTCCCGACGTTAAAGATCAGGACTGGCCGCACGATCCCGTTGATCGTTTCGTACTGGCTCAACTTGAAGCGGTCGACATTGCACCCACTCACGACGCTGATCCGCGAACACTCATTCGCCGACTGTACTTCGACCTGATTGGCCTGCCCCCCGCCATGAACGCTGTCGAAAACTTTACAGCGGAGTACGCATTGGACCGTGAAATGGCGGTGCAGACGCTTGTCGATCATCTGCTGGCTCGGCCACAGTTCGGCGAGCGTTGGGGACGGCACTGGTTGGATGTCGCTCGCTACGGAGAATCCAACGGCAACGATGGACTGGGACGCAATCCGACTTTCCCGCACGCATGGCGGTATCGCGATTACGTGATCGATGCCTTCAACAACGACGTGCCGTACGACCGCTTTCTCACCGAACAGATCGCTGGTGACCTGCTTGCGAGTGAGACTCCCGCAGAACGGGACCGTTTCCTCATTGCAACGGGCTTTCTGGCGATGGCCTCCAAGCCGGCCAAAGCCATGAATACGAATTTCGAGATGGACGTCGTTGCGGATCAGATCGAAGTCATCGGTACGGGGATCATGGGGATCAGCGTCGCGTGTGCGCGTTGCCACGACCATAAATTCGATCCAATTCCGACTCGCGACTACTACGC
>JABMPE010000563.1 GCA_013203845.1 Rhodopirellula sp. | reverse complement strand
GGACAGCATTGACGGGGACGATGGAGCAGACATGCTGATCGGCGGTGGAGGTCCGGACACCCTGGCTGGCGGGAACGGCAGCGACACGTTGAACGGAACCTTCCGTAATGACGATTTCGAGGACGTCGTCGGTCGAGACACGCTGATCGGCGGTAACCGACCAGCGGCACGCGACGTTGTTTTGCGGCCTGCGGCGGAGCCATTGTTTCAAGCTCCGCCGACGGATTCGGCGTCTGGAAATGACTCCGACGAACTCTCAAGTTTTGGCAGCTCGTCAGGCCTGGTCCAGTCCGATTCAACGAGTGAGATCGACGCGGCGTTCGCTGGAGTACTGCTTCCGGAACTGCTTGCCCTTTAGGCAGCAGCAAGGCCCCGTTGGTCATCGCTCAGTTGGCTCGTACCGCAGTTCCCTGGTTGACTGATCTGACAAGTCACTTCCCCCGTGATTGGCCGAGTCGCTGGCCGGGAAAACTAATTGTCGCTACACAACATTCTTCGACGACGCACAGACCAAGGCCCATCGGAAAGCTTAGACGACGCACCTCGGCGCTACGGAAAGCCCTTGTGCTGAATCCGAATCTTAAATCGAATGCCCCGTTCTGTCTCGGCGTGTTGCTGGAGCGACGCGAGCGGAAGGTCAAAGCACGCTACGCGGTACTGACCAGTCACTTCGCATTCGAACCGCTGTTCTGTCTGGCCGGCCAGTGGCAACGAGAAGCCGGTGGTCGAGAACCGCGTCAAGACACTGAAGTGGAAGTCGTCAACGCCGGTCCAGAAGATGCAGGAAATGGCTGAACTCAATGAGTACCTGCGTGAATGGTGCGTGAACGGGATCGGACCAGCACGGCAGAACCGAGGCGATTGGCGTTCGGATTGAGCGGAACCGCGAGGCGTCTGCGGCGCTGCCAGAATATCAGTTTGATGCAGGTTCCCAACGGGATGTGAAGGTCGACAAGTACCAGTTTGTATTCCTGCAGCTCCGCGAGCGTCTGGATGAACGGCATGGAGCTCGCGCCGGCGGGATGCAGTACGCGCGTGTCCCGCAACTGCTGTCGTCTCATCCGATGCAGCGACTCCAGTCGGCTATTGAACGACTGCGTGGTCCTGAAGGGGCCGACGCGGATTGCATCATTCGTCGTGTGGAAGCTTCCGCCGAACGTTATTGCGAATCATCAGGCGATCCACAGGAAACATCACCCGCAAAGAGTTCTCTTCAAGATGAAGGGCTTCGCGACGAGGTGCTGTCGGTTCAGGTTCCTGCTCAGGGCCAGGGGGCCGATGAATACGTTCAAGTGACTCAGTCGATCTAGATATCGCAAGCTGTTGTCGACCATGAGCGTGCCTTGGCTTTGGACACCCGGTATGTCTGTATGTTGCCGCACAAGGTTCCGCATCAGAAATTGCATAGTCACTTGCTCCAGGTAGACTCAATGTTCAACGTGACCGTAGTGTACTGCCAATTGAAGTTGGCCGCGTGAAGCCAAATGTCCCGGGCGACCGTGAGTAGTTGCGGTTACACGGTGACCAGATTCAGTTGGCCACGGCTCATTACTGAGCGAAGCTCCCGCAATTCATCGGTTGCGGAAATGCGACTGGTAGGACTTCGGCACGACGGTCTTAATGAGTTTATCGGGTTCGGCACCGGGCGATTTCGCGTCGGTAGGATTTGGCTGACCGTTGATCAGACATGCCTCGTACGACATCTCGCCAGTCACACGCAGATCAAGTTTGTCGAGCGTCAAATGTCGGGCAGTCACACGCGAGTGAGACGCGACGATCGCAGGCTCCGGATGGCCGGTGCGACGAAGATAAAGGTTGTCGATGGCCAGCGTGCAATGACCACTGGCACGTCCAGTCACAACCATTGGTTTCTGAGCGGACGATAACACGACGGCGTTGCTGACTGAATAACGGCCGATGTCCAGAAAATAGAGATCAACGCCAACGCACTCAGCGATGAAGAGATTGTTGTAACTTGTTTCGCTGCTGCCAGTGTCACAGATGCCGGTGGAGATGCCGATCGAAGTGAAACCGTCGACACGGTACTGCGCCGTCTCGTGCGCACTGATGCCGTCGTCGCCGCATTCGATCGCTCGGATGTTCTCAAACACGACGTCGCGACAATTGCCGTGGATATTGAAGCCGTCGTTCTGGGGATGCGTGGCCGACAGATTACGAATGACAAGATGTGCGTTGTCGCCACTCAACTGGACTCCCGCCGACCGGACGGGATATCGAATGTTGGCCTGCTTGAGCGTTTGCCCCGGCTTCAGTTTAATGAAGAACGAGCCGCGAGCTTTGTCGGAATCAGAGCCACCTTCCGATTTCTGATCGTGTCCGACAAAGGTCCACTCGCCCGGTTGAAGTTCTTCCGGCTTGCGGAATGGATCGCTTTTCCCTTTCAGCACGCGTCCCATGCGATTGATTTTTCCGTCGATCAGAAAGAACCATCGCCACAAGATCGCGAGATTCAACGTCGGCAGGAGTTCGTCGTTCTTGAACAATCCCGGCGAGACCTCGGTCCACATCGCCGGGTCGATCGCATCAGAACCCTCCAGAGTGGCTCCATGCCCGTCCAGAGTGATCGGTTTCCCCTGCTCGCCCCGCGCATTGTAGAACCCTGCGTATGCGTGGTAGACGGCTGGCTTGAGATGAATCGTGTCACCCGCTTCCGCACTTCGAATCGCGTGTCGGATGGTTTTCAGCGGCGATGTCGTACCGTCATTGCCGTCGTCGCCGATGTCAGGATCAACGTGCAAATCACGAGCCTCGACCTGGCAGAATGATGGTAAGACGAACAGCATTGTCAGAATGAAAAGCTTCATGCGGGTGGCGTCCGGACCAGGGTGGTTTTGTCGAATTTAACGGATTCCACGCCGTCAGCCACTCCACTGGAAGTTGATCAAACCTGTTGGTTACCCCGCGACTATCCGGTGTCCCCTTCGGATTCGACGATGTCGCCGAAGATCGTGCGAATCTTTGTGACGTCCTCAGTCGGCAGCGGTGAACCAGTAATCGTTTCGACGTTCTCTTCCAGGTGCTCAACGCTCCCGGTTCCGATCAGCAGCGAGGAAACGGCATCATGATTGATGCCGAACTTGTAGCCCGCCTGAACAACGGATTTGACATTGTCGTGAACCAGAAAATCGAGTGGTCCGCGATCCGGAATTACATTTTCCGCGATCAGCCCACGCTGCTTCCATTGTGAGATCGTGCGCGACAATTCATCCAGCCGACTCAGTTTGACCCGCACTGCGGACATGTTGAACACGCCGACGTTCTTCTGCTTTGCCTGCGGAAGGATCGCTCGTTCCGCAGATAAATTCAGAATCCCGTACTTGACCATGATTGTGTCCCAAATGTCTTCCTCCAGTGCGGCGTGGAGCATTTGATGCTGGTGATCGCGGAAAAAGTGCTCCGTCACGCCGACGAACCGAATCTTGCCCGCCTCGCGCAGCTTTTCAATCGCGGGATAGAGGCGATCGACGGCGATACGGTAATTGGACGGAACGAGCCCGTGAAACTGGTAGATGTCGATCGTCTCAATCTGCAGTCGCTTCAGACTACGTTCGCATGACTTAACCAGAGCTTGCGGCGTGATCGCCGAATCGTTCTCTTCCGGATCCGGATTGAATTTGGTCGCGATAAGGTAACGATCCCGCGGCATGTCCTTGAGAGCCCGTCCCAGAATCAACTCGCTATCACTGTAGTCTGCCGCAGTGTCGATCAGGTTGATGCCCAAATCGAGCGCTCGATGAATGACACGATGTGACGTCGCCTCGTCGCAGTGCGTGCGTTGCCCGATGCGGCTTGGCCCGCCAGTTCCCAGACCGACCAACGACACTTCAAGCCCGGTTCGTCCGAGTTTTCGATAGTTCATTCTGAATTCTTTTTTCTGACACGTTGAATTACGAGTTCAGTTCTTTGACCGCACTTCAACTGCTCACGAACTTCAGTCGACAATCACGCCCGACGACACTCTCAAGGTTCGATGTTCACACGCCTTACATGTCGTTCCAGTTCTTTGACCACACGCGACGAGCTTCATGCCGATCGAGTTGGTGTACTCGACAGGTAGGCCAAGGTGATCGGCCCATGCCTGCTGGTGCTGCTTCGCCTGTGCGGCGTCGAACGGAGCGACGGTTGGCGTCGGCGTGGCCGTGGACGGCGGCGTTGACGACGAGACCTGCTCTGCTTTGCCAGACTGACTCAGCGCCACGCGAAAGCCCAGGTAGTAGTGTCGGACTGAATCACTGTGCCTGTGGCGGTCTGCCGACCGGGATCGCCATGCGGTGGTGAACCAGCTACCTCCCCGGACAACCCGGTACGAGCCTTCGGTGGGACCATATGGGTCGATGCCACCCGGTAACTCTTCGCCTAGCCAGTCACCACATGACTCCCACACATTCCCGTGAATGTCGTACAACCCCCACGGATTCGGTTTCTTCAGACCGACTACGTGAGCATACGCCTCACCCGCGTTCTGCGCATTCGCGTCGTACCACGCGTACTCGCCGAGTTGTGCCGCGCTGTCCCCAAACGAGTACGCTGTCGTTGTCCCCGCGCGGCACGCCCATTCCCACTCCGCCTCAGTCGGCAGGCGATACTTCATTTCCACTGAAAGAGTGCCAGTCGCTCGTTCCAGCTCTGTTAGCTTCTGACAGAATTCCGTCGCGTCGCTCCAGTTGATCCACGTCGCGGCAACGTTCTCACCTACCTTGATTTCGGTTCTTCCCTTCCACGGTTCAGTCTCCATCACTGCCGTGAACTCTCCCTGAGTGACCTCATGGACGCCGAGACGGAACGGCCGCGTCAGCGTAACGGGCACCACGTTGTCGTTTTCGCCCATTTTGAATTTACCCGGCGGGATGACGAGGAACTTCATGCCGATCGAGTTCGTCGTCTCGACCGGTTCACCGAGATACTTCGCCCACGCCTCCTGGTGCTGCTTCGCCGTGGCCGCGTCGAACGGGGCGACGGCGGGCGGCGGAGCCCCGGTCGCCGTCCTCGGAGATGATGAAGTCGCCGTCCCATCCGTGGTTGGATGCGGGGAGGTGGGCTCGATGATCGTCCAGGTTCCCTGGTCGTCCGAAAAACCGCGAACCTCGATTCGGCACCAGGGGGCGAGCGTGGCGAATAGCCGGGCTGCGGCATTGCGATCCTCGAGCGTGCCGCCACGGCCCATCAACGTCACCTTGTTCAACCGCGGCATTCGAGCGAACGGCTCCCAGTTTTTCGGCAGCATGTGATAGAGGAAGAGATGCCGCAGCGATGTTGAACGCACGACGCCCTCCTCCCAGGGGTATCGCGCGCCGTACGCCATCTCCAAGTACTCCAATCGTGGCAATGCGGCGATAAACGACGGATCGGTAGCCTCGTGGCCGAAATGTGACAACTTGAGCGACTTTAGATTCACGAGTGACGCCAGTTGCGACGGTCCATCCTTTGTTACGACCGCATCGTTCTCGAACTTCAACGCCAGACTCTCCAGATCGGCGAGTGTCCCCAGCCGTTTCAGAGCCTCGTCGGTTGCGTTCTGACCATCCTTGCCGAGTTGGACGCCGACAATCGTCACGGGGCCGGCAGGCGGAGGGTCGGTCGGCTTGAGTTCTACGTCCTGATCCGGTCCACTGCGGAGCGTGAGTGTCGCATTCAGTCCTTGCAGCCAGGCGATATCCTCCGGCCGAGAGGGCTGGAGCGGCCAGCGTGGGACCGCCAGTGCATCCGTGCCGCTTACTGTCGTTGGCATCGGAGCCGCCGCAGGTTCGAGCTTCGCTGTGGCCGCGCCGAACGGGGCGACTGCGGGTGCGGGCTCCGCGGACACGGCGATCGGCAGCACCACGCGGCCGAACCCGCTGTAAGTGCTCGTCTGATTTGGGGCAACATACGGACCGCTCTCACGTGTCAAACGAGCAAAACTGTTGATAATGCGGATGTCACCCCCGCTGCCGTCACTCGCTGAACCGCCGCGCTTGATGCGGAATCCTCCCGAGTCTTCCCTCGGGTCGTTGCGACGGCTCAGCAGCGTAGACGAATACGGCTGAAACTTACCGCTGGCGTCCCAGCACCATTCATTTGACCCACCGTACAGCCGGAACAGCCCGAACGGATTCGGGGCGTCGCACTGGGCTCTGAATGTGTTGCCGTCTGCTCCCAGGTCATGATTGAAGTACCAGAGCGTGTTCGTTCCCGCGCGGCAGGCGTATTCCCACTCGGCCTCCGTGGGAAGCCTGTAGCCGTCAGCTTCGTCGATCGGCGTGACTTGCTCTCCAACGATTCGATAGCCGGGCCGCTTTCCTTCGCGTTCACTCAGCTTGTTGCAAAACGCGATCGCATCGGGCCACGCCACGTGATTGACCAACGGTTTGCCTGGATCCTGTTCCATGTCAGGCCGCAGTTGCCCGACGACATCGCGATAGTGGCCTGCCGTAACCTCTTCCACCTCCATATAGAAGGGTCGTGTGATCCGCACGGCATGAGCCGGCCGAGCCGCGAACAAGACTCTCGTTGCCAGGTCGTACGGGCCGGTCAACCGGAAGATCTCCTCGTCGGTGAATTCCGGGCCGAGCCCCATCTGAAACTCGCCTGGCGGAATGAGCCGGAACTTCATGCCCACGCCGTTCGTGAATTCGACAGGCACCCCGAGATACTTTGCCCACGCTTCCTGATGATTCGTAGCCGTCTCCGCATCGAAGGGAAACACGGCCGGCGACGGGGCGTTCATCACGGGGGTCGTGAGTGAATTCGGTTTGCCCTCTGGCTGCAAATCGGCCTTTGGTTGGCCTTCACTGATGGACGCGACCTGTTCCCCGGATGGTTCTGAAACGGACGCTGGTCTGAAGGCCAGGATGGCGACGACGATCAGCAGCAGGACTCCACCGCCGATGCCTGCCAGCACGCGTTTGTCCGACAGCCATGCCGGACGTCCGGAGCGTGAACCTGCACCGCCGCCACGGTTTTGAAGCGTTCCCGCCTGGATCGTGTTCGAGATCGACGATGTGATGATTGTCGGCGTATCCGTAATCATCGTCGGCGTATCGATAATGGCCCTGGGCGCATCGGTGATGATGGTGGGCGAGTCCGTCTCCGTGTGTGGCAGCGTGGAGGTCACCGTCAGATTCGCCGCCGATTCCGAACTGCTGCCGGAAGCCAGTACCTTCGACAGTTCTGACCGACCCGATGGTGCTGCCGATCCGGACGGCAATCCACTGATGTTGACCGTCGTCTCTGAGCTTTCACCGCGACACTGCTCCAGATCGGCCACCACGTCGGTCATTGTCTGGTAACGGTCTTCCTGTTTCTTCGCGACCATCTTTTCAAAGACGGACTGAATCGCATCGGCCACATCCGGGCGTGCTTCCCGCAACGACGGAATCGGGCTGGTCGCGTGCGCCATCAGGCGCGCCATCATCGTGTCGCCTTCGTACGCCGGCTTCGCCGTCAGCAGGTAGTACAGGGTGATGCCCAGGCTGTAGATATCGCTGCGAGCGTCAGCGGTCTTCGTGTTCATCGCCTGCTCGGGAGACATGTAGTCCACCGTGCCCATCACCGTGCCGGTGCCCGTCAGTTCCGCCTGAGTGCCGACGTCTGCCGAGTCACTGAACCGGGCCAGTCCCATATCCAGAATCTTCACGGTGCCTTTGGCATCCAGCAGCAGATTGGCGGGTTTGATGTCGCGATGAATGACACCCTGCTGATGGGCGAACTCCAGACCTCGTGCCGCCTGAATTACACACGCCACCGCCTGCTCGATCGGCATCGGGCCACTGCTCTTGACGATCGACGATAGATCGCGCCCGTCGACGAACTCCATCACTAGAAAATACTGTCCATCGATCTCGTCCGCGTCGAATGCACCGACGATATTGGTGTGTGTGAGCTGCGCAGCCGCTTCCACTTCCCGCTGAAACCTGGCGATGGCATCAGCGTCCTTCGTCATCTTTGACGGCAGGACCTTGATCGCCACATAGCGTTTCATCCGCTTGTGGCGAGCCTTCAGGACGACGCCCATGCCGCCGCGGCCCAGTTCGGCTTCGATGACATAGTTGCCGAACGACAGCTTGCGGCCTTTATCCTTCCAGATCGCCTGCGCCTGATACGCCGTCAGCCGCTCGTTCTTCACCAGCAGGCGGACGAACTTTTGAGCGTCACCATCGGTCGTTGCCGCATCACGGCGCACCACCTCCAGGTCAGCATCATCCAGTATGCCGCTGGCCTCGATCCGCTGGATCACATCGTCAACGCTGACCGCCACAAACACTCTCCCACACGTAGCCCGCCGCCGTGGATGATCGTCACCCGTGGCTCACCACCAGATCGGCTCAGCAGCGATCAGAACCGTCCGGATAAGACTACCCAGCTGAATGTCAAACATCCAGCGCTTTGAGGTACGCAGAGACATCGAGACCGCACGCGAATACAAGCTGAAGCTGCTTAATCCGTTGAATGTGTTTCGACTGGGCTGCATGCCCCGAATTTCGTATCCCGGTCCATCAGGATGTACTTGCGGCCCTTCAGGAATCCGTCGTCGCTGCTGGTCAGTTCACGGGCGGTCTCCGTCCAGGATGTCTTCGACAGTCAGGTCGTGTCGTGATGAGTCGTCGCCAACCTGTGTGTAGAAATACTCGTCGGTCTCGAACACGCGGCCATCATTGCCAGCCAGACGCGTTGCACGGTGGCTCTTCTCACACGCTGGCAGGCCACGCATCAGGTAAACGGTTTTTGTGATCGCTGTCATGTTTCAGATTGTGATGAAAACCATGCAGCCCGGCGAGATAACTCACCGGGCTACGGTCGCCGGAAGATCCGGTCGTCTCTGCATCCTGACTACTGCTTCAGCTTATCACCGATTCCGCCGATGAGTTCGTCATCGCCTTTCCCGCCCTTGAGGTCGTCCTTGTCCCCATCGTCGGAGATCGTGCCGAGACTCAGCAGAGCCGATGCGAGATCATCACTCGCCCACGCAGCGAGGGCGGTGTCGAGCGCGGCGAGATCGTCCTCGTTTACTGTCGAGCTGGCGATCAGCAGATCACTGTCGTTGTCGCCGTTGAGCTTATCACGACCAACGCCGCCGATCAGCACATCCAGTCCGCTTCCACCATCGAGGCCATCATCTCCGTCGCCGCCTGACAGTGCGTCGTTACCGCTGCCTCCGTCCAGGTTGTCGTCACCCAGACCGCCAATCAGAACGTCGTCACCGCCGCGGCCGTTCAGGTGGTCGTTACCGGCCCCGCCGATCAACGTGTCGTTGCCACTGCCTCCCGTGAGCTGATCATTGCCGGCTCCACCATCGATCAGAGCCGGGATATCGAAGCCACCGTCTGACCCGCCATCGCTGCCGCCGTTACCGACGACCGCGTGGTCGTCGCCATCGCACAGGTAGATTGCGATCTGGTTGACCGCGGACGGATCGAAGTACGCGATGTCCGCTCCACCGTCGGAACCACCATCACTGCCACCTTGCGAGTGACCGCCAACATCGAGATTGGCCGTGACTTTGAGCTGCTGATCCTTCTTCCCCGTCAGTTCGACGTTGACGATGTCTTTGCCGTGCGTGCCGATCACGTACAGAGTTCCGTCAACTACACCAATCCCCTGCACCACGGCAGTCGACAGCGCATCCACCGAAGTCCCGCCATCATCATCAACGACGGTGACTGTGACGGTAAACACACCGCCGGATGCATAGTGGTGGTCGCCACTGAATGTGTTGGCAGACTGATTGACAGAGACGGTTTCAATCGGACCGCCGTCGCCCCAGTTGATGAGCACCGTGTGCGTGTCAAGGGCGCCGGCATCCGTGAAGGTTCCGCTGATTGTCACGTTACCATCTGCCGAACTGTCACAGACTTCCGGAGCGGTGGAAAAGACACTCGTCAGCACGGGATCGACGTTGGATACGGCGATCACAAAGTCGGCATTCGATGTACCGCCAGCACCATCACTGGCCTGCACAGTGATGGTATGCGAGTTCGGTCCATCGAGCAGCGAGCCATCCCTGACGCTGACGACTCCGGTTGTCGCGTCGATTGTGAAGCGTCCGCCTGCGTCGTTGATCAGGCTGTAGGTAACCGCGTCCCCTTCAGGATCGATCGCCGAGGCTGTGATGCTAACGGTGGAACCATCCGCGGCGCCTTCGAGAATCGCATTGATTGTCGTGTCGGCGTCGATTGGATCGGACGGTGGCTGATTGACGGTCAGGACGACATCGTTGCCGTCACCGCCCACATAGCTGATGTGGAAGACCGTTGTGCCGACAAGGACGACCGAACCTTCCGGTCGACCAGCAAACTCGCCGACAACGGTCGAAGAGAGATCCGTGTTGTCGATCAGCACGAACTCAACACCCGGTGCTGGCAAAATGCTGGATGTAATGTTCAACGTCGCGTCAGTCAGATCGACAACCCGGTTGGCCCCGTTGACCTGTAACTGGTCGTACCCGGTTCCGGCCGTCAGACCGTCGAGCGAGACGCTGAATGCGTCGGCTGCATCCAGAGTCATGTTGCCGCTGACGACTGTCTGGCCATTCGCACTCGATCCACCAGGAGCAAGTTCACCATTGACAATGACGTTGCTGCCGGCGAAGTCGGTGCCTGCTTCCCATTCGTGAATGACGCCACCAAGGATGGTCAGTGTCACGACTCCCGCCCCGGCATCGATGCCAGTGGCATGAATCGCATTCGCTCCTGCGGTAGAGCCCGTGACGGTGATGTCACCACCATTGGACGTACTCACCAGGCTTCCGTTACGGAAGAACAACTCCGTCTCCGGAATCACTGACGCCTGTGATCTCGACACTTCCTCCGCCAATCACGGAAACATCGACGGCAGTATTGAATCCGATATCGATACCAGGGGCACCACCGATCCCGGTCCCGTCCAGATGAATGTTGCCCGTGCCTTCGCTACGAATACTGCTTGAGAGTCCGGTCCACGCAATCAGGATTCCTCTCGCTGACTGAAGGCCAGTCCCGTGGAGTTCGATATCTCCTGATCCCGTGGAAATAACGTGGATGTCATTTCGAAACTCAATGCCGTTGTGGAAGCCGCCAGAAGTACTCGTTCCGCCCACGCCAGAGATCGAAATATTGCCATCCACTGTCGATACAGAAAATCCGTTCAGTGCAACCACTCCCTTATTGCTACCGGTGGAACTCGCACCGCCAACGCCGACAAGTTCGATGTCGCCAGCTCGCGTCTGAATGATGCCATTTCCCTGCAACGCAATTCCACTGTTGTATTGAACGCCGCCAGACCTGACCGTCGCCGACATGTTGCATGACTCGCGAGTCAGAACAAATCGCATGAAAAGGCTCGAAATCTTCTTCCCGCCATTCACGGAATGTAATTCGGTCGGTTTCGGGTGGAGCCGATTGAGTCATTTTTGTGCAACACTCTCACTCGATGCCAGGATCACATCCAGCCTGAACTTTTCGCCGTCTGGTCTCAGCTAACCTGGCAAGCAGTTTCTCAACCCTGAACCTTCCGATTCACGGCAGAGGGCATTCTGGTTCACTTTATTTTTCGCCACCTGCCGCCGCACAGCCAGTATCCGGCTCCGTTGAACAGGGATTTGAAGCCGGGCGGTACCACGCTTCCAACACAATCAACGTCCACACCCGCCGACTTCAAATCCTGAATTGTTGGGCGACCGTCGGGCTACGTGTCATCGCTGGCAATCTCGACGAAACTCTCCGTGTGGTAGCCTGAATGTAGTTGCCCCGTCTTGTGGTCGGCAACGACACAGTGCCCGGGCATATTCGGGATTTCACCAAAGAAGACGTAGGAACGATCAGCGACAAACGGGTACTTCGAGTGGTACTTGGGTGGGATCGTATCGAAGGCAAACGTCACTAAACTCAGATAACGTGGAACGTTTCGCATTGATGGGGAATCTTTGGGTACTGGGGATCGAGGTCCGACAACGGGGGTCTTAGTGACATCCTGTCGCCTATTTCGGCTGAGCTGCGTAGCAGACGACACCGGCAATCAGCATGCCAGAGCGTCGAAAGTTCGTCAATGCGTCGCTCAGCATCAGATCGTCTGAGTACGTTCAGCAAGCTCTGAATCGCCTCAAGTCTCCGACCATTCAACGTGTCTTCCGATTCTATCCGCCTCAGCAAACGCCCGATAGAATCCGCCCATGAGACTCCCTGAACCCAAAATCAAAGCCGCCATTCTTCATCCGGAAGAAGCAGTCCGCCTGACCGCTCTGGCATATTTCGCCGACTCATTCACGACCGATGCGTCGTTGATGCCGCTCGTCATTGAAGCCGTTGAAAAATACGGAAGAGAATCCGCTTTCCGAATTCTTCGAGACGCCGAGCGACTGCCTCAAACTGAAACGAGCTTCAACTGGCTTTTGAACGAACTCCAGGCTGATTTCGATCTGAAAGACGTTGACCAGGACAACTACAGATTCGCAGTCTGTCTGGCTCTCCTTTCAGCTCCGCTCGATTTGCTGGTTGAGCACAATAATTTAATTTCCGACTGTCCCAACTTTGCTCCTGAATTATTTCCAGCTCTCCATGAGCTGGTGACAATGGCGTCCTGGGATTGGGCAACAGGATGGAAGGCGTT
>JABMPE010000562.1 GCA_013203845.1 Rhodopirellula sp. | reverse complement strand
TCTTCGCGGTCGACCTTGATGTTGATGAAGTGCTCGTTCATGTACCTGGCGATTTCTTCGTTCTCGAAGACCAGCCGCTCCATGACGTGGCACCAGTAACAGCTGCTGTAGCCAATCGAAAGAAAGATCATCTTGTCGCCGGACTTCGCAGCTTCAAAGGCTTCGGGCCCCCAGGGATACCAGTCGACGGGATTGCGAGCGTGCATCAGCAGGTAGGGACTTGTTTCGTGAGCGAGGCGGTTCACGTGCTCTGCCTTGTTCTTCGGGACGGTTTCGGCGGAAACGTGTATGACTTCGCTCGCCGCGTGCTGGTCACCAATGTCGTCGAACGCCGCGAGTGACGCTTCGTTTCCGGGAGTTCCCGAAGGTTGGCCAGAGATCGCCGACGGCTCGCCCCGACTGCAGCCGGTCAACGATGTCAACGCGACGATGGCAACCATGACCAACAGCAAAGTTGCCTGATTTGTTGCGTTCGACGTGACGTTTTGAATTCGCATGAAACACCCTGACGTCAGACATCCGGCTTCGAGTTCGCCAGGCGAGCCCTGTTCACACAGCACTCGACCAGGTCGTGCAGAAAAATCACCATCCCCGAAACCGAGGTCCATGTGGATTGCAGTTCTGCAGGCTGGAGCAGTCTGCGCTGAAGTCGTTGACGCAATCGATCCGTTCAGCCTCTGCCCGTTCGCCACAAATGCAGCAGGCCGCAGTGTAACGGCGGTGGATCGCAACGTAACCGCGGAATTCCGGTCACCATCGTAGATCGGGCTGGACGATTCGGTATTCTGGAAAGTACGTTTTTCGTCCTCACCCGCTGGACCTTCGCGATTTGCGACCCTCGCTGCTGAACCGCCACATGGCTTTCCCTCCGAAACCGAAAGGCCCCGCCTGATGTTGCGTCAAAACAGCAATGAATTCTGCGATGGAATCTCCCGCCGAGGTCTGGTGCAGGCCGGACTTGGTGGACTCTTTGGGCTCACGATGCCCGAGCTGTTGCGACTGCAGGCGGCCTCGGCGGCACAACCAGGCACTGGCGTTGCTCCCTCGCCCGACACGGCTGTTATCTATCTGGAGCTGGCTGGCGGACCAACTCAGCATGAGACATACGATCCAAAACCGAATGCTCCCATCGAGTACCGAGGTCCGTTCAACGCCGTCGCGACGGCACTGCCGGGTGTTTCATTTTGCGAGTTGATGTCGAAGCAGGCGGCCATCGCCGATCGTCTGGCGATCATCCGCTCGATTCACCACAACTCAAGCAGTCATGGCACCAGTAGCCACTTGACGCAGACTGGCTACTACCTCAACGACAATCAGAATCGAAACAACGAAATGCCGTGCATCGGCTCGTACACGATGCGGATGCGAGGAGCCAACGCCAAAGGTGTCCCAGCCTTTGTCTCGATTCCTCAAAGCATGAGGTTTGGCCGTGCTGCCTGGCTCGGCAAAGGAAATAATCCGCTGGAGACGTCCCGCAGCGCCGACGACAAAAGTTTCGAAGTTCCCAATCTGACGCTGCTGTCGGGCATTGATCAGGATCGACTTTCCGATCGACGCAGCCTGCTGTCCGGATTCGATGCCGCTCGCCGAATTGTCGACAACCGTGGCGGTGCTGAAGCGACCGACGAGTTCACTCGCCAGGCCTTTGAGATGGTTACGGGCGACGCCGCTCGCAGCGCGTTCGCGATCGACGAAGAAGACGATGCCACTCGAGACCGCTACGGACGCAACTCGATCGGTCAGAACGTTCTGCTTGCGAAGCGGCTGGTTGAGCGCGGCGTCACGTTCGTCACGGTCCGCGCCAACACGCTGGGAAGCTGGGACGACCACGGCGACATCAGGAAACGGATGAACGATAAGGGGCCGGGTCTGGACCAGGCGATTGCTTCGCTGGTCACCGACCTCTACGAAAGTGGCCTTCACCAGAAGGTCATGCTTGTGGCGATGGGCGAGTTCGGGCGAACTCCGCGAGTCAATAAGAACGCCGGTCGAGACCACTGGGGGCGAGTCATGAGCGTTCTTATGTCGGGCGGCAATCTGAAAGTCGGGCAGGTGGTCGGCGCATCCGATTCCAGCGGCGGCGTCCCGGTTGAAGCACCGTACCGCCCGGAAAACGTGCTGGCGGTTTTGTATCAGCACCTGGGAATTGACCCGTCGCTGACCTTTCCCGACAACGCCGGTCGACCTCGCTACCTGCTGGAAACTCGCGATCTGATTCGCGAGCTGGTCTGAGGTGAAGAGAAACTCTTCATCAACCAACACAGAACCGCGATAGTCTGTTCCGCAGGATCTGCCTCTTCACGCAGTCGGGCGGTTATTTCGGGACTGATCTTTCCGCGAGATTCAGAATTCGTTGCTGGAAATGGACTTTAAAGACGTGAATTTTCCGGGTTGAGCTGCCTTCTCGAGCAGCCTCTCACACGCGGTTCGGCTGACCTTTCTGCCGAAACCCCATATTGCCCTGTTTTTACGACCGGGATACAAATCCGAGCTCGCGTTCGTCACCGCAGGATGTTCGGTCGACGAAATCGGAACGGCTGCGTACTTCTACATGAAGGTGCGCCGCTGACTCACCTCTTCAGACCAGGGATGGCCAGCCACGCGTGTTGAACTGGATGCGTCAACGACTCTGCCCGGATCTGGCGATTGATCTTGGGACAGCCAATACACTTGTGATCATTCAGGGCGAGGGCATCGTGCTGAACGAACCATCCGTCGTTGCGCTGCAAAAGGGCACGCGACGAGTTCTCGGAAAGGGGACAGCGGTCGGCAAGGTGGCGAAGCAGATGCTCGGGCGAACTCCGGAATCAATCACCGCCGTCCGTCCACTGAAAGACGGCGTGATTACCGACTTCGAGCAATGCGAAGTCATGCTGCGTTACTTCATTCAGAAGGCCAGCCGGCATGTTAAGGGCATGCGACCTCGCGTGGTCATTGCTGTCCCTGGCGGAATCACTCCGGTCGAAAAACGTGCCGTCTTCAACAGTGCCGAACGTGCAGGAGCCGGGCGGGTTTACTTAATCGAGGAATCTCGAGCCGCAGGCATTGGTGCCGGACTGCCGATCTCGGAGCCGATCGCCAGCATGGTCTGCGACATTGGTGGTGGAACGTCCGACGTCGCGATTCTGAGTCTCGGTGAGATCGTCGTCAGCGAATCCGTCCGCGTCGCCGGCGACAAGCTTGACGCCGCGATTGTGGAGTACATGAAGCAGCAGTTCTCGTTGAAAATTGGATCGCAGACGGCGGAGCAGATCAAGATTCGTCTCGGCAGCGCCTTCACGCTCGAACAGGAACTGACCAGCGATATTCGCGGGCTGGATACGATCAGCGGCGTGCCTCGAAAAGCGATTGTCACCAGCGAAGAAGTCCGGGAAGCACTCAATCCGCAGCTGGAATCCATTGTCGCGTGCGTGAAGTCGGTGATTGAACGGTGCAAGCCGGAACTGGTGGCCGACATCGTCGACACCGGAATGGTTCTGACCGGCGGTGGCGCGCTGTTGCGTGGCATTGACCGGTTGATGCACGAGCAGTTGGGGATCCCCGTTCGCATCGCTGACGAGCCGCTGAATACGGTGGCCCGTGGCGCGGCCATTTGTCTGGAACATCTCAGCGAGTGGCAGGATCGGTTTGAGACCATCGAAAACGCCGCCTGACGGGATGGCTCATGACAGAATCACATAACACCGGCACCTTTCGAGTGCTCGCCGCCTGCCTGCTGGGAGCGGCGATGTTTGCTTCCCTGCCAGCTTCGGCCACCCTGCCAGTTCGGGACGTCATCCGTCTGGCTGTCTCGCCGGGGCAACGATTTGTCAGATCATCACTGGCTGCAGCGCAGTCCCGCTGGCGAACGGCGATCGATCGTGAGCTGGCAGATCAGCATCGCCAGATCGACCAGCTGCGGGCCGAGGTTGAGGACACCAGGCTGAGAGAACGGCGAGCACAACTGGCTGCCGAGTCAGCGACTCAGGAACTGGCGACGGTCCAACGAAACGGAGCATCACCGTTTGCGGTCGAAACAGCCCGGCCTCTCATTCGCCCCAGAGCGGTCCGCGCGACGGTACTCGGTCGCGAGATTCTTTCTGAACTGAAGTCCCGCCGCATTCTTGACCGGGGCGATTCCGACGGCGTGGCTTCCGACCTGTGGGTGTTGAACGGCGACCTACCGGTCGTGCAGGCGGGTTCTGAACTGAATGTTGCTGATGGGCTGCCGGTTTTTGCCGGGCGATGCGTTGTCGGACGAATCGTGCAGGCCGGTCGCTGGACCAGCTCGCTGCAGTACCTGACGGATTCTGGCTTCCGCGCTCGAGCCGTGCTGTGTCGTGTTGATGCTGCCAGCCCGGACGCGATGGGATTTTCGTTCAAGGCCGAGGGAATGCTGGAGGGACGCTCCGACTTGAAACAGAAGGGGTTGTGCGAACTGACTCAGATTCCGGCCACCGAACACGTGGATGCAGATATGCCCGTGTATTCTCTTCCAGGGCATTCGGTCGACGCGCCGATGCTGTTTGGACATGTGGTTTCCGCAGAGATTCCTCCCGGATCTTTGCACTGGGTTATTACCGTCCGCCCGGCGGTTGATCTGGACCGTCTGCAGAAAGTCGAGATCGTTGTCCCTCAGCTCGACGTCGATTTTGACACACGAGGTCCGAGCGATGACGTGCTGAATCCCACGTCATCCGGAGGGCAAGTCTCGCCCACGGACGTCACTTCACGAAATTCTGGTCACCCTGATCGGAGCGTTCCACAACTGAGTGGCCGCCTTCCTCAACAGCAGCAGCGAGGCTCCGACTCATGACACGATACTTCACACTGCTCGCCGCCGCGTACGGTCTGCTGGCCATCGAGACGACGCTACCAACCGGAACCGGCCTGGTCACTCCTTACGGTTCATTCGTCTGGATGTTGCTTCCCTGGCTGGCGACGCTGCCATCACCGTCGGCATCGATTGTGGCCGCAGCGGCTTATGGATTGATGATCGACGCCTTTTCGAATCTTCATCCCGGCCTGCTGATTGCCGGAACGATCGCTTCAACAGGTGTGCTGCAGCGAATCATCTCGCCGAAGTCGCTGGAGACGCCGCTGAAGATTTTCGTCGTCAGCGTCGCCTGCGGAATTCTGATGGCGATGCTGGTGGCCACGTGCTCGATGGCGACTAGACCAGCACCCGTGGCCCCCTCTTTTCTGGCAAGTTCCATTCTGACATCGACCCTGATTGCGACTCTGTTAACAACGCTGACCGTGGTGACACTTCGCAGTTGTGGAAGAGTGCTGATGCCGAATCAAAACGCGGCTCTTTAGCGGTTCGCTCATCAAATGGTGCCTTGTGCCATGTGGCCTTGTGGAATGCCTGTGTCGCTGCGGCCTGTGGAAAGAATTCATGCTTAACCGTCCTGGCAACTTTCTCTCAGAGTCTGAAGAAGGTGCGGGACTGCGCGGTGATTACGACCTCGATAAAAATCCCGGAGTGAGACTCGCCGGGCTCTTTGTTCTGATTCTCATTCCGTTGCTGGTGGTCTGCGGAAAACTCGCCTCGCTGCAGGCCTTTCAGGCGGAAGACTTCATTGCCGGCTTCGAATCCCGAGTCACCGAGTCGTTCAAGCCGATCGAAACAACTGACGGTCGAATTCTGATCGATGGTCGTGAACTGGCGCGCGACGTCGCGACCTACGAGTTAAAGGTCCATTATCGCTGGCTGGAAGAACCTGCCGACGGTTTGTGGTTAAGACAGCGGGCTCGCGAGCGGCTCAGCAGCGACGAGCGTTCCGATCGAGAACTGATCGACGCCGCGCAACAGGAAGTGCTGGCCGAACGGCACCGCATGTGGACTCGGCTGGCGGCGGCGATTGGGATTTCCGACGAAGAGTTCGCCAGGAAACGTGCCGACAACCAGCAGCGTATCGAACGGATTGTCGCGCTGGTCGAACGAAGTCGGGACCAACGAGCTGACGAAGCGGCAGAAACCGAACATCAGAAGCGGCAGGAGCAGTTAGACAAGGAAACGCTCTGGGGCTCCGCGTGGGAACGGCTGCGGACTGAGCTGACGACGCCCCCGAAACGGCGGCGGCGCGAGCCGATCACGGTTCGGGAAGAATTCGAATATCACGTCATTGCGGAAGACCTGCCCTACGAAAAGGTCGCGGCTGTTGTCACACGACCGTCGTTGTATCCCGGCGTCGACTTTGACATGCGTACGGAACGGGATTACCCCGAAGGCTCGCTGGCGGCGCACATTGTCGGCACTCGGCAACCCGTTGATGACGAAGACGTCAAAAGCAGGGCGATCAGTTCTGCCGCAGACGGAGCGGGCGACTTCGGTAACAGCGACCTTCAAGCCGGAGACCGGACGGGGCGAACGGGGGTCGAACGTTCGTACGATCGGTATCTCCGCGGGCAACGTGGACTTGAACGGATCGTGTCGAACTCGGCTGGCGAAATCATCCTGCGGGAAATCGTTCGACAGCCACAACCGGGAGCGGACATTGACCTGGCACTGATTGAACCTCTGCAACGTCACGCCGAAGCGTTACTCGACAAAGCGACGAACAGCTTGCCGTTGAAATGGGTTGCCGAAGGAACGACCGAATCCAGGCAGCAACTTGCCAGAGCCCGTGAGGCTGCTGCAGAGACGGCGTCCCGGCCAACGGGTGGCTGCATCGTCGCCATTAATATTCATTCCGGGCAGATCCTCTGCGCCGCAGCGGCACCACGTTTCGATCTGCGGCTGCTGGTTGATCACAATGCAGAACTCTGGCAGGCTCTGCAGCTCGACAAACGCAGTCCCCTGTTTCCCCGCGTGACCAGCATGGCCATTGCACCCGGCTCAGTTTTCAAAACGCTGACCGCCATCGCTGGCCTGGAAAGCGGATCGCTTGATCCGGAAGCTTCCGTTTTCTGCCGAGGCTACCTGAAAACACCCGAGCGGCACCGGTGTTACATCTACCGTCACTACGGAGTCGGACACAACGACGTCTCGCTGGTCGACGCACTGTGTAAGTCGTGCAACGTCTATTTCTATACGGTCGGCGCGGAAATGAAGGCCGGGCCGCTGGTGGACTGGTCTGAGCGACTTGGCTTCGGACGCCGAACCGGCATCGATCTTCCCTTTGAAAGCGGCGGACATCTGCCGCGACCGAAAGCCGTTGAGACGATCACGCTGGCCAACTTCGAACAGGCAGCGATGGACGAGTCTCCAGACACTTCGCCGAAGCCAGACGCCGCTCCCCCGGAACCCTGGTACGAAGGCGACACGCTCGGCCTGGCGATCGGTCAGTCTCGACTGTCGGTCACGCCGCTGCAGATCGCGCGGCTGATGGCGGCAGTCGCCACCGGCGGAGACATGCCATCGCCGAGAGTGGTTCGAGCGGTCACTCCACATAGTGCGGAAGGCGGTCCAGCGTCGACAATCCTCGTGCCTTCCCAGAAAGAGCATGTGCCGCTTTCCGCTCGGACTCTGAAGTATGTGCGCGCCGGCCTGGAAGAAGTCGTGGCTTCCCGCGGCGGAACCGGGCATCGAACTGTCTTCACGAAAGAAGTCTCGATCGCCGGCAAGACGGGGACAGCTGAAACTGGTTCCGGGCGGGATCACGGCTGGTTCGCTGGTTATGTGCCCGCAGAAGATCCTCAGGTCGCTTTCGTCGCCGTTCTGGAACACGGCGGTTCCGGTGGACAGGTCGCTGGCCCGCTGGCCAAGGGACTTGTCGAAGAGATGCTCCGGCTGGGGCTGATCATTCCCGTAACCGCTGGCAATGCGGACTCGCCAGATTCGCTGTGAACCTGGATTTGCTATGAGCCCGGATTCGCTGTGATCACCGGGCCAGGCCCGTGAGTCCTCTGCCGTCATGCGGCTTCGTCCCGGTTGGCGCCTTGTGAAATTGCGAGGGGAGCCAGCACGGCCCCACGCGAGTGCCCGCGAAAGTTGAACGAAAATCAAGGGATCGCTGAGTTTTACTGGAATTCGCTGCCGGAAATGCCGAATTATCGATAAGGCTTTCCCAGTCTTCCTCATTCACCAATTGTGGATCGCGGCTGCTCCACTCAGTGAAGCTCATCAGGACAGGATGTCCAATGCGTCATTTTTTGCCGTTCAAATTCCGATTCGCAAAAGCTCAGCGAAGACGAACTATCAATAATCGCACCAATCAAACGCCCGCTCACCACGGCGAGAAGCTGCAAAGCCGGACACTGCTGACGACTTTTATGGTTTCGTCAACTGCCGACAACTTTGACAACATCTTCGGCGATGGTGTCGCCGCCGATAATCAAGGCGTTGATTCGCTGCGAGCCGCGATTCAGGAAACGAACGCGCTGGCTGGTCCTGACACGATCTATCTGACATCAGGGACCTTCACACTGTCATTTGACGGGCACGATGACGACAACGCGATCGCGGGTGACCTCGACATCACGGGCGACCTGACCATCATCGGAGCCGGTGCGGAAAACACGATTATCGATGCCGGTGACATCGACCGTGTGTTTGACATTTTCTCCAGTGCAAACGTCAGTATTTCAGGAGTCACGATCCGCAATGGTACCGCCCGCAACGGTGCCGGCATTCGGAATACCGGAACGCTGACCCTGAAAGACAGCATCGTTGAAGACAACATTGCCGAGGGCGCGTTTGATTCGGTCGGCGGCGGAATCGCGAACTCGCAAGGTGGCACGGTGACTCTGGACGGCGTCATCGTGCGCAACAACACGTCAGAAATTCACGGCGGCGGCCTGTACTCGACAGACTCGACAGTCACCATCATCAACAGCATCTTTGAGAACAACAGTACGGAAATGGATGGCGGCGGAATCTCTGTCTTCAACGGCACGCTCGATATGACGGGCGGAGCGATTCGAAACAACGCAGCTGCTCTGGATGGCGGCGGTTTGAGTATGGAGAGTGCCATCGTCTCGCTGACGGAAGTTTCTGTCTCGAACAATACGGCAACCGAACAGGGCGGCGGCATCAATGTCTTTGGTGATGGTGCTCAACTGCGAATCTTCACCAGCACGATTGCCGACAACTCGGCCACGTACGAAGGTGGCGGTATTCGCGCTGCCGGAGTCACGCTCGGCCTGATGGACACGACCATTTCGGGAAACACCACGGCGCTGGGTGGCGGCGGCCTCTATAACGACAACTCGCTCGTCGAAATTCAAAACAGCCTGTTCTTCAGCAATCTAGCCAGCGAGGACGGAGGTGCGATCAGCAATAACGGATTCACGGGGTCGCTCGGCATCAGTAATTCGACGTTCTCCGGCAACACAACACTGCTCTCCGGCGGTGCGATTTACAACGCGGCATCTGGTGGCACCTCCCTTGTGAACGCAACGGTGACGGCCAACTCAGCCGGAACACTCGGCGGCGGAATTCGGTCGACAACGCAGACCAGCCTCGGCAACACGATCGTCGCCGAAAACACCGCGGTCTCGTATGACTTTGACGTCTCAGGCGCTTACTTCACGCTCGGCAGCAATCTCATCGGACGGGTTGATAACGCCACGGGATTTTTCTTCGGCCAGAACAATGATCAGATGGGCTTCTCAAACGCCGTGCTGGATCCGGGTCTGTTACCGCTGGCCGACAATGGCGGCCCAACACTGAGTCATGCACTGCTGCTGGCCAGCCCAGCGATCGACGCTGGCGTCTCCGTCGGAGCGGCGTCTCTCGACCAGACGGGAAATTTTCGAAATTACGATGGCAACCGGGACGGTCTCTACATCGTCGACATCGGCGCCGTGGAGTTTGTCAACGAGACCACCACGTTTGCCGTCAACACCTTTGAAGATACGTTTGATGCCGTGACCGCTGACGGCTCCGCTGCAGACAGCTCGGGGAAGATCTCGCTTCGTTCAGCCATTCAGGAAACGAATGCGATCGTCGGCGAAGCAATCATCGCTTTGCCAGCCGGCACCTACACGCTGACCCGAGCAGGCATCAATGAAGACTTCGCGTCAACCGGTGACCTCGACATCAACGACCACCTGACGATTCGCGGAGCAGGCGCCGACGTCACCATCATCGACGGTGGAGCGATCGATCGCCTCTTCGACATCGCTCCGAACGTCACTCTGGTATTGAGCGGCGTCACGATTCAGAACGGTGCTGCCGAGTTTGGAGCGGGCATCTACAGCGAAGGCGGCAACGTCATTCTGCGGGATGTCGTGTTGACCGGTAACGTCGCTGCCGGATCAGTCAGCGCTGAATCACACGGCGGCGCGATCGTCAATAATCAGGGAAACCTGCAGCTCGAACGAGTGACCGTCACCGGCAACACAGCGGAACAGGATGGCGGCGGCGTCTACTCGTTCAACGGTTTCGTAGAGATCAACGACAGCTCGATCGACAACAACACGTCGACGAGATTCGGTGGCGGACTCGCCATTGACGGCGGCACGGCTGACATCATCGACACGACGATCGCCAGCAACGCGGCCACCGACGACGGTGGTGGACTGAGCATCTTCCCCGGTTCGACGATCACGATCGAAACGTCGACGATCCGTGACAACACAACCGAAGACATTGGGGGAGGCATTTACGCTAGAAGCTCCAGCGTCACGATTATCGAGTCCACGATTTCCGGCAACACTTCGGTGACCGATGGTGGCGGAGTGGCTCTGGATTATTCATCGCTGCAGTTGCTGAGAAGTTCGGTTCACACCAACTCTGCCGGTGGCGATGGTGGAGGAATCACCGCGGCTAACAGCAGTGCGACGATCGCACAAAGCACGATCTCGGGTAACGCTGCTGTCGGCAATGGTGGTGGGATTTCGAATTACGACCTCAGCAACCTTAACGTCACGAACGCGACCATCCTGAATAACTCGTCTGAAAGTACCAGCGGCGGAATCTGGAACAACGGCACGCTGAATATTGGCAACACGATCGTCGCGCAGAATTCGGATTTCTATGGTCGACCGGATATCAGCGGAACGGTCTTCAGCAAGGGTTCCAACATCTTCGGGATCAACGCTGGAATTCTGGGCGCGGTCAATCGAATTAACGGCGACATGATCGGTACGGTTGCCGTTCCGCTTGACCCGATGCTGACTGACCTGCTCGACAATGGCGGACCAACGCTGACACACGTTCCTCGCACCGGCAGCATCGCGATTGACAGCGGCACGGCGATTTCCTTCCGTAACGATCTGAGTCAGACGGCAGAATTCTGGACGACCGACCAGCGCGGTCGCAGCCGCGTTCTCGATGGCAATCAGAACGATGCCGATCGGATCGACGTGGGAGCCACCGAATTCTATGGAATGACGCTGAACGCTGACGACTTCGGCAGCGACCTGTTACTGAGCGTCGTCGGAGAAAACGTTGAGCTCGCTGACAATGCAGACGTCGTGACCGATGGTTCTGCCCGAGTCTACTTCCTGTTTGCCAGCGCCGAACTCGATCATCTCCAGATCCTCGGGACAAACGCCTCAGAGTCGTTGACCGTCGATTTCTCGAATGGTAACCCTCTGCCGTTTGCCGGCATCGATCTGCTGGGAACCGGCACTGCCGACACCGATACGTTGAACCTGACAGGCGGAACGGCTTCCACAACGGTTCACCAGCTGGACTCCGACGTTGACGGTTCCGTCACAGTCGATGGTCGACGAATTCTCTACACCAGCATCGAAAATCTTTCCGACCTGGTGGATTCAATGTCTCGGAGCATCGCGTTTGCGGATTCGTCATCCACGATCAAAGTTTCCGACATGGGTACCTCGTCAGACGGCATCAGCCTGATCGACCGCGGTGGTTATGGAACAGCGATTCCTGTGCGTCTGGGATCTGGGGAGCTAAGTCTGACCACCGGCTTTCTGGACGACACCATTCAGTTCCAGTCTGTCGATGAAGCGTTTACTGGAGACGTGAGTGTCGACAGCGGCGACGGAAACGATTTCATTGATCTGTCACTGCTCAGCTCGGACAGTAACGTCGAGGCTGGATGGGGCGACGATACCGTCATCACCGGCTCCGGAGCCGACACGATCAATGGCGAGATGGGAGCGGACTCAATCTTCTCCGGTGCTGGCGACGACGTCGTCTTTGGCGGCGGCGGCCGAGACACGTTGAAAGGCGGCGACGGCAACGACCTGCTTAACGGACAAGGCGGGTCCGGCGACCTTCTTACCGGCGGAGACGGCGACGACACGCTGAACGGTGGAGGTGGATTCGGAGACCGTATCGTCGAACAGGGCAACGTTGATTTCACTCTGACCAATGGCTCGTTGACCGGCCTGGGCAACGACGTGCTGGGTGGCATTGACCTCGCCATTCTGACCGGCGGCTCCGGAGCGAATCGACTGGACGCTTCAGGATTCAGCGGCAAAGTAACGCTCGATGGAAACACCGGCGATGACACACTGATTGGTGGCTCGAATCACGACCGGCTGGTCGGCGGATCTGGTAACGACAGCCTGGACGGCGGTGGCGGCAACGACTGGCTGCTCGGCGGCACCGGCAACGATTACCTCTTCGGTAACCAGGGCGAAGACACCATCCTGGGCGAAGGCGGCAATGACACTCTGCAGGGCGGGCGTGATCGTGACACACTCGACGGCGGCAGCGGTTCTGATCAAGCCTTCGAAAGCGCTGACGTCGGCGGTTTCGTACTGACCGATGAACAGCTTCGAGGCTTCGGAACGGACACGTTGCGTAAGCTTGAAGCGGTCCGCGTCGAAGGGGGCGTCAACACAAAACTGATCGACGCATCAGGCTACAGCGGCCAGGCAACGCTTGTCGGAGCAGACGGCGTCGACACAATCCTTGGCGGGTAACAAGCGATGGTTAAATCGCGTTTGCGTATCGAATCGCAGAGTTCGCTGACGGCGAAAACGCAGAGAAAAAAGGGAGAGCCCGTCGCGCTGAAGTGAGTTGTCAGTCTCTCAAAGGCTGCGAGGTCGTCAACCTGAAAGTTCACTTCGGCGACCTCGGCGTACGTCACTCTAGCGTACTCTGCGATAAATCTTTCGAGCAATCGTTACGACGTGATCATCGAACTGCACCGAAGATTTCGGCGAAGGCAGTTCGATACGCGAGTTCATTTTTCGGGAACACGTCGTCGAAAGAGGCCTTGTCGACAGCTCCGTGTTGAAAGCGGCGTTTTTCGAAGACAGGCATCGTGATGCCTGTGACCGCTTCGACTCCACGGCGAGCAACTTCACCTTTCAGGTTGTACAGCTTGCCGTGGTCCCATTCGGTCAATTCGATGAACGGGATACCCTCAGCGACTTCGATGACGTTAGGGAGAGCGAACGGGCTGAAGCCACTGAATCCGAAATGCCGAGCCGGAGCCCACGTTCGCACGTGACCGCGACTTTGCCCGCCGGAGTAAGTCAGTGAATGCTTGATGGCGTGAACTCCCCAGCCCTCGTGATACAGCATCTGATTATTCAGCACGCTGCGAATCGTGAGTTCCGGATTCTCTTCGATCGGGTAGTCCTTGAGATTTTCATCGCCGCCGTCTCCGTCGGCCAGAAACTTCCAGTCTGGATATCGATTGCGAATCGCTCGGCACAAAGCGATGCCCATTGTCGCCGACTGAATGTCAAGCGGTTTGTAGTCCTCGGTGATTCGAATGGCTTCGACATAGTCGAGTGAACTTTTCGGGACGTCGACCACTTCCAGAAACAGACTCAGGTCGACTTCGTCGAGAAAGCGTGCGGCCTGCCGGGCGTCAGGACTGAGGGCCGCCTCGTGGCCTTCGTCAATGGCCGACAACGTGAAGGCCTTGAGTCGCGACAGATTTGAGCCTCGCTTCTGCATCAGGTGATAAATCACGAGAAAGAGAGCACCGCTGTCGATACCGCCTGAAAACATCACGCCGACAGGAGCCTGCCGGTCCACACTGTCAATACCGTCGAGCCACTTGGAACACTCGTCAGCAAGAGCCTCGATGTACGCCTTGCCGATTTCATTCAGGTCGGTTCCCTGACTGTTTCGTTGCGGGTCGAAATACCGGGTGAGCGTCGGGTTCGGATCGGGGCAACCGACCAGCGATAACTCGACAATGTGATGAGCCGGCACCATTCGCGTGTAAGAAGGATGAAACTGATCATCCAGCCCTTCCTGTTTCAGCCACGCTGCAATTTCGTCGATTCGCTCGGCTACGATCAGGCACGGCCCATCGATTAACTTGGCGAGAAAATAACGCATTGGGCGACCGATCGAACGAGCCATGCGAATTCGCTTGCCGTCTCGATGCAGCAGGGCAAATTGTCCGTCAATTCCACGGACTTTCTGAGCGTCGCCACTTCCTACCTCCTCGATGGCTTCTTCAACGGTCAAGTTGAAGTTGGT
>JABMPE010000561.1 GCA_013203845.1 Rhodopirellula sp. | reverse complement strand
CTTGATTTTGCGAACAACGTTGCCTTTGACGACATCGCCTTCGGCGTGGGTGTTGATGATCTTTTCCCACTCGCGAATCCGGTCGGCTTTCCGCTTCGAAAGCAGTACGAGGCCGAATTCGTCTTCGAAATCTTCGAGCAGAACTTCGATCTCATCCCCTGGTTTCGGCTTCGTCGGCTGGTCATTCCACTCGTCGAGGGAAACCACGCCTTCGCTTTTGTACCCGACATCGACGAGCACGTCGTCACCTTCGAGCCGGATCACTTTGCCGGGGACAATCTTGCCCGGATCGAACGCCATCGGCGCCATGTTGTAGTAAACTTCCAGGTCGTCGGTGTCCTCATCAGCAACACCGGCCTCGCCCATTGCCTGGCGGAATTCCGCGTCGAGCACTTCATCGGGAATGTGGAACTCACGCAGCAGGTTACGATCAACCATCGAGACTCTCACTCATCATTAGTCAGCAACTCTACTTCTTCGGATATACGAAATCTGTCCGGAAAGAGCAGTCAGTGTGGCTGCAGTGGAGCATGCTCCAGTCAGTTCGTCCTGTTCAGAAAAGACAACGCATCTCATGGCACAGCATTGAGTTGTGATGAGAGGCGCATCGATCTGGCAGGCGATTCATCGCGGCCGATTCAGATCCTTGTCCAAATCCCGCGGACTGGCAGGCAGCCAACAAAAAAAACGTCTGTCACCCGATCAGCAAAGCTCTCGGTCGACACACGTCATGCAGGCACTGTCATCAGTTGCTAAGGGTAAATGTCCACCCTGTTCGGAAAACAGATCCCGAAAACCACAGGGTAAACGCCGCTTTCGTCACACGGACGAGCCGCGGACTATACCATCGCCGGATTCGATCCAGCTACCCAGAGATACAGGGTTTCTATTGGATTCTCAGAAACCGACCCGCCACAGATTCAACCTTGAAAATGGGACAATCTCTGTGAAAACGTTCCTCGAAAGCTCGTCTTCACCCACTTTCCGCTGGGCTCTAGACTCCCGCTCCCGTCCTGGCGTCCCGGCGTCGTTCATTTTCAGATCATTGCACGCCGCAAATCATTTGACGCCACCACGTCCTCAGATACTCTATCGGAGTCACGCCATGCCCGCCTCCCGTTTAATTTTTTTCGTTCTTGCCGGTCTGGTTCTGGGATCCGCCACGGGCTGCGACAGCCTGCTGCACAATCTGAAACCGCACCGCCTCTGGCGAATGAACCGCCACTCGCCACCGATGTCGACCGGCAGCTCGGTTTATTACTCGGTGCCTCCCCCATCGCTGAAAGACGTTGTCTCTGAAAAGCCCGACTTCGTGGAGCTGCCTGACTTCGAGTCCACCCTCGATGAGTAGGTCGTTTACGCGGCAGTAGCCGTAGGCTGGAAGAAGCGTCGCAATTATTCCTTCACTTTCCGCTCGGCGATCCAGTCTTCGACGATTCCGTCCAGCACATGCAGCGTGACCGCGCCTTGGCCGAGAATCGTGTCATGAAACGCTCGCAGGTCGAATCTGTCACCGAGTTCTTTTTCGGCTTTCTGGCGTAATTCCAGGATTCGCAGCTGCCCGATCTTGTAAGCGAGAGCCTGACCCGGCCAGGCGATGTACCGATCGATTTCGTTTTCAATGTCGTGCATCGACTTCGCGGCGTTGGCGGCAAAGAAGTCGATCGCCCGCTGTCGCGACCAGCGCTGATCATGAATACCAGTGTCGACGACCAAGCGAACAGCTCGCCACATGTCGTACGTTAACTGGCCGAATTGCGAGTACGGATCCTGATAGAGCCCCAGCTCGTAGCCAAGCCGCTCCGAGTAAAGTCCCCAGCCTTCAATGAACGCCGTGTAGCCTCCATAACGACGGAACTCGGGGATACCCTCCAGCTCCTGAGCCAGCGCGATCTGCAGATGGTGTCCCGGCACGGCCTCATGAACGGAGAGCACCTCCATCTCGTATTTCGGACGCGTCTCCGGGCGGTAGAGATTGACGAAGTACGTTCCGTTGCGTCCGCCATCCGCTGACGGCGGACGGTAGTAAGCAGTTGTCGTGTCGGGCGCGAGGTGTTCAGGAATGGACTCCAGCTGGTATGGCCGCCTTGGCAGCCGCCCAAACATCTTCGGCAGCTGAGGATCGATGCGGCGGCAAATTGCTTTGTATTCGGCGAGAAGCTCGTTCGGATCGTTGTAGTAAAACTTTGGATCGTTGCGAAGGTGCTCCAGAAACGCAGCGAACGATCCCTCAAAGCCGACCGTCCGCATGACCTGCTCCATCTCGCCGCGGATCCGCTGCACCTCGCGCAGGCCGATGTCGTGTATCTGTGGCGGCGTCAGATCGGTCGTGGTGAACTGCCGAGCCCGCAAAGCGTAAAACTCTTTGCCGTGTGGAATCTGCCCGACGCCAGCCTTTTCGAAACACGCGGGCAGGTAAACGTCCTCAAAGAAACGCAGCATCTTCGTGTAAGCGGGCACGATTCGCCTGCGGATCAAGGCCTCACCCCCAGCTTTCAGTTCATCCTGTTTCTCGATCGAGATTGCATCCGGCATCTCACGGAACGGTTTGTAGAACAGACTTCGCGTCGGGTCCTCGACAATCTGCTGCCGAATCTGCGCCGGCAAGCGAGTCATCACAACACGAGCGTGAACGATGCGCCGATCGACTCCTTCCTGCATCAGAGCCAGCGTCTGATCCATATATTCGGGAAAACGGTCAAGCCGGGCGTTCCACGCTTCGTAATCTTTGACCGTCTCAAACCGCAGTGACGAGGCGAGCGAACCTGCATCCTGAATTCCGTCGCGTTGAGTCAGCGGAACCAGGTGCCAGCCAAACCTGAAAGCATCGACGGCGTCCTGGTGCTGACCTCGGAACAACTCATAACTGACACGATCCTGCTTCGACAGCCGTGTCGAATCAATCTGCGCCAGATCAACCAGCACCGACTTCCGGTATTCGTGGCGGCTTTGAATGGCTTCCGAACTCAGATCCTGCCAGCGATCATCGTAACGATGATCGCCAAGCCACGACGCGAATTCCGGATCGTTCCGCAGAGTCCATTGCCACTCGCTATCGATCAACTGGTGAAAGGCCTTTGTTGCCGCCTGCGTCTCCTCAGACTCGGCACCCAGGACGTCACGCGACGTGAAAACAGCAACGGCTAACAGCGACAGGCAGACAAGACTTCGTCGGATCATGATTGGTAGAACTTCCGGAAATGGCTTGAGAGGGCGTCGAGACTTCAGCAGGCCAGCGCCGAAAGGAAAATGAAGTCAGGAAGAATCTTCTGAGAGGAGTCGTCGTCTAAGCGATGAGCGCCTCAACGACTTCGCCATGCACGTCGGTCAGGCGAAAGTCCCGACCGGCATAGCGATGGGTCAGCTTCGTATGATCCATACCGAGCAGATGCAGCATGGTGGCGTGCAGGTCGTGAACAGCAACAGGCTTGTCGACCGCTCGAAATCCAAACTCATCGGTCTCGCCGTAAGCCTGACCGCCTTTGACTCCGCCACCAGCAAGCCAGCAGGTGAATCCGTAGTGATTGTGGTCACGACCGTTGAGGGCTGGTTTCTCAGCGACTGGCGTGCGACCGAATTCGCCGCCCCATTGAACGAGTGTTGAATCCAGCATTCCTCGTTGCTTGAGATCACCGAGAAAGGCCGCGATTGGCTGATCCCACTCAGCACCAAGATTTCGATGATTCTTCTCCAGGTCGCTGTGATTGTCCCAGGGTTGTCCGCCGCCACTCCACACCTGAATGAAACGGACGCCACGCTCAAGTAGACGTCGAGTGATCAGCAACTGCCGACCGTGCGTACCGCTGCCATACGTTTCCTGAATGTGTTTCGGCTCGCGGCTGATGTCGAAGGCTTCGCCCGCTTCGGACTGCATACGGAACGCCAGCTCGAAAGATTCGATTCGCGACTCCAGTTGCGGATCGAGCAGTCGCTCCTTCGAGTGTTGCCTGTTCAGCAGCTGAGTGAGATCAAGCTGCCGCCGCTGTTCGGCAAGCGGCAACCGGCTGTTGCGAATATTCTCGATGAGTTTTTCGACGTCGGTGTGCTGTGTGTTGATGTAAGTTCCCTGACACGCCCCTGGCAGAAACGCCGACCGCCAGTTCCTGGTCGCGACGATCGGATACCCGCCTGGGCACATCGCAAGAAACGCCGGCAGGTTCTGATTTTCTGTTCCGAGTCCGTACGTCACCCACGCGCCGAAGCTTGGTCGAGGCAGTCGACCGTCTCCGCAGTTCATAAGCATGAGCGACGGTTCGTGATTCGGCACCTCGGCGTACATCGACCGGATGATCGCCATGTCGTCGATGTGGGCCGCTGTCTTTTCGAACATTTCGCTGACCCACAGGCCAGATTCGCCGCGACGTCTGAATCGAAATGGAGACATCATCAGGCCACCCGTGAGCCGCTCGGTCCTCAGGTTTCCTGAAGGAACAGCCTGACCATGATGCGTCTCCAGCTGAGGCTTATAGTCAAACGTGTCGACTTGCGATGGTCCTCCATTCATAAATAGATGCACAACCCGCGACGCCTTTGGTTCAAAGTGCGGTGATTTCGGAACAAGTGGACTGACCGCTGTGTTGTTCGGCGTTTGATCGTTACCTGATACCGTTTCGGAATCGAGCAGCCCGGCGAGGCCCAGCAACCCAAAACCGGTGCCTGATCGGCGCAGCAGTTCACGCCGAGGCATGTTCAGTTTTGAGCAGTTCGCCATTGGCTGATTCATGAGAAAACTTCTGCAACAGTCAAACACGGGAGAAAGCTTGTTCGAGGTAAATCGTGGCTCACAAGCAGCCTAATCAGGGAACACGAATTCGTTGGTCATCATCAGGGCATGAACATAGTCCGTCCAGACGTCAGACCCGGCTCCGACAAAGTCTCGCTGAGAATTCCAGTCTTCAACAGACGAGTCGTTTGTCCCGCCTTCAGATTTAATCAGTCGAATCCTGATGAGCCATTCGTGCTCGTCATTTGTAATGTGTCCCTGCCAGTCTGCCACGAAGTCGATGGTGTCACCAGCTTTGACCTGGATCGACGTAACGTTCAGGTCGGCTTCGCTGTGATCAACTTTCGCTTCAGCAAGCATTCCTTTCGTTGAGCTGACAATTCGTCCTCGAACTCCGTTACCCGGTTCCGGCAAATGTTTCAGCCGGGATTCGATCTCGACGGTTCCAGACACCGGTGACGTCCAACGTCTGATCGCACAACGATCTTCCGCAGATGCCGGATGCCCGCCGTTCTTATCGTGAAACACCCAGCCGACTTTCGGGTCAGGCAGCGTGGGCCCCGCCTGCCAGCGGGAACCGGTCCAGTAAGTCAGCCGCTGAAATTCCACCACCCTTCCCGACTGCGGATCAACTCCGCCGTAACCATAGCTCCAGGCAGTCGACGCTTCAGGAGCATCCTGACGCGATCTTTCGAGAAATGATGTGGCTGCCGCAATCTCATCTGGAGTCGCCGGTCTGGAAAACAGGATTCCATAGATGGCGTGAATCCTGTCCTGTTTCGAACCAGACTCGTTCAATCTGGATATCTCGCTGCGTGTCAACAGTCGCCGCGCACACTCCGCTACAAAATCGTTATTCAAAAAGTACAACGCTTGAGGAGCGATTGTCGTGACCTCGCGACCGGGGCTTGTCGCTGCCGGTTCCGGAAAATCGAAGGCACGCATGAGGCCCGGCAGGTCCATTCGATTCACAAATCCGTAAACGGTCCGTCGTGGAACGAAGCCGTTGAGTACGTTGCTCGGTGGGCCTCCGAGTTTTCGATCAAGCGCCCCGGAGACTGCCAGTAACGAATCCCGCGTCGCTTCGAAGTCCAGCCGACGGCGCGGAAACTTCCACAGTAATCGGTTGGCTGCATCGACCTGCAACGCTCGTGCCACGGCCTCGTTCGAAGGCTCTGACGATTGTCGATAAACAGCCGAGTTCATGATCAGCCGGTGCAGCTTCTTCACAGACCATTCGCTGTTCACAAACTCGGAAGCAAGCCAGTCCAGAAGTTGCGGATGCGTCGGCAGCGAACTTCGCAGGCCGAAGTCACTGGGAGTCTCAACCAGGCCCGTCCCGAAGTGCTGCTTCCAGATTCGATTAACGAAGACTCGTGCAGTGAGCGGGTTTGCGGGATCGACAATCGCTCTGGCCAGTTCGAGTCGACCACTGCCGCGGTTGAATTCCGGTCGCTCATTGGGCGAAAGAATTCGCGGGAGCCGACGAGGTACGGCCTGCCCTTCGCGATTCGGATTTCCGCGTTTGAACACAACAGGCTGATAGGGCACCTCAGAATCAACGAGCACCATGGCGCGTGGAGGCGCACCGGGTGCGGTTCTGCTCCATTTCTCCACCTCGCCGATCAATTTCTTGAATTCGGCTTGCGTGGGGCGATCAGGGATCAGATCGAGAAATCCCCAACCGAGCTGTCGGGGAATCATCGGGGGAGATCCGCTGCCATACAGCACCTGTCGCAACGCCTCAGCGTCTGCATTCGGGAGTATAGTCGGCAATTGTCCGGCCCCTGCCAGTTTCAAGGCATTGGTCCATTGCTGATCGACAGTCTTGAACACCGCCCCGTAGTGACTGGCGACTTCTTCCATCGACTTCGGATGTGAATTTGAGAGCTCGACCAGCACGAGACCATTCGCAAAGTTCGCCGTACCTTCACGTGCTGTTTTTTCTTTTGACGCATGATCGACTGGAACCATGACCTTAATGATTTCGCTTGCCGCTCTGTCGAAACCTTCTTCGGGAAGGTCAGAAAGCCGGTCCCATAAAGTCCAGACGGGATCGTTCTCGTGTCGAGCCTGCTTGAGGTACTTCTCCCAGCGATGAACGACAGCAGGGATCAATCCGCCTTTATCGGCCAGCAGCATGAAGTTTTCGGTGCTGGGCTGATTCCGCTTCTGATGAACGGCCAACAGATAGTCGCCCACTCGCTCACGAGCCCCCTTCATGATCAACTCTCGTTGCCCGTCTTCGAATTTCCGCAGGGCGGCGACACGTTCGGTCATGCCGGTTTCGAACTCGCGATACTCATCCGTGCTGGGTGTTGCTTGAAACAACGGTCGCAGTATCGGTTCGTGCGAACTGCGAAAGATTCCATACAACGAGTAGTAGTCTTCCTGAGGGATAGGATCGAACTTGTGATCGTGGCAACGGGCGCAAGTCACCGTCAGCCCCATGAGGCCTCGCGTCAGGACGTCGATACGGTCATCAATGATGTCGTGCGTGTTGTTCATGAAGCGAGCGCCGAGAGTCAGAAACCCCATTGCCGCCAGCGATCGTTTGTCGTCGCCCGTGTCCAGCAGATCGGCAGCCAGTTGCTGAGTCACAAACTGGTCGAACGGCAGATCTTCATTGAAGGATTGAATCACCCAGTCGCGGTACGTCCATGCCCAGGGAAAATCATTTTCTTCGAAGAAAACGTAACCCTTGTTGTCGGCGTACCGGGCAACGTCGAGCCAGTGACGCCCCTGACGCTCTCCGTATTGAGACGAGTCAAGCAGTCGATCGATCAGTTTTTGATACGCTGCGTCTGGATTGCCACGGTGTTCAGCCTCAAAAGCCGCGACCTCTTCGACACTCGGTGGAAGACCTGTCAGATCGAACGTCGCTCGTCGAATCAGCGTCCGTGGTGCGGCTTCTGTTGCCGGTGACAGCCCAGCCTGATCCAGCCTCGACAGGATGAACTGATCAATGTCGGACCTGGGCCATGACGTCGCTTTCACTGCGGGAATCGGCGGAAGAGTCACACGCTGGAACGCCCAATGGGTATCAGCATTGGAAGTGGTCTCGTCGCGCGGTGAACCTTCACTCGGCCAGGGAAGCCCGAGCTGCACCCATTTTACGAGCGCATCGACTTCGACCGCTTTCAAAGAACCATCCGGCGGCATTTTCAGACCGTCCGATCCACGAACCGCCGCAATCAGCAAACTCATGTCCGGTAATTTCGCCAGCGCCGCCGGACCGGATTCACCACCCGTCAGGATGAAAGTTCGACTGTCGAGCCGCAGCCCGGACTCCTGCTTCTTGTCCCCGTGACATTTCACACAATGTTCAACCAGAATCGGCCGGACTCGACGTTCGAAGAACGCAACGTCCTCCGACTGAAAGGGTTGCCCGTTAGCCATCGCTGTGCTCGACAGCAGCAAGGCGAGCCACAATCCAGCGGCTGAGATCTTTGCCGATTGCTGCACGGTTGAAACGCTCCCGGACCTGATGTTTGAATTTCGTTTTTCTGGCATTCTTCATCTCTTCTACTGTTAATCATGAGACTGACCTGCGGTTCCAACTGTGTCAATCCAGTTGGAGGCAGCATGTCCCATGATCTGAAGAAAGTCGTCATTGCCGGAGGCAGTGGATTCCTCGGTGTTTCGCTCGCTCACCATCTGGCCGAACGCGGAACTTCGGTGGTGATCCTTTCTCGGAATGAACCCAAAGTGAACGGTCCGTGGAAGCATCGACGTTGGGACGCGCAGACGGTGGAGGACTGACAGGACGATGCTGGGAACGTACATCGCATCATCGCCCAATCCTGAGTCGCAGCTGGAGTTCATGCGGCATCTGCGTCGAGCCATCCGCATGCCCATTGGGTTTCCGGCCTTCAGCTGGATGGTTCGTTTCGGTGCTCACTATCTCCTGCGAACAGACCCAGACCTCGCCCTCTACGGCCGTTATGTCGTTTCAAAAAGACTGGAAGACGACGGCTTCCAATTTGAGTGGCCCCACCTTGAAGATGCACTGCGGAATCTGCTGCGTGCCCGTGCGTGACGAGCTCAGTGGGGCGGATAGTTCGTCAGTCGCCCCAACGGCTGGGGTTGATTCCGGGGGCTTCGGTTTTCATGCCGACAGGTTTGTGCTCCTGTTCCCAGGCCGCGCCGCTTGTATTGAGGCTTTGCAGAAATGGCTTCGCGATGGCCGGCGCGTTGGCAACGAGATCGGCATCCCACTCTTCAACCGGCTGAATGGGCCCGGCCCACGCTGGACGGTAACCCATCTGCAGGAGTTCGCGCGGGCGCTCATCGAGGTTTGGATGGCTGCCATGCAACGTCAGCGATGGGATCACCACCGCGGAGCCGGCGGGAACGACCAGCGTGATTTCTTCCGGATGCGACTTGTACCTCGCATACGGACTGGCGTCGGCATGGAAAGAAAGGTGCGAACGGGGAATTAACCGGAAGGGAGCACGTTCCGGCGTCAGATCGTCCAGGTAGTAAAGAACTCGCAGCAGCCGAGGGCAACTGCCTTCATAACCAAACAGGTTCGAGCCGTGCGGCTGCCCGTCGGTATGCATCGAGATCCCCGGTGAACCATGCAGCGTCCGCTGAAAGAACCCGCGAGTAAACACGATGTCCGGCCCCAGCAGGTCGTTGAGAAATTCGATCATCGGCGGATAGCCGATCAGCTCGGCTGCCGTCCTGCTGATCCACTGTGGCTGAATGTTCGCTCGCGTCTGCGCGGTGCTGTAACTGGTGTGCGACATTTCTGCGTCGGCCAGTTCGCTCTTCAGTTTCGTGATGATTTCCGGAGTCAGAATCTTCGGCAGAACAACGTAGCCTTCCACTTCGAGGTACCGAATCTGCTCCGGGCGGCTCATCGTCGAGAAATCTGTCTGGTCGATGTTCATGAAGTCGCATTCAGGTTCCGGTGATCCGGATGTCGCTGTCTTGTCAATCATCGAATCAATCCTCTGAGCAGCATTGAAAATGTCCATCGCGCCAACGGTCACTCTGCCCGTTTCGGCTCAGCTTGTCGCAGACGACGGTTTTATCTCAACGGGAAAGATGTCGCGAGTGCGACGACTTGACGGCAGCTTGCTGAAATCGTGAGTGTGGATTCCAGCGGCGTCGATGTTGAAGATGCTGCCAGCGATGGGCTCAAACGCGGCTCGAAAATGTGCTGCCGACTTAACGGAAATGTATTTCATCGAGGCGCAGTCAATGCCGAGCGAACGTGCAAAGGCCATGTCGAATGGCTGCTCGCGGGCGGTCACAACGACAACGTTGACTCCGCCGATCTTTAACCACGCCGACGTTCCCATTGACCCCGTCAGGCCTGCGAACATCGGGCCATCATAAGCGAACGGCCCATCGGAAATCGCAACGACTTCGGCGACGGCTTCGACAGGCGGACCTTGCACGGGCGACGACTTTCCGCCCAGCGAGACTTCGATTCGGCTGCCGACTCCCGCATCGTGTGCCTGTTTCGCGACGGCTTCATCGACCATGTAAAGAACCAAAGCGTCCTGCAGGTTCAGGTCGAGAAACGTTTGCAGAACCTCTGTCGAATCGCCGGGGGAACCGCCGCCAGTATTGTCGGCGTGATCGGCCACAATGATCGGGAACCTGCCGATCTCTTCACCACGACGCAATGCTTCGCGAACCGGTAGCTTTGGCGCGTGCCATTGTTCGCGTCGCTCCCAGATCCACTCTCCAAGTTCGTCCGCTGTCCGCTGCGCCAGTTCTTCGTCGCCGTCGGCCACCACAATGACCGAGCCGCCAACTTCCGGCACATTCGCCCACGGAAAGCCTGTGGCAATCGTGACGCAAATAATACCGGGTCGGGCTTCCAGCGCATGCACCTGCCGCAGCACCTCGTCCATCGGCGGGTGAGCGGTTACCTGGCACGCGGTACTCCAGAACATGGGGAACTGATGAATGGCCATGCGCGGTCGAATGTCACCACGAACAATTCTCGCAATGATCTCAGCAGCTTCGACGCCTCGTTCTGCCATGTCGACATGCGGAAATGTGTCGAAGCCGACGATCGCGTCAGCAGCGGCAACCCTGGCACGCGTGTGATTGCCATGCAGATCCTGCGTCACCACGATCGGACGATCCGGACCGAGGTATTCTCGAAACGCCTGAATGACGTCGCCGTCACCATCTTCGATTCCGTCGACAACCATCGCCCCGTGCAGATCGAGCAGCACACCGTCGACTGGGCCACCGTCACGCTCGGCCACGGCGAGTCGTTCCAGCATTTCACGTTTCATCGTATCGTAATCTTCGCGAACGATCAGCCCGTTCGGAAACGCCGACGCCCGCAGCAGCGGAACAAGTTCGAAATCATGCTGCTCAGCTCCTGTGATGAATCCTCCCGTGCAGACATTTGTCCCGCGGAATCGATCCAGAATGTCCGCACCGCGAATGATTCCGCGATCAAATTCAAACTGACTCATCGTCGTCGGAGATTCGACACACGTACTCGTTTCGTGAATGATTCCACCAGTCGCGATTCTCATGGTTCGATTCCTCAGACTTAAAAGTGCCATAGACTACGATGACATCAACTATAGCGGCATCAATCGGTTGAATTTGAAATGACACACCGAATGGATTCGAGCTGCATTCCGGTCTTCTGACCGGCAAAAATCTGGATGCTAATCGAGAAGACTGTCGCGAATACAGAAACCGGCTCGGACGACTTCCTGTCACGACCTCAACTGACAATCCGCGGCAGGATTGGATGACGTCCGCAGACAAGCACACCTTCTTTTAAAAAAGGCAGGCGAAACCAATGTGGGCTATCTCGCAGATGATTCCAGGAATTCTTCTCATCGTGATTACATGGTCCCTTGATGCTGTGGCGCAAGAGGTCGATGCTGAGATCGCACAGGCCGTCGCTGGCGTTACACAAATCATCGCCCACCGCGGCGCAAGTGCGGAGCGGCCCGAGTGCACTGTGTCGGCGATTCGACGAGCCCTCGACGTCGGTGCAACTGCGGTCGAAGTCGATGTCCGCACCAGCCGGGACGGCGAGTTGTTCATCCTGCACGATATAACTCTGGATCGCACAACGAATGGTAAGGGGCTCGCTTCGGCATTAACGCTGACTAAGTTGCAGCAGCTCGACGCCGGTTCGTGGTTCAACTCGAAGTACGAGGCCGAACGAATTCCATCGCTGATCGAGGCTGCCCGTGAATGCAAAGGTAAGATCGACCTGCTGCTCGATCTCAAAGAGCAAGGCGACGACTACGACCGAAAAGTGGCGAGCGTCATTCGAACACACGGCGATCCGACTCGAACAATTGTCGGGGTCCGAAGCGTCGATCAGGCAAAGCGATTCAGAACGCTGCTTCCCCAATCGCGGCAGCTGGCGTTGATTCCATCGGTCGACACGATCGAGGATTTCGCCAAAGCAGGGGTCGATGTCATCAGACTCTGGCCCAAGTGGCTCGAAAACGGAGAGGCTCGGGTCAAACGAGTTCGCGCGACGGGCAAAGGACTGCATCTCAACGGCACGAAGGGGGAACTGGACGAGACTCGGCAACTGCTCGCTCATCGCCCGAACTCGCTCTCGTCAGACGATCCTCGCCGCTTGCTCGCGACTTTGAAGCAGATCGCAGAATCGAGTCAGCAGTAAGCTCGCCTGAAGTCGCAGATCGTTGATGATCATTGCTGCAACGAACTCAGACTTTGACGTTTTCGTTGACTTCTTTTCCAAGGAAGTCCAGCTCAACGTCGGCCACTCGCACGAACGCTCGATCGTTCGCGGCAATCTTCAGCGTGCCACCGCTCGATTTGATCAGTTGAATGGAAACGCCCATGCCGGCTCCGAACGAGAAGTTCGAACCGGGATTCGGATTCACGAAACTCTTTGACAGCTCGACCGTCTGCCATTCGTCAGAGGCGCGCTCGACCAGGTTCACCTCGAACGTCGTTGAAGCAAGTTCCCGTGATTCATTGACGAATTTCGTTTGAGCGTTGAACTGAAAAAAGGCCAGCCGGCAAGTGAAGTTCTGTCGGAAGACGTTCGCAAAGAATTCAGGCGAGGAAGCTTCCGCTCGAAGTCGAACACGGAAAACGTACAAGCCGGGATAGGGGCTGCGAACTTCCTGAGCCAGGTAAACTTTCGAGTTCTGATTGATCTCAAGCGGCGAACCATCGGCAAGATTGAATCCGAGCGCCGCTGTCTGCTGATCAAGATCCCGGAGCACCATCGCGCCAAAAGAATTATCACCACTCGCCAAATACAACGGGCTGGCTCGCCAGCCTTTGGGGCGGGACGGTTCCGTGATTGGTTTGATCGGGTCTCGACCAACGAAATCGGTGTGGAAGAGATAACGCGCCGGATCAAACGGTGGTACGCGGGCAATGTCCCCAGTTGACGCAACTCGTTCTGTCGTTGCCGGCTCGCTGCCGAGCATCTTCCAGAGCGGTTCACCAGCGGTCAGTCGATGCGGGCGATTCTGAGCGTCCAGAAAATATCCCTGGTGCGGAACTCCCAGCAGGTGAAACATCGTCGCGGTGAGGTCGCCCGGCTGAACGCGGTTACTTGCCGGAAAACCACCGTTCTTATCGCTCGATCCGTAAACCTGGCCGCCACTGATGCCAGCTCCAGCCATCGCGAAACTGAAGACCGAGCCCCAGTGGTCGCGACCACCCTTCGCGTTGATCTTTGGGGTGCGGCCAAATTCGCCGATCGTCACGACCAGTGTTTCGTCCAACAGACCTCGCTGATCGAGTTCTTCAATCAGCGCCGAAAAGCCGACGTCAAACATCGGACACAGGACATCTTCCACGCGGTCGGCATTCTGCGCGTGGGTATCCCACAGCGGATTATCAGAGGCGTTGTCACCAGGTTCACGCGGCCATTGCACATGAACCAGTCGGACTCCCGCTTCCACGAGTCGGCGTGCCAGAAGAACGCTTTGTCCCCAACGGTTTCGACCGTAGCGATCACGAACGACATCCGATTCCTGCGCGATGTCAAAAGCCTGTCGAGCCTGCCCGGATGTCAGCAGATCGAATGCCTGCTGCTGAAATGAGTCGTACGTTCTGAACGAATCATCCAGACGTCGAAATCGATCATCGAGTTGCGACAACAGCGATTGCCGACGCCCAAGCTGAACCGGAGTAATGTCGGTCTCTCGAAGGCTTTCAATTTCGTACGTGGGTTCGGCGGGGTCTCCCACGAAGACTTCCGGATTCCACTGCGGTCCGAGAAAACCAGCGGTCTGTCCCGACGGTGTCACGTTCTCGTTGAGTCGCATCATGTCCGGCAGCCAGACGGAAGTGAGGGCAGGCAGTTTCTCACCAGGCTTCAATTGCTTGACGACGGAGCCGAAGTACGGCCAGTCGGTTGCTTGAATCGTTCGAGCGTTCGGCCCGCGATACTTGTAGCCCGTCAGCACCCATGCACCACTCGATGAATGGACGTTGTCGTCGGTGGCTATCGATCGACAGATTGCGAGTTTGTCGCTGATCGCTGCCGTGCGAGGAAGCAGTTCGCAGAACTGAATTCCGGGGACGTTCGTGCTGATTGGTTTGAACGGACCTCGGATTCCGTCCGGAGCGTGCGGTTTTGGATCGAACGTCTCATGCTGAGGTGGTCCTCCGGCCAGGTAGAGGAAGATCACGTTCTTCGCACGGCCAAAAGCTTTGTCGAAAACGGGAGCCGGCTGCGAAATTTCTTTTGCCGCAAGCAACTGCGGAAGCGACAGACCGCCAAGCGTCAGCGAACCAACTCGCATCAATTCACGGCGTGATATCCCGTCGCAAAGCCGTGTTCCCTTGTTGAGAATCGAAAGCACCGAAGTCCCTCTCGCCTGGACCGAAGTCTGGTTACATCACAAACGTGTCGCGGACCAATTCAGTCTGACTTCTAATCTCCGACGATCAAGAGCAACGGTCTGCGAATATCTCTTTCGATCAGCGTTCTCTTCCAGCAAAAACTTCCACCAGCGCACAAAGAAAGCCCGGCCAGAAATTCTGACCGGGCCTTACTGATTACTCTGATATCCGCACTGATCTTCAGAACCTAAGTTCTGTGTGGCTTCCTTGCCACGTCGGTCATGAGCTTCCCCTGGCGAATGACTCCCGACCTGCTTTTGATCAGGCGAACTGCTTCTTACGACCGACAAGCGTTCGAATTCGTTCTGCGAGCAGAGCTGAGTCGAACGGTTTGCGGAAGGTTTCGTTAAAGATGGTCCGGTCGAAACCGGCAGCATTGTCTTCGTCGCTGAGCAGACCGATCAGTACAGTTTCGGAATACTCGGGGTTGCGTCGAAGGTTCTGAGCGATCAGCAACGCATCGTTACGGCCCATAGCGAAGTCAACGACAACGCAATCAGGGTGCAACGATTCGGCCTGAATTCCAGCCTCGAATCCGCTTTGGGCGTATTCGATTTTGAAGTCTTCGGGCGTAATCATCTCATTCAGGCTAGACTTGATCACAGGTTCTGCACCGACGAGCAGGATTTTACCCATTGCTTCGTCTTCAAGTTCACCAAGTGGCATTCCGTGTTCTTTCAGGAATCGGATCAAATGCTCTCGCGGGATCCGACGGTCCTGGGAACCAGGAATTCGGTAGCCACGAAGGCGTCCCGAATCAAACCATTTGCTGACCGTTCGTGGTGCAACTTTGCAGATCTTAGCTACCTGTCCAGTAGTGAAGATCGTCTTCATCGCGGGCTCCAGTTTCACTTTGCTATGCAGGCATTCGGTCTCACGCGAAATTCTGCACCCCCCTACGATGGCTGGCTCTCTTAAGCCGCTGGGTCCTTCCTGAGAGCCACCGTGGTGTTGGGTCGGGGTTTGTCTCCAGTTACCGGGTGATTCATCGGTATCTCCCACCGATTCCTCACCTGCCTTACGTCGGCAACACAAAACTGAGGACTTTCGTTTCTCCGCTTCTCTTCTCTTCTTCGAGGAAACTCATTTTCCAGGGTCGCCCCGCAAAGTCTCGACCCGGACTTCCTGATTTGAAGTCCTGACCGACTCGCTTTGCGGGCGTCTCTTCCGACCGACGTGTCGCAGAAGATATCTCGTAGGAGCTATCTCTTTTGACCAGCCGCTCGTCATTGACGACGGGCGACAGAAACGGATGCCAATCGCCATTGCATCAATGTTCTGTCGAGCAGCTCTCCCTGCTGCCACTCCCGAGATAGCCATTGTCTGGCAGTGCCGTCCTGCTCCCTCCAAGTTGCAGGACGAGACTGATCAGTCTCCGACTATCTGACCTTACTTTCGGTCCTTACCGGGCGATGACTTTAGAATGATTAAGTCAGTGTCAAGGTCAGAATCGGGTTTGCAGCTCCAGACCGGCTCGCCAGGAGGATCGCCAGTACCGGCTTAGAAGCCACGATACACAGAAAACATCGCTACAATCGCTCCATCCGATACCGTTGCAGACACTGTTGCTGCACGAACCGTTGTGATTGGAACATCCAGCCCTCGACCCAGTATTTCTTATTGCTCGCCTCTGACCGGCTGAAAAACGTCTGCGGGTTTGCGAATTGAAAAGGTCTGAGCTGACTGTGACGATTATTCCGGATAAGCAGAATTCGCGGTCATAACGGCGATGTCAGGGCGGATCGGTTTGTCAGAAAACACCGACCGAGTGTCGCGCGTCGAAAGTCGCTGAGCTCAAAATCAGGAAACGCCTCCGTGGATAGAGAACAACTCGCATCGGTGCTCAATCAACTTGTCAGGGGCTCGTCCTCGCTGGCAGACGTCGTCGAATTGCTGCTCGACGCGCCGCCTCGTGACGCCGCTTCTGAATACTCTCAGAATGACAAACCATTGCTGAATGAGGTCGCCCAGACTCCCGAAGCGTGTGTCGATCTGGGACGTGCCGAACGCTGCGGATTTCCGGAAGTCGTTTACGGACGCGGAAAAACTCCAGAAGCCATCGTCCGGGTTTTCGAGGCATTGACCGCCGCAGGCCAGGCATGCCTGGCGACACTGGTCGATGAGTATCAGGCCGCCGCCGTACTCCACAGATTTCCCGGTGCTCTCTTTAATGAAACAGCCCGGACCCTGCGAATTTCTTCAGAAAACCAGGAACGTCGTGGCCTCGTCGCCGTGGTGAGTGCCGGGACAAGCGACCTGCCCGTCGCGGAAGAAGCCGTCGAAACCGCCCGCTGGATGAATTGCGAGGTTGATCTGATCATCGATGTTGGTGTCGCCGGGCCGCAACGATTGCTTCGGCGAGTCGAGCAGCTTCGCCAGGCAGATGCCATTGTCGTCGTGGCTGGAATGGAAGGAGCACTCCCGTCGGTAGTCGCGGGGCATGTGAGCGTTCCTGTCTTCGCCGTTCCGACAAGTATCGGATACGGAGCGAACTTCGGCGGCGTGGCAGCGTTGCTTTCGATGCTCAACAGCTGCGCCTCGAACGTCGCCGTGGTCAACATCGACGCCGGTTTCAAAGCCGCTTATCTGGCCGGGATGGTCGCCAGAGCAACTTGTGCCGCATCGTGAAATCCAGGAGCCTGATTTCCTGCGGGCTGTGCATCAACATTCAAAACAAACGACACCGTTCGTTGCCTGGGAATCGTCAGAAACAAAGGCGAGACGCCCTTTGCTCTGGCATTTCCCCCATCTGCACACTCTTCGTTAATGTTCTCGTTAAAGCTGTTGGCTGGGCTGTTATGCAACACGATTCATGACTGTCAGGAAGCCTCCATTAGCCAATCGTGACCACGTGGGCTACGATGAGCAACTAACGTGGAGCCAGCTCGCACGCTTTCTCCAGAGAAAAGAATTGACTCTTGCGGCATCAGAATCAGTCATGAGCAATCAGGAATTTGTCGAACCGTTGGGCAGCCGGATCCTGATCCGGAAGGACGAAGCCCGACAGACAACCAAGGGTGGCATCGTTCTCCCCGATCAGGCCGAGATTCCGACGATCACCGGTCGAGTCGTCGAGATCAGCGCTCAGATCGCCAACGACGAAGACTTCCCGGTTCGCAAGTACGACAAGGTTCTCTTCCACCCGAAGAATGCGATTCCCGTCGATCTGGAATCTGACAACGTCCTTTTTGTGGTGGACATCGACGACGTCGTCGCCGTCTTTCGCCGCACACCTCGTTCTGAAGCAAGCATCGACTTCAGCGACGACGCCGACGAGCGGGACGACGACTTTTAAAAAATCCACAGGCATTGCAGAGCTGCCGGTCCGCAGACTCATGTGGAATGCCACCTGAAGTCACGCAGAACTTCAGACACGAACAACAACCGATCGTGAATGAGAAAAGGGCGAGCATTTCTGCTCGCCCTTTTTATTCATCCAGACGTCATCTGGTCAGGCTTTCATTAAAGCTCAAACCGCCGACCGGGTGGCTTATTCGTCTACTGAATCACCTTCGTCGCTATCTGAATCGTCGCCTGCTGCGGCGGCGTTCCGTTCAGCCAGTACGGCTTTGCGGGACAGCTTGACTCGATTCTGATCATCGACAGCGATGACTTTGACTTCGAATGTGTCACCAACTTTGCAGATGTCCGCGACACTTTTGACGAAGCCGTCAGACAACTCACTGATATGACAAAGCCCATCCTTGCCCGGAGCGATTTCAATGAACGCTCCGAAGTCCTTGATCGAGCTGACTCGACCGTTGTAAATACGACCGACCTTGACGTCTTCGGTCATGGCTTCGATTCGGGCAAGGCAATCCTCTGCACCCGATGCTTCGCGGGAAGCAATGGTCACGACGCCGGTTTCCTGGATATCGATCTGGGTTCCGGTTTCTTCCTGAAGCGCTCGAATCGTTTTTCCGCCCGGGCCAATCAGCAGACCGATCTTCTCTGGATCGATCTTCGTCTGCAGGAGCCGTGGAGCGAAGTCCGAGATTTCCTGACGCGGGCGAGAGATAGACTTCAACATGATTCGAAGCAACTCGCGACGGGCGTCCTTGGCCTGTTCGAGAGTCGCGCGAATAATCTCTTCGCTGATCCCATCAATTTTGAGGTCGAGCTGAATTCCGGTGATGCCCTTCCCTGTTCCGGCAATTTTGAAGTCCATGTCTCCGTAGTGGTCTTCGTCACCCAGAATGTCCGTCAGGAGGTTGTACTTGTCGCCCTCTTTGATCAGACCAATCGAAATACCGGCCACTGGTTGATTGATCGGCACACCGGCGTCCATCAGGGCCAGCGTTGTCGAGCAAACCGACGCCATCGAGCTGGAACCATTCGATTCCGTGATGTCCGAAATCGCTCGGATCACGTATGGGAACTTATCCTCTTTGGGAAGAACCCATTGGACCGACCGTTCCGCCAGCATACCGTGTCCGATTTCCCGACGCCCTGGTCCTCGAATCGGACGACATTCGCCAACCGAGTACGAAGGGAAGTTGTAGTCGAGCATGAATCGCTTTTCGTACTCTTCAACTGGACCATCGACTCGCTGCGTGTCGCGGGCTGTGCCGAGAGTAATCGTCGCCAGCGACTGCGTTTCGCCGCGGGTGAAGATGGCGGAACCGTGAACTCGCGGAATGACTCCGACGTCGCCGGAAACGGCCCGCAGGTCGCCAGGTGCTCGACCGTCGAGACGAATCCCTTCCAGCAGGAGGTCGCGGACAGCCTGCTTGCCGACGTTGTAGAAGGCCTTGCTGAACTGAGTGAGCGTCAGGCCATCCGCTGTTTCTTCCGCGCCATCCGGGAAGAATTCGGCCTGAAGTTCCGCTTTGATTTCATCCGAGACAGCGTGGCGTTCCTGTTTCTGCTTGCCGGTCTTGCTTTCTTTGAGCCGTGTATAAGCCCGGTCAGTCAGGATGGCATCAAACGGGTTGACTTCCGGAGCTTCAACAACCGGTGGAGCGACTCCGCATTTTTCAGCCAGTTCCAGCTGCAGTTCACAGAGTTCGGCGATTGCTTCGTGGCCAAACATGATCGCGTCGGCCATTACCTCTTCCGGCAACTGATCCCCAAAACCTTCGATCATCAGAACCGAATCTTTGCTGCCGGCGACGATCAGATCGAGCTTGCTCTCGGCCAGTTCAGCGGCAGTCGGGAAGAGAACCAGTTCTTCTCCGATAAGCGCCACACGAACGGCGCCAATGGGTCCAAGAAACGGGGCTGGAGAGATCATCAGACCAGCACTGGCTCCGTTGATCGACAGCACGTCCGGGTCGTTTTCACCATCGTAAGAAAGGACGTTACCCATAATCTGGACTTCGTCGTTGTACCCCTTCGGGAACAGCGGTCGAATCGGGCGGTCGGTCAATCGGCAGGTCAGAATCTCACGAGTCGATGGGCGACCTTCCCGCTTGAGGAATCCGCCGGGGAACTTACCGGCCGCGGCAAATCGTTCGCGGTAATCGACCATCAATGGGAAGAAGTCGATTCCCGCACGCGGGGTGCCCGTCTGAATGGCGACCAGAACAGTTGTTTCGCCATATTGAACAATGACGCAACCGCTTGCCTGTTTGGCGATTTCGCCTGTGGTGAGGCTGAGAATACGACCACCGATTTCACGTTCGACTCTTACTTTAGCCATCTTATTTCTTTCCTTCACAATTGTCGCCGGCGCAACCCCAATGGGTCCTGAATGCAAACGGCGAACGGAGAACCAGTCATACCTGGATGGTTTTCGGAGCGAACAACCACAACCGTCTCAAATTTTTTCACAGCAATAATATTGCTGGTGGAATAACTCCGGCAAAATGCCTGCTTTCAAGACTGGCAGGCCCAACAGACCGGAGGTGGAGACGGAAACGGTGACCACTCAGTAACCTGAGCACTGACGACCGGGCCTCTACCAACACGAACAACTGACAATTACACGACGACTTTGAATCCGGGCGACAATTCAGCATCGAAGCGACGCGTTTCAAGACGGCGCATCGCGACGGGGTGGATTCTTCCAGTCAGCCGTCAGAGAGTTCCACGACAAGCAGAACTCAACTTTGTTTGGGACAGGTAAACTCCAGCAGCGCAACAGGGGAGAACCTGCACCGGAGCGAGTTTGCTCGCCAAACGTCATCTGGTGAGCAATCAAAAGAAAAAGGGCGACGCCATGGCGTCGCCCTGAAAGCTACTTTCGCAGTCCGAGCTGCTCGACAATATTCCGGTACGCGTCTTCGCTGTTCTTCTTGATGTAATTCAGAAGGCTGCGACGACGCGCCACGAGCGTCAGCAGGCCGCGACGGCTCGAATGGTCCTTCTGATTACTCTTGAGATGCTCGGTCAGATTCGCAATTCGGTGACTGAGCACCGCGATCTGAATCTCAGGTGAACCCGTGTCGTTGTCAGACTTTTTGAATTCACCAATCAGTTCTGTCTTTTTTTCCGCTGTAATCGACATTCTTTAATGACTGCCTTACTGTACGAGTATTCCTTTTGCCTCTGATTCAAGTCGCACACTTTAGCGAGCGGACATGAAGATTCAATCGAAGTGCCCGTTTCGAGTTCCGCCACTCTGATCGAAGCCCCCGATTTCGCCAGCACATCATCAGGAATCGCTTGAATTTACAACGATTTTCGATTGACTGTTCGCGACAGGCCAAACTTCTGGTAACCAGAGTTGACGGAGCTGATCCGCTCGGTACAAACTTCAATTCAACAGCCTCGATCTCAACAAACTGTCTGTGTAACTGCGGCTGATTTCCACGAAATCCGCATTCTTACGCAAAACCGGCGCAAACTTCTATGACCAACGACTTCGATTTCACTCCGCCAGCGGATCCCGACGACGCAAACAAAGACGACGATGCTGAGAAGAATCCGGACGTTCAAAGCCAGGAAATCCAGCACAGTCAGATTGGCGCTCTGGTCCCTGAGCATGTTGCGCGAGGCGTCTTCAGCACCGGGGCCGTCGTTCTCAATGGATCGCACGAATTCGTGATCGATTTTCTGCTGAGAATGACTCGGCCGCACCAGGTTGCCGCTCGCGTCGTGATTCCGCCGCCAGTTATCCCGAGGATGATTCAGGCTCTATCCGACAACATTGAAAACTACAAAAAGCGATTTGGTGAGCCAAAACTGCCCGACGCCGCTCAACCAAAGCCCGATCAACCACAGCCGCAGGTCAACGCTCAGGAGTTGTACGACCAGCTCAAATGGGGCAAGACCGAAATGAGCGGCACCTATGCCAACGCAGTAATGATCGGCCACACGCCGACGGAATTCTCGTTCGACTTCATCACAACGTTCTTTCCGAAGTCGGTCGTTTCCAGCCGGGTCTTCCTGTCAGCTCCGAATGTGCCGAGATTGCTCGAATCGTTGAAGCACTCGTGGACGCAGTATGAAAAGAAGTTGAAAGACAATCAGAATCCCCCGCCTCCACCGATCGAGCCGGAATCCTTCGACACGACTCAATTCTAGCAGGCTGCTGCCGTGAAGAATTCCAGGCTCGAATTCACCAACGCTGACCGCGACGCCGCGGCGCGGCTGATCGATCTGGCTCTGCAGGAAGATCTGGCTGGCATCGGCGACCTGACATGTAACGCGCTGATCGGTCAGTCTGACCGGGCAGAAGTCCTGGTCGTTGCCCGCGAAACTGGAATCGTCGCCGGGTTGCCGATTGGCGAACTGGTGTTTGCTCAGGTTGATCCGTTGGTCGGATGGGTACCGGAAGTTTCCGATGGAACTCGGGTCCAGCCGGGGCAGATTGTCGCGAGAGCGGGTGGACCACTGGCAGGAATTCTGATCGGCGAACGCACGACACTGAATTTTCTGAGCCAGTTGAGCGGCATCGCCAGCCTCACGCACCAGTTTGTGGAAGCGGCGAGCGGGACTGCGGCAACAATTCTCGACACGCGAAAGACCCTGCCAGGCTGGCGAAGTCTCGCGAAGTACGCGGTGCGGGCTGGAGGCGGAACGAACCATCGCATGGGACTTTTTGACGGAATCCTTGTGAAGGATAACCACATCGCATCGTGGTCTCGACAGGTGGGAAACTCGCGACTGGCCGCTGCCGTACGACAGGCTCGGTCGGCAGCTCCGGATGGTGTGTCCGTCGAATTCGAAGTCGACACGCTCGAGCAACTCCGCGACGTACTCGCTGGAGGCCCCGACATCGTCCTGCTCGACAACATGAGCACCGACCAGCTCCGCGAAGCGGTGCGGCTGCGAAACGAAAAGGCTCCACAGGTTCTGCTGGAAGCTTCCGGCGGCGTCACGCTGGAAACCGTCCGGGCAATCGCCGAAACCGGCGTTGAGCGAATCAGCGTCGGAGCACTGACACACTCGGCCCAGTGTTTCGACTTCGGGTTCGATTTCCACCACATCGGCTGACCATTGACCACGCGAGTCTGAGCCGTTCGACTGAGTGGCAATCCGACTTCATCAGCGTCAGGCACAATTTCAGTGTCAGACACAATCCGGGAAACTTGTCATGAAAATTCATCAGCAGCCGTCAGATACGAGACGACCAGCGATCACTCGTCGCGATGCGGTCACACAAATCATTACGGCGACTGCGTCTGTGGCTCTCTTCGATCGCGTTGCGAACGCGGCAGGTGTAGCTGATCAGTACGCGGGTCTCGAGTCCAGTCGATATCTCAGCGATCTGAAGGTTCTTGCGACCGTCAAGGACGACAAGGTTTTCACCGAAGGTCCAGCAGCAGACGCTCACGGAAATCTGTACTTCACCAACGTCCCCGCCGACAGAATTCTCAAATGGGATGGGCAAGCTCTAACGGTCTTTCGCGAGAACTCCAACGCCGCCAACGGACTCTACTTTGAACCCGATGGCAGCCTGCTGGCTTGTGAGGGCGGAGCTAAACGGGTCACGCGCACGAACATGAAAACCGGCGAGGTCAAAGTTCTGGCCGATAGCTACAACGGTTTTCCGCTGGCGTCTCCGAACGACCTTTGCAGCGACGTTGCGGGACGGATCTACTTCTCATCGAGACCTGGCGTTGAGGATCCCGCGAAAGGCAACGTGAACGCGGTGTACCGAATTGATCCGGACGGCAGCCTGACTCAACTCCTGAAATGGCCGGACATCCACATGCCCAACGGCATTGTCATTTCGCCAGACAATCGCACGCTTTACTTGATCGAAGCTCACCCCGACGCCGACCGAAACCGCAACATCCTGGCGTTCGATCTGGCTACCGATGGTTCGCTCAGTCGCCGCCGAACGTTGATCAACTTCTACCCGGGTCGCAGCGGTGATGGGATGTGTATCGACTCTCAGGGGAACCTCTATGTTGCGGCGGGACTGCACGCGACACGGAAGACCAGCGAGACACTCGACACCAGACCTGGCATTCACGTGGTCTCACCAGCGGGCAAACTGCTGGGCTTTCTGGAAACGCCTGAAGACACCATCACCAATTGCACGTTCGGCGGAGCAGATCTGAAGACGCTGTTCGTGGCTTGCGGCACAAAGCTGGTCAGCATGCGAACGACGATCCCCGGCAAAGCCACTTACCGACCTCAACATTAAAATCTTGAGCCCGCGTCATCGCCCACCTTCTACGATTCCTGTGAAATGTTGAACGGCAAACTTTCCGACTCCCGCGTCGAACCCTCAAAACCTCGCGAGCTGCGAATTGGTGATCGGGTTCTGCCATCCCGGTTTTTCCTTGCTCCTCTGGCCGGGTACACGCATCTGGCATTTCGAACTGCGCTGCGTGAGTTAGGCGGACTGGGCCTTGCGACAACCGACCTGGTGCATGCGACGGCGCTGTTGTCTCTGAACCCAAAATCGCTCGACCTGATCGCGACGAGTGACGTTGACCGCCCACTGTCGATTCAGATCTTCGGAAGCAAGCCGGACGTCCTTGCCGCTGCGGCGGTGTGGCTTGAAGATCGCGGTTACGAAAGTGTCGATATCAATATGGGCTGCCCGATGGCCAAGGTGAATGGCCAGGGCGGCGGCGCGAAAATCGCGTGTGAATTCGATTCGGCATGCGAACTGGTTTCCCGTGTTGTCAACGCAGTCGCCATTCCGGTCACCGTCAAAATGAGGCTCGGCTGGAACCGTGAGTCTCTGACCGCGCCGGAACTGGCCTCGGCGTTTGAGCAACTCGGTGTTGCCGCGATCACGATTCATGGTCGAACCCGAGCCCAGGGATTCGGCGGCACGGTTGACATGGACGGCATTCGCCTGGTTGTCGAAGCCGTGCAGCAGATTCCGGTCGTCGGCAATGGTGACGTGCGTTCGGTCGAAGACGCACAGGCGATGCAGAATTCGACGGGCTGTTCGGCCATCGCGATCGGTCGCGGCGCGATGCTCGACCCCTGGATCTTTCGCCGGCTTGAACTGGCGTCGCAGAACAGGGACTGGAGTTTCGAACCGACCGCAGACGAGCAGGTTCATTTTCTCCGTCGTCATTTCCGGCTGATGACCGAGCAGCACGAAGAGCACAGCTGCAAACTGTTTCGAAAGTTCGCTGGCTGGTATGGGGCGAGACTCGGCGTTCCGGAAGACCTCGAAGATCGCCTTCGCCGTTTCGAATCGTTCGACGAATTCGAAAAGATTGTCGACGAGATCCGGCGACGTCACGGCGAGCGGGAATCGAGAATCGCAACGGCGCTGGTGAAAGTCCCCAACGGCCCGGTCGAACGCTGGTAATACTGACTCTACATTAACAACCTGTGTGATTCATTCGTCAGATGAGGGCAGGGGTTCAGCTGTTGCTTTAACGAGTTCGTTGATACGGCTCATCAGTAACTCTTCGACGTCGGGAGTGAATGCTCCGGGTTGGACGACGGTGGTCATGTACTTCATGGCGCCACCAGCTTCGTAGCCACCTTCGAGGAGGACTCGCAGACTCGGGATGTACGCGAAGACGTCGTTTGAGTACCCGGCAACCCAGACATCCGGACCGCCCTGCTTCTGGTTTTCCCGTTTGATGCGAAGCGAGTAGTCAACCACTGTTTCGCCAGGCAGCGCAACAAAGAGAACGGCGTCTCCGAATCTCACGACCTGAACGGGGGCCGGGTAACTGGTTATCAACGTGCCGTCTTCCAGTTCTTTCAGAAGCCGCTCCGCGTAGTTTTTGTCGAACTTATTGGCAGATTGAGCTTGTTCGAGGAGCTGGTCTCTGGTGGGAACGTCGGCGTATTTCAAGTCGGCAGTTTCAAAGGCGACTCGCAAAGAGCCCGTGATTGCTCGTTTGGGAGTTTCGAGTGCTGCCTCGACTGCAGTTGCCAGCGTCCGGCCATGCTGTTTGGCAAGCTCAAGCGTACGACGCGGGTAAGGATTCTGATCGCCACCACAGCCCATCATGAACATGGCCACGGTTCCGGGGTGTGCCTCTTCGAGGTAGTTCTGGGCGTAACCAGCGTAATCGCCATTCATCTGGTAAAGGCCCAGGGTCGTGTTATGGCAGGCGTATCCGAAAACAATCGCCTTGATTTCTCCCTCAGTGTCTTCCACTCGGAGAACCGGCACATCGTGGTCGACTCGCCCTTCCGGATTAGGGCTGTTCCGGTAACCCGTGTCCGACGGCAGACGGCGGTTCATGGCGAATCCAGCGCGAGCTTTCTGAAAGGAAAGCTTCGCAGGAGCCAGTTTGATAAACGCCGCGTCGATCGAAGAAAGAATCCGCGTCTGCAGGCTCTCGACATAGGCGACCGCTTTTTCACGGCGTTCCGGGTCGAGACCGCTTAATGCAGAACCCGTCGTCCGGATTTCAGGTCCACAGTGAGTGTGGGAACAGTTCATCACCAGGTTCGCCGGCTTCAGGCCGTTCGACTGAACCAGTCTCTCTTCAATATGTTTTCGCAGCGGGCCGGGAACGCTGATCAGATCGAGTGTGACGATCACCAGCGTCTCGCCGGATCCATCTCGGACGACAAGCGACTTGGCGAAGAGATCGAGTTCGACTCCGTCAGAGGGTTTGTCCCGGGATGCATACCCCGCCATCCATGCCGGTCCTTCGGGCGTGATTTTCACACTGCTGACACCAGCCTGCCAGGATGTTTCAGGTTGGCCTTCGGCGAACGTCAACGACACGGAAATGCAGAACACCAGCGTGGCGAATACGAAGGTCGAACGTTGATTCATGGCGGATTCCTGGCGGGGAGATGATTGATCGAACAGGTCGTGTTGAGTGGTTTGTTCTTGCGGACTCACAGCAGGCCATCGCGTTTCAGGAAGCCGAGAATCTTCTCTACGATCTCAGGATGGTCGGCGGCAATGTTGTGTTCTTCTCCGATGTCTTTTGTCAGATCGTACAGTCGCCAGTCAGGTTTGACAGGCGTCAGCGGTTGCTTCGTTTTCTGATTGTTCTTTGCCGGGCGGTATTGGACGAGCTTCCAGTTTCCGTATCGGACGCCGACAGAGGTTTCACCTTCAAGACTCGCACAGTAGAGGTACTCGTGCCGTTTCTGCTGTTCAGGCTGACCGAGCAACGTCGGCAGGTACGAAATGCTGTCGAGATTCGGCGGAAGTCTGGCTCCGGTCAGCTCGCAGGCGGTTGCAAAGAAGTCGTAGCCGCCGCAAGGGTGATTGGATGTCATACCGGCGGCGACTTTTCCCGGCCAGCGAGCGATCGTCGGCACGCGGTAGCCACCTTCGTGCATCGACCGTTTGAAGCCTTTCAACGGGCCGTTCGAGTCGAAGTATTCGTGATCGTGGCCGCCTTCGTGGTGAGGGCCATTGTCGGACGTAAAGACGACGAGTGTGTTGTCGTCGAGCTTCAACTCTTTGAGCAGTTTGAAGAGTCGTCCGACGTCGGCGTCCATATAAGTAATCATCGCCGCAAAACCCTTTTCGGTATTCGGCCAGTCTTTGTCGGCATAAATGCCGTAGCTGGGAATTTCCATGCCATCGCCCAGAACACGCCCGCCTTCATTGTTGGCATGCGGTATCGTCCAGTGAATGTGCAACAGGAAAGGATTGTCTTTGTTGTCACGGACAAAGCGGAACGCGGCGTCGGTCATGAAGTCGTGCGAGTAGCTCACTCGTTTGGAGGAAACCCGGCCACGACCAGCGGGGTTGAGATCGATGACATTTCCAGGTAACGGAACCTGCTGGTCGTTCTCCCACAGGTAGGTCGGATAATAGTTGTGAGCGTTGCTCTGGTTGAGGTACCCGAACCAGTAGTCAAAACCGTTCTTGTTGGGATGCCCGGCGTTGTTGATTTCGGACGGGTCTTCGACATGCCCGAGTGCCCACTTGCCAACGCCGCCGGTTTTGTAGCCAGCGTTCTTCAGGACTTTCGCGACAGTCGGTTCGGTGGAAGTCAGACTGCGAGGACGGTTTCCGGTCAGGCCGGTGTGCCCCACATGCTGCCCGAGCCACAACACCAGCCGCGACGGTCGACAGACGGTGTGGCCAGCATAGTAATCGGTCAGTCGCATTCCTTCGGCGGCCATGCGGTCAAGATTTGGCGTCTGTATCACCTTCTGGCCAAAGCAGCCCAGGTCCCCGTAACCCAGATCGTCGACCATGATGTAGATGATGTTTGGTCGGGCCGGGTCCGCTGCGACTGTGATTTCCGGTTCGGCAACAGCCTTCAACACGAGAGTCACACAGCAGAAGAAAAGGGTTTTTCGATTCGGGCAATTCAGGAGCCAGACCATGGCGATCAGCCTTCGTGAGTGGGTGCCTGTGTTGTCAGTTAATCTCAAGAACTCCGTTAAGGAGCCTCGCGAGTATCTTCGCGCAACGCGCGAGCGTCAAACGGTCTCGTCCATCGAGCAGATTCAGACACAGACCGCTGAGCTGTCGCCATCGATCGAGAAATCACATCTTGACCTGTTTTCAGAGCTATCGCATAGTCTCGCGACTTCTCGGTTTACGTCGTCAAAGGAGTGACGGAATGAAACGGTTGCTCGCGGTCGGAACGATCGTCGCTTATCTCGGTGTGCTGGCACTGGGCCTCGGATCGCACGCCTTGCATTACCGCACAGGTGCCCATCCTTCCATGTATTTCATTGTGTGGGATATGTTCTGCGGCTGGTCGGCCTACGAAGACCGGACTCACATCATCGGTCAGGGCGAAAGTGGCAAATACTACAACCTGGCTCCCGCTCCGTGGGGTGACTATCGCCCGTTTGGAGACATTGAACGTCACCACTATGACCCGTTTACGATGCATTCGGGGGCTCTGGCTCTGAGCACTCTGCGGCACACGGAACACGAGCCCATTCAGCAGATCTTTGTCGTGCAGGAAACCTGGGCGAAGAAGTTCAACCTGCCGGACCAGCTCTGGGCTGAGCGGTATACCGAGCCGAAAGACCCTCACTCGTACTTCCACCTCCTGAAGATCCTCGACGGGAACGGGGAACTGCAGGTGTCGAATCTGGCGTGGTTCGACTATCAGGCAAAATTGTGCCTGTCAGACAACCCCCGCCTGACCGCGGACGCGAATCGCAATCGGCCCTTCCTGGAAATGCAGTCACAGGTGCAGGTTTCAGATACCGGCTCAAGACCAATGTCGCTTTCACACTAGCTGATCAATCGAGTCGGCTGATGAAGGCTGTAAACGCTCAGAAAACTGGAGAACGGGCATGAGTCACCAGAACGCCCCCGAAGCGAAGCGGAATTCTCTCGCTGACTTTTTCTTTGCCGAAGAAGTGCCGTACGGCATGGCAGCGGTACGCATTCTGCTTCCACTGGTTCTGTTGCTGGTGATGGCGCCACGCTGGTTCCATGCCAGAGAATTGTTTTCGCTGGATGGCGCCGTCGCGCCACTTGCAGACAACTACGGATACTTCGATTTCCTGCCGATCCCCAGCGGTCCCATGGCCGTTGCTCTCGCGACGCTGCTCGTTCTAACTCTGGTGACATCGAGTCTTGGCTGGTGTACTCGCATTTCACTGTGCATTTCGCTGGTCCTCTACACGTATCTGAATCTGCTGGACTGTCTGTCGACACTGACGAAGTATTCTGCCATCGCGGCGCACGGGTTACTGATTCTGTCCCTGTCAAACTGTGGAGCTGTCTGGTCGGTCGACAGTTTTCTGAAACGCAGAGCCCGCCAGCGAAGCGGGACCGCCGACTCGCTGCTGCAGGAACCTCAACGATTTGCTGTGTGGCCTCGTCGACTGATGCAGTTGATGATCGGCGTCGTGTACCTTGGCGCAGCGTTTACGAAAATGCACACACCGGCGTTCTTCAGCAGCGATCAGATGCTTCACTGGCTACTGACAAACGTCAACAACTCGAACCCTGTCGGTGAATACCTTTCGTTCTACCCGGCGACCCTCGTCGTTTCGGCATACATCACGGTTCTGTGGGAAGTTCTCTTCATATTCATCGCCTGGCGTGGCTGGAGCCGCATCCTCATGATTGGACTTGGCATCGCGTTTCACCTTGGAACCACATTCCTGCTGGGACTCTATATCTTCCCACTCGTCTGTTTCTCGATCTACGCCTCGTTTATTTACGAAGAAGACATCAACTGGCTGGCAGCATTCTTCAAACGATTGGAAGAGCGAGGTAACAGTCTGTTCGCTCGAATTCGTTCAGCCTTTGAGTCGTTGGGCCAGGCGATTCCCACAGTGACTCCGCGTCAGGCTTCGCTGGTTTTTGCCGCGGTCGTGCTGCTGGTCACGTTTGGCGGCGTCGGCGTTGAGTACCAGCTCGATCCACTGGGCAGCCGACGCGCAGAAGGAGCATGGCAGCTTCAGGAACTCGATCCAGCCGTCATCGTGCCCATGCTGCGGCGATCAGAACGGATCCGCGAATCGGACAAATATCTGTCATTCAGCATTGGATCGGACATGCTGGGCGATGTGCTGATGGATCGCAAAGAAGTTTTCCGGCATGGCGATCCAATCGTCGCCCAGTGTACGTTGAACCCGCCCCACGAAGACATGTGGATTGAGTGCAATCTGCACGACGTTGATGGTCACATTATCGATCGAGTTGGCCAGGTCGCCGACAGGAGCATGCTGCGTGTGAGCTACGCCTTCGTGCTGCCTGAGTCCCTGTTGCCGGGACAATACTTTCTGGTTGTCCGCAGCGGCGGGCAGGAAATCACGCGACGAGCGATTACGCTGTTGGCTCGCTGATCGCGCCGTTCGACCTCAGACGATTCCTCACCGAAGAATCCGGGGGCTCCTCACCGCAGATACAGAGGGCGAGGAAATGCAGAAAGGGGCGGTGTGGCCTCACCGCCCCCGTCTCCGTAACCAGCTTTTGAACTCCTCTTAGAGTTCAATTTCGACAGGTTCCGCCACCTTGCGGTAGCCGAGGCTGTGCAGCACTTCCAGTACTTCACTCCACGTTGGAAACTGCCGACCACTTCGACGCTTGTAGTTGTCCATGGCGCCCATGAACTCGACTTCGGCATCGCCGTAGTCACGTTCGCAGGTTGTTGGATCAATCTGGCGACGCCGTTCCACCTTGGTGCGGCGTTCGGGCAGCGCTTCACGTACTTCTTCTTCGTCGTCCGACACGTCCAGTTCCACATCCAGAGCAGCTGCTACGGATTTCCTGGAAACGCGTCGGTTTGCTGACCGCCGATCAGTAATGAGTTCGGTGGTTGCAGAAACATTGTCAAAATTCATTGGTGAGGACCCTCAGTCAATCGATGAGACGAGTGTGTCACCTCCATGCACATCGGATCCATTGGTCCGACAGGGGAAGCCGGACGAAAGTAAGTCACTCTGCGAAATCGCATTCCGGAATCGGTGTTGGAACATTCACCGACCTGTGATCTGTCAGCCGGAATTCATGGAGAACGCCCGATCTTCCCACGGAAGACGAGACGTCCGAAAACCCGCCGAAGGAACGACTTCCTCAAGCCAGATACGTCGCATTGACCGCTACTGCTGCTGTGTGTTGATACCCAGCGGTCGCCGGAACGTAATTAGAGCCCGAGGACCAGACGCGGTCCCACGCAAGCTCTATCGGAGATCCGCCTGGTGAAACTTTCCCGGTCACAGAAAGTTTCCGAATGGGGCGAACATGACGGATTAGTCGAACCTGTCAGATGAGGCAAACATTTCGGATAAGCGGCTGCCATTGATGCATCAGGAGCATCAGCCGGTCCTCTCTGCGACCCCGTATTTCGGCAGGTCAACGCCACTTCTGGCACACCTCACGTCAAATCTTCTGTTCTTGATGGGTTTTGGCTGATTCGGGTACGATCAATTGCACTCCAAAGTCAGTGCAGAATGATGGTTACGATAATTCAACCGATCAGAGTCTCGCAGTTTGCCGGAACAACGTGTCTCACCGGAAAGTTCGAAGTATCATCAATCAACCATCCAGTTCGAATTTGTTGGACGTTCGTGTCGATGTTCTCGCCAGCAAGTCGCCACTCCGGAATTAACTGACGAAGTCTGAGACTACCGCTCCCGCTGTGATGTTCCGTATGAACTTACGATCTCATTAGATTTTGAAAACCTCTGGGACACCAACTATTTCGGTACAGCGAGGACTCATCGTAGATGATGGAGTTGATGGTCAACGGTCCCGAAGCCAACCAGCAATGGCGAAGGGAGATTCCGGCTGGCGAAGTCATTCGCATTGGTCGAGCTCCGCGCAATGGCTGGGCTGTTCCGTGGGACCTGTTGATCTCGCGTGAGCACTGTGAGATCACTCTGAAAGGCCAGTCAATCGGCGTCAAACGACTCGATGCCGCTCGCAATCCGGTCTATTTCCAGGAAGTCGACACGCGCGAATTCAACATTTCTGCCGGACAGGGATTTCGAATTGGGCAGACGATGTTCCAGCTGGTTTCCGTTGGGGTTTCCGATGGATTGTCGGCTTCGCATCTTGAAGAACAATCATTCGGACCGGACCAGCTGAAGCAGTTCAAATTTCAGAACGCGGAAGAACGCCTGGATGTACTCGCGAAGCTGCCGGAAGCAATTTCCGCGACGCGCACTGACAAGGAGCTGGCACAGGCTGCCGTGAAAGTCATGCTAGACGCAATGCCACATTCACGTGCCGCAGCCTGCGTGCGCTATCCACCGAACATGTCGGTCGATGACGAGCCGTTGATGATGCAATGGGACAGTCGTGATGACGACATCGGTCGATTTAACCCCAGCCGTCGTCTGATCGCCGCGGCCATTGAACGGTCGGAAGGCATCCTCCATATCTGGCAGGACACCGACGATTCCAATCCTGCATTTACGGTGACCGGTAATCTGGACTGGGCTTTCTGCATTCCTTTCAAAGGTGAGCATTCGCGGGGCTGGGCGTTATATGTCTCTGGACAGTTTGGTTCCCCTGGAGCGACCTCCGTCAGCGAAACAGACCTGAAGGGTGACCTGCGATTTACAGAGCTGATCTGCGACCTCATCGGCTCAATTCGCCATGTAAAAACGCTGGAATGTCAGCAGGCTGGACTGGCGCAGTTTTTCTCGCCCGCGGTCATCGAAGCCGTACGAACTGCCGGCACCGAGGACATTCTGGAACCTCGCGAAAAGGACATCACCGTACTCTTCTGCGACGTACGCGGGTTCTCGAAAAAGTCCGAAGAAGCGAAGGACAACCTCCGCGAATTACTCGACCGAGTCAGCGAAGCGCTGGGAGTCATGACCGCCGGGATCATCCGCTACGACGGCGTCATTGCCGATTTCCAGGGTGATGCTGCTCTCGGTTTCTGGGGCTGGCCCAGTGATAACGAAGAAGGGCCAGTTGCGGCCTGTCGCGCAGCAATCCACATTCACCAGGCTTTCCGCCGGGCCATGACCATGCCCGAAAGCCCCTTGTGTGGATTCACGGTCGGTATCGGAATCTCTCATGGTCGGGCAATCGCAGGACGAATTGGAACGACCGAACAAATTAAAGTCGGAGCGTTCGGGCCGGTCGTCAACATGGGCGCACGACTAGAAACAATGAGCAAGCAGCTGCGGGCATCAATCGTGATTGACGAAGTGACTGCCAGTTACGTGAAGAAGCTGAACAATGACGATCTTAGATGTCGCAAGCTGGCTCGAGTCAGACCGGTCGGCATGAATACCGACATGACGGTGTTCGAGCTGCTGCCGCCACATTCGGTCGACGACACCGTCAGCAACGAGTCGATCATTCTGTACGAAAATGCTGTCGATGCACTCATCGACGGAAACTGGAAAACGTCGATGGAACTGCTGAACGGGCTGCCGGTCGAGGATAGAACGAAGGACTTCCTGACGATCCACATCGCACAGAATGGCTACGAACCGCCCAGCGACTGGGCGGGCGTCATCCACATGACGCAGAAGTAATACCAAATCAAATCAAGGTACCCGTGCAGCAGCACTACATTCGGAAGGACGGGTAGGTTACGTGAAAATCACTTTGGTCGAGTCGTCGGTCGGTCATGGACCACGGCAACAGATCCTGGCGTCGTACATCGTTAACGATTCGATCGTTATCGACGCGGGAAGCATCGGATTTGTTTCGCCGCTGGACGTGCAGAAACGTGTCAAGCATGTTTTCATTTCGCATTCGCATACGGACCATCTGGCATCGTTGCCGATCTTTATCGACAACGTTTACGTTCCGAGCCCTGAATGCCCCATGGTCTATGGCAACGCCGATGTTCTGGATTGCCTGCAGAAGCACGTCTTCAACGAGCGAATCTGGCCGGACATGATCCGTCTGTCGGGTGAGGAAACGCCGTTCCTGAAAATGCAGGAAATCCAGACTGAAACGACTGTCGAAGTTGATGGAGTCAAAGTTACGCCGGTCGCTCTCGATCATATTGTTCCGGCACTGGGCTTTATCCTGGAAGACGATGAAGCAGCCATCGCCATCGTCTCAGACACGAATCCCACCACCCGCATCTGGGAAGTCATCAACCAGCAGAAAAACCTGCAGGCTGTTTTTCTGGAAGCCAGCTTTCCCAACCACATGGGCTGGCTCGCCGAGAAGGCGATGCATCTCACACCAAATATGTTTGCCGGAGAGCTTAAAAAACTCACACAACCTGCGCGAGTCATCGCCATCCATATCAAGACGGCGTTCGACGAGCAGATCAAGAAAGAACTGACAGAACTCAACCTGCCGAACGTTGAGATCGGCGAACCAGGCAGGACGTACCAGTTTCATTGAGCGACCATACCGACACAAAGCCGCCGCTGTACATCTTCGCTGGAGGCGGCACCGGTGGGCATCTGGCTCCCGGGATTGCCGTCGCTGAGCAGTTGCGATGCGAGCAGTCAAATTGCCGAATTCGCTTCGTCGGTTCTGGTCGTCCTGTCGAACAGCAGATGCTCGAACCAACCGGCTTCGACTACTCGGCGTGTGAAACTCTTCCCTTGAACGTTTTGAAACGCCGACCGCATCGTTTCGTACTTTCTCACTGGAAGGCGTTTCGCGAAGCGCGTCGAGTGATCGGCCAGGATCGACCTGCCGCCATCATAGGCCTGGGCGGTTTCGCCAGCGTGCCCTTCGGCCTGGCTGCCAGACGGAGTGGCGTGCCGTGCGTTCTGCTTGAGCAGAACACGGTTCCAGGAAAAGCGAATCGCTGGCTGTCGAGGTGGCACCCCATCTGCCTGACTTTCAAAGATTCTGCTCAACACCTGCCGGCGCAAGCCATCTCGCACGTAACCGGCAACCCTCTGCGTGACGAGATCCGACAACTCGCACTTTCGAATCAGCCACTTCCATTTAATCCTCCGACACTGCTGGTCCTCGGAGGAAGCCTCGGCTCACGACAGGTCAACGAGTCAGTCACCAGCGCTGTCGACCGCTTGGCCAGCGAACTTGCAGGTTGGCACATTGTTCATCAGACAGGACCAGACGGTGAGGACGACGCTCGCGCTACTTATTCAAGTTGCGGAATTTCACACGAAGTTGCACCGTTCTTTGCGGACCTGCCGACTCGACTGGCGACCGCCACGCTGGCAATCGCTCGCGCCGGCGCCACGACGCTGGCCGAACTGGCCGCCGTCGGTATTCCCGCCATTCTGATCCCGTACCCGACCGCTGCGGACGATCACCAGACAAAGAATGCGCAGTGGTTTGCTGATTCAAATGCGGCGGTCATCGCTGCATCACCCGACCGAAGCTTCGCGCCGGTTGATCTGGTTTCAGTCCTGCTGCCTCTGCTGACTGATCGTCAACGATTGCTCGACATGCGCGACGCCATGAAGACCTTCGGTCGTCCAAACGCGTCGGCCGAAGTGGTCGCGATTCTGAAGTTACTGATCGACTGACTCTGGTTTGACTGATACGCGAGACCACTCGACGCTCAGCTCGAAATACTCAGCTCAACCTTCAGTGGTTAATCACGAACTCGTTCGAGTTCAGCAGCGACCAGAAGATGTCCTGCAGACCGACGACCGGATCGCGGTAGTTACCTCTGGCGTAGACATCGTTGAACGCGTCGAGTTCTGTGGCGGTTGGCTTCCGCGACAAGGCGACCAGAAACAGTGTTTCGATTTTCGCTGGCGTGTTTTTATTTCTGGAGCGGGCTGCGCGAGTTGCCGCAAGCCGAGCCTGCTTCACCGTCGTTGGAGCCGTTTTGTCATCTTCGTCCGGTCGTCCGGTGGCCGACAGCACGACCCTCCGCAGGAAGCTGCCATCGCCACCGCCCAGCGCGTTGTTCATCAGCTGGCCATTCATCAGCAGCAACGCCTGAGGAATCGTTCCATTGAACGAGGTGCTCTCGTCGTTTTCGTCGGTCCCGAAGGTCTGAACGAACTGCCGTAACCAGGTGGCTCGCTGATTCTCGGCCTGCTCAGAAGTTCGATTCGCCTGGTCAGCGGCGGTCGCAATCAGCAGCGAATCGTAAAGCTGCTCGGCGCGGAACTGCTTGAGATACATGTGGCTGAAAAGTGCCATCTCCCCTGCCGCTGGATTGTCGTCGAGATTTCCATCGTTGAATCGACTGGTCAGGTTGTACGCTTCGCTGGCGGCGATCCACCGAATCAACCGTTTGCTGTCATAACCCGCTTCCCGAAACTGACCGGCGAGGTAACTCAGCAATTTCGGATGAGATGGCTGGTTGTGCGGCCCCATGTCATCGACTGGTTTCGTGAAGCCGTATCCAAACAGTTGTCCCCAGACACGATTCACCTGAGTTTCTGCTAGATATGGTTTGGTGGGGTCGATGATGTAGTTGGCAAGTTCTTCACGAGGCCGCGCCAATGCTCGTTTCTGGCCACGCTCTCTCAGTTCCAGAATATCGACCGTCACGTCGAGTGCCGCGAGCTGAGTGCCGTCGCCATCAAAAAACTGTCGTCTGGCAGTCTGCATCGTGCCGTTGCGTTTTTCGAAATCGACGACCAGAGCAGCAGGACTGTCTGTCAGCGTCACCGCTCCACGGTTGGGATTTCCCTGTCGGCGCGTTCCTCGGAAAAAGGCATTCATCCCCCAGAACTGAGCCTGCTGCCAGTCGTTGAACGGGTGGTTGTGACACTGCGTGCATTGCAACTGCCTGCCGAGAAATAACCGTGCTGTAATGGCCGTGGCGGGAACGGCCATTTCATTCAAATGGCTGGAGAGAAACACGACGGCACCGTTCTCATCACTGCTTCCCTCAGCCGTGATCAACTCTTTCACAAACTGGTCGTACGGGATGTTTTTGTAGATCGCGTTTCGAAGCCACTGGTCCAGAGCCGCCCGTCCGCCGCCTCGATTGTTCGACCGCCCGACGAGCAGGTTGCCCCAGATGCTGGTTGAGTTGCGGATGTAATCTTCGTTGTCGAGCAGCTGATCAACGAACCGTTCCCGCT
>JABMPE010000560.1 GCA_013203845.1 Rhodopirellula sp. | reverse complement strand
TGCCGGGGGAGCCATCGCGTTTGCCAGCGCCAACCTGGGCGACGAATTCAATGCCGAAAAACGGCATTACAACGACCGAACTTTCGCCGACGTCGTGAGTGACTACGGCGACGAATGGCTTAAAGTTTTCCCGAAGGGCTATGCCAAAGATCGTCGTTTTCCGAACCTGATCTACATCCCGGAAAACTCGAAGGCAACGGTTCACGGCCAGAAAATCACCTGGACCAACGATGCTGGCGAGCAGTCAATCCCGCTGAAGCCAAACAAAGTTTACATGCTGCCATCGGGCTATCGGTTCCGACTGGAAAAGCATCCATCCGCTCCAACCTGGCGTCTGATCGGAACATTGTTCGAAGGTGTCTTCTGCCATAAACCCTGTACGGTAAGCGGCGGCGGCAAAAGCGAGATCAGCAAATCGGTGGTCGACTACGTTCTGTACGGCCCGATCTTTGTCGCCGAAGTTGAGCGTGACCTTGACCTCGTCCAATCGATTTTCGACAAGGATTACTCAGACCGCTGGCGGACCGACGGAACCGTCAAACCAGATTACGTGAAGGAGCCCAGTCGCAAAGTCCTTGCGGCGAACCGTTCCCTTGGAAGCGTGATCAAACTACTGACCCCCTCCGCCGATTACACAGACAAGTACAACGACTGGCTGAAGTCGATTCCCAGCTATGTCTACGCCCTGGTCTTTATCATCAAACGTTTTCATCGCGGAGACGCAGCGACCAGCTGGCGGGAAATGTTTACCGTCGACATCGTCAACGGCTCGCCTGGACACGAACTCAAGTACAACGGGCGAAAGCTGGTCGGTGATTATCTGCGCGTGGGCTTCGTCGGTGAAAACAGCTGGCGGACGTTCAAGCTTCGGCAGGACTTTGTCGCCGCGGACAAAATCCAGACGGAAGACGACATCAGTGTTTCAGTCGTGGTCCCAGGCCGAAAATTGAATCGGATTGGTAACGTGACTCTGCCATCAAACAGCTACAAATTCGTCGAGAACTGCGAGTTTCGGCTCTTCCAGCGACCCGACGATGCCGTCCACCGAGGTCTCGATAAACAATGCGAATCAGACCTCGCGCGCGATGACAACTTCATCGTGAACTTCGAACCGCTCTCGCAGGAGCAGGTCAATGAAATCTGCAACCACGTGGTTGACCTCAGCAAATTTACAGAACCCATGCAGCAGCTGATGCGTGACATGCAGGAATCGGAACACGGTTACGTCGTCTGTTCCGCGACGCCCCGAATGATCGATGGCGAACCCAGCAAGAACCCTCGATATCTGCAGAACCGTCCGGACCTCATCAACGCCATGCCGAATCACGTCGCCGAAATGGGCGTGCGGCTTTATCGAGCGGTTCCCAAAGACGAACCCGTTCACATCCCCGTTCACGCCGTTCTGTTCGGTCGTCGCAATAACCCGCCGGATTACGCAAAAGGGATCCGACCGCTCGCCGTTTACAACCCGATTCATTACCAGGAACTGCCCGAACTGTTCATGGACTTCGTGTGCTCATTAACCGGCAAAAGTCCATCAACGACCGGAGCCGGCAGCGAAGGGGCGCTCACCAAGGGACCGTTCAACGCGGTGCTCCCAATCACCGATCTCAACAACGCACTCGTCAGTTACCTGCTGACCGAGCTGGCCGGTTTCTCGACACCGGCAGGACACATCGGCCCGAATATTCAGGTCGACCACGACATCAGCCTGCTGATTCCGGAAATCTGGTGCCGGCTCAGTCCGGAAGAACGAAGACCGGAGCACATGATTGAAAACGAATTGCTGGAACGGATCGAGGACTTCGAACACAACGGCGAGACCATTCCGGCCAGCCGACTGGGGTACCGCATCACATCGCGATTCATCCGTCATTACGCCGGTCGTGTTTTTGACAATCCCAACAAAGTGTTCGACGAAGCGATCCTCAAACCAGAAACTCAGGATCTGGATGCCTTCGCCGACGGAGTCAAATACGTCACCGAAGCCCATGAGCGAGTTGCCAGAGCGTATTTTGAAGACGGCTCGATCGATCAGGCCTGCCCACCTCTGCAAGCCCTGCTGCACGTCATGGTGCATGGCCAGTTCAATGGCCACGGTCTGGATGCTCCTGAAATCCGATCGCTCTTCACGCTGGAAGCGATGCTGAATTCCGACTGGTACAAAGCCCGTCTGGAAACTCAGCAACGTCGGGACATCGCTCTCTGGACGCGTCACGTCGCCACGCTGTCAGAATTTATGGAGCAGCCGGAATTCCGTCGAGAAGCCGCAAAGCTCGACATCGCTTCGCGGCTGAAGAAAGCTCAGTCTGAACGGCAACGAGTCTCTTCTCCTGAATATCTCGCCGACTTAACTGGCCAGGCGGGAGCGGACCCCATGGGCGAGTAACCGCATACTTCACGGCTTTAATGGCGCAACACGTCCGCAACAATCGACTGAGGGCGGAACCGTGACAATCTGACACCTCACAACGTTATGCTTTCCCGTTATTGATAGAGCACGTTTCACAGCTCTTCGAATTCGGAAGAAAGAAAGCATGAACGGTATTCGCGTCGCTACCGGCATCACGATTGCGCTGATGCTCAATTTCTTTTCGCTGCTTGACTTTGATGGTGCCGTCTTCGGACAGAACTCCGGCGGCAAAACTGAAAACAGTGATCGCGGCCCCCGAGTCGGAGACGGCCTGCAGGTGTTCTACAACTTTGCATCGTCGACCGGTGCGGTTGTGGAAGATCGGTCAGGAGTCGGCGAGCCAGTCAACCTGCGAATCACGGACCCGCAAGCGGTCAAACGCTCTGAAGGTACATTCCAAATTCACGGCAGGACGAGCATCCGGTCGGACAAGCCCGCAAAGAAACTCATCGACGCCGTTCGTGTTTCCGGGGCGATAACGATCGAAGCGTGGCTGAAACCGGCCAACAACAAGCAGGCTGGCCCGGCGAGAATCGTCACCCTCTCCAAAAGCAGCAGCGAACGAAACTTCACACTCGGTCAGGACGGCGACAAGTACGAAGTTCGGCTGCGGACCACGGGAACCAGCACCAACGGTATTCCGGCAGTCACGTCTCCGGGTAAGCACGTCAGCACCAAACTGACGCACGTCGTTTACACCCACGGCCAAAACGGACAGACCAGCATTTTCGTCAACGGTAAACCCGTTGTTGGAAAGAGAGTAAGCGGCCTGCCGTCCAACTGGGACAGCTCGTTCGAACTCGCGCTGGCCAACGAACTGACCGGCGATCGACCCTGGCAAGGCACGTTTCACCTCGTCGCCATATACAGCCGCGGTCTCACTCCGCAGGAAGTCAGTCAGAACTTTGCCGCCGGCCCGAACGGCACTTCAACCGCCGCAGCACTCGCCAGGGTCGATTCTGGCCAGACACTGTTCGAAACAAAGATCGCACCGCTGCTCGCGAATCACTGCCTGGAGTGTCACGACTCGGCATCCAAACAAGGTCTTCTGGACCTGTCGAAGAAGTCTCTGGCCATCGCTGGCGGAGAAAACGGCAAAGCATTCATTCCTGGAAAATCTGATGACAGTCTCCTCTGGCAGATGGTTGAGTCTGACGACATGCCCAGAAAGCGAGACCCACTTTCTGCGTCAGAGAAAGCTCTCCTGAAAAAGTGGATCGACACCGGCGCGACGTGGTCGCTCGACATCATCGATCCGGCGGTTTACGCCCACGGCGGACAGGCACGCGAATCTCTCATTCAGCGGCTCACCGTGCAGGAATACATCAACACGGTCCGAGACGCTGTCGGCGTCGACATTTCCAAAGAAGCGATTGAGCTGCTGCCGCGTGACGTCCGCGCCGATGGCTTCAGCAACACGGCTTACAACCTGAACGTCGACCTCAAGCACGTGAATGCGTTCTCGCAGCTGGCCGAAATTATTGTCAGCAGAATGGACGTCCTGAAGTACGTCCGTCGCTTTTCAAAGAACAACAAACTCACCGACAACAGCATGGGCGACGTCATCGAAAAAGTCGGTCGCTTGCTGCTGAGAGGTCCGCTCGACGAGCGAGAAATTATCAGCTACCGCGGCATTTCAACCACCGTCGCCAGTGCCGGCGGCGACTTCCAGGAAGCGGTCCGCTTTATCATTGAAGCCATGCTGCAATCGCCCAGATTCGTGTACCGCATCGAAAGTCAGCATGATGATGGAATGGCGTGGCCGGTCAGTCAGCACGAACTGGCTTCAAGAATGAGTTACATCATCTGGGGAGGTCCGCCGGACGAAACACTCAACAAAGTCGTAGACGCGGACATCCTGCACGGTGACGAATTCAACAAACAGCTGCGTCGGATGCTTGACGATCCGCGAGCCGTCGAACGATCACTTCAGTTCGCGTCAGACTGGCTGAATCTCGGTCGGCTGCAGCATCTCAGCCCCAGTCCGCAGAAGTTCCCTGAGTGGAATTCTCAACTTGCGAACGACATGCGGACCGAAACGCTCGAATACTTTCGACACGTTGTCTGGGAAAAGAATCTGCCGCTGTCGGCACTTCTGAATACTCAGGCAACGTTTGCAACCCCGCGACTTGCTCAGCATTACGGCCTACCAAAAATCACCGGCAATACAGAAGACGCCAAGGGTATGGGCACGTCGCACTACGACCTCAGCCAGGTTAACCTGCTTTGCGCACCGGTGTGATGGCTGTCTGGGTTCTGTTGTCGCTTGGCGTGGTGTTGGCGGGTCGGAGCGCCGGGTGCGGGCGAGAGGGGCTGATC
>JABMPE010000559.1 GCA_013203845.1 Rhodopirellula sp. | reverse complement strand
TTTTTTTGTGGCGAGGGCCTCTTTGCATTACTGCTTCTGCCCTTCGTGAAATTCTCAGCATCGGGCCAAAGCTGGCCGAGCCATGAGATCGACGGAGCGATCAGGCAGTTGGCACCGATCCCCACAAACACGATCAATAGCATTTCGTGCGCTGAGTCATTTCTTCTCGCCAGTTTTCGATGCGTCAACCCGCAAATGCTTCTTCACGAAGTCCACCGTGAGCTTCGTCCATTCATCGTTGCGAGGAATCCCGGTGTGGACTTCGCACTCGATGTCCAGTTCGTCCATCTTTTCCTTGAGTGCCTTGCCGAACTTCGGATGATGGATGCCGATTCCCTGACTGGTGATCGGCGTATCCAACTTGCTCGCATAAAAGAGCGCCGCAGGAGCGTCATCTTTCGTCAGGTGGGGCAGTGCCGAAACTTCCTCGAACAGCCGATATTTCTCCTCCGGGAGATCGTCCAGCTTATTCAGATCGACGCCAAACAACTGAGCCAAAGCCGATTCTTTGTAGGTCGTCGTGTCGGGGAACAGGTCACGGATGAAGCGGGGATCATACGAGGTCTGTCCGTTGTAAACCGCCAGGCAGGTGAGGCGAGTTGACTGTCGCAAAATGGGATCGTCGTTGTCGGGATCAGCCAAGTCTTCATGAAATCCCAGCCACAGCGAAATTCCCGCACCGGCTGAGCCTCCCGTCGCCGCAATACTGGTGGGATCGAGATTCCATTCTTTGGCGTTGTGGCGAATGAATTGAACTGCTCGTGCCGAATCAAGGAACTGAGCCGGGGCAATGGCTTCGTTGGAGAGGCGGTAGGTAATCGCCACGACGGAAATGCCGGATTCAAGACATGCCTTCAGAACGCCGCCACTGACACTTTTGTTGCCGCCACGGAATCCGCCGCCGTGAATGGAAACCAGAACAGGCGTCGGCTTGTCAGACTTTGCCAACCAGACATCCATGACATTTCTCTCATGGGGACCGTACTTCACATTGGCATGGGTTGGGGAAATCTGGTTCTGAACCCGCTCTCGCTGCCCGGCCTTTGCTCTCTGTTCGTCAGTCAACAGCGCCGTCAGTTGCGTGCGAATCTGTCCGAGCAGTTTGTTCCTTTCCTCTTGAATGGTAGCTCGTTGCTTCTTCTGTTCGTCCGAGAATTTGATCGCTGTGTTGACCAACTCCTGCAACTCTCGTCCTCGTTTCCCATCATCCCGTGCCTTCTGAAATGCGTCTCTGCGGGCCTGCTGCTGTTCCTCCGTGATGACGCCATCCCACTTGCCTTGGTTCTCAGTGAGCCTGGGGACGAACTCCTTGCGAATCTCCTCGACCTTCGGCTGCTGTTCCTTTGAAAATTCGATTCCCGGTAGTGTGAAAAACGGCTGGAAGGGAACAGGCCGTTGCCGCTGCTCGTTCTGTCGGTTGTTGTTTTGTGCAGAAACTGCATTGCCGAGTGCGACGGACAGCAGAAGCGTGATTGCCGTGATTTGTCTCATGGCGCTACTCCGTTGGCTTGGTGTTCTGACCAGGGGATGAAATGGGCGATGATCTGGTTTCAGGAATGACGCAATTCTACCGGGGCATTTTGTCGCTCGATAGAATATCGGAGAATGTGGAGCACGCTTTACGAAAGACGAATCATGATGATGCGACTTTGCGTTTTGTTGATGTTGGCCTCGTTCAAAATGGCGACTGCCGCTGAACGTCTCAATGTTCTGTTCATCGCCGCCGATAATCTGCGTCCGAACTGGCCTGCTATCGGCAGGGCGAGTCGTCTTCCGATGACTGCCCGCTGCTTCTTGCACTGTTAGATGTCAAGCAAGATGATGCTCAATGAACGCAAGACATTAGTCGAGAGCAAAGAGCTGCTATGACTCACCAAACCAAGAAGATGTCCGAGATAATCATGGAAATGTCGGAGCGACTGCTGCGACATCCCGACGCTGTCCATTCCTCTGAAGCTGCCCATGTCGCACTGATGTTTGCCAATTTCGCATGGAACGAAACGGTGGGCCTTGGGTATGCCCGAGAAGGCTACCGCTCGGCTTGGGAAATGATCGAAGCCGAGAATCCCGAAATGTGGAGCGAGTTCAAGTCGAACGACATCGATGCCATGATTGACGAACTCGTCCAATATAAAAAGACTCACTACCCGGACGACCAACGACGAATCCTCACCTGTGGTATTCCCGAAGGCAACGTTCGAGTGGAATGGTTACCCGCTGCCGCTTCCGGCGTCGATTCCAGGTGGGAGATGCAGCTTTACGGGATGGTGAGAACGGGCCAACGAGAGAAGGGTATCAACTTTCTGCGAGAGACTCGGCATTTGTCCCGAAATGAAGCGGCGAAGCAGGTGAAGAAGATCGCAGCCGACTTCGGAATTGGATAGGAATGAAG
>JABMPE010000558.1 GCA_013203845.1 Rhodopirellula sp. | reverse complement strand
CGTACGACATGGTCGCACTGCAGCATCCCGACGAGTACGCGATGAACGAAGGACACGTCGCGTCAACGAATCGCCCGCCGATTCCCGTGACCGAATACGAAGCTCACTTCGAGGAATTTCATGTCGAACATTCCACGGCGCTGCACAGCGGTCGCATTAATAATAACGGCGCTGGTGAGCACGCGAGCTACCACGTGGGGCCGCTGGCTCGCGTGAATCTGAACCTCGACCGGCTGAAGCCGCGAGCCCGGAAACTCGTGGACGAAGTCGGTATCGACTGGCCGTGTGGAAATCCGTTTCAGGCGATCGTCGCGCGGGCACTTGAGCTGGTTCATGCGTACGAAGAGGCCATCGAGATCATTCGTGACTATCAGCCGTTTGCTCCGCCGCGGATCGCTTACGAACATCATGCGGGTTCCGGATGTGCGGCCACCGAAGCACCGCGCGGCCTGATCTACCATCGTTACGAAGTCGATGACAACGGACTGGTCACGTTCGCCAAAATCGTCCCGCCAACATCGCAGAATCAACAGCAGATTGAAGCCGACCTGCGCGACTGGTTACCGAGTGTACTCGGACAGGATGACGATCAGACGGCGCGGGACTGCGAACGGCTGGTGCGTTGTTACGATCCCTGCATCAGCTGCTCGACGCATTTCCTGAAGTTGACAGTCGATCGCGGAGAGTCGTCATGATCAGTCGACGAACACTGCTGGTCGGCATCGGCAGTCGGCACGGTGACGACCAGATCGGCTGGCTGGTGGCGGAATCACTGCGGCCAGTGACTGCGGCGAATGTCGACGTGCGGCAGGCGTCGACTCCGAGTCAGCTGTTGGACTGGCTGGACGGTGTCGACCGGCTGATTGTCTGTGATGCGTGTCAGCGTTACGGCGGAAGTTGTCTGGAAAACGACGACGTCAAAAAGAATTCGTCACTGCACCGCTGGGAATGGCCGACGCTGGAAGTGTCGTCACTGCGGTCGGCGGGCAGTCATGCGTTCGGTTTGCCGCAGGTACTGCAACTGGCTGAGCGGCTGAACCGATTACCGCCGGTTGTGGTTGTCTTCGGAATCGAAGCGTCGCGGTTCGATGCGTTTACGGATGCGCAGCCGCAATTGCTCGAACAACTGACTGGAATCGCGGAACTGGTGTTGGAGGAACTTGATCGCCAGCACGACCGCCTGACACGGGAGCCGGTTCGTCATGCATGAAGCATCACTCGTCCGGTCACTGCTGCGTCAGGTGGGCGAACTGCTGTTCGAACATGAAGCGGAAGCGGTCGTCACCATTCGCGTTGAAATGGGACCATTATCCGGCGTCGAACGCGTGCTGGTCGAGCTTGCGTTTGCGGATCTGGTGGAATCAACGGAGTGCCGCGGCGCGAATCTGATCGTCGAGGAAGTTCCTCTGTCGGCCAGGTGTCGAGACTGCGCCGCGGACTTTGAAATCGAGCGTTTTCGATTTGCGTGTTCCCATTGTGGATCATCGCGCGTCCAGGTGACGGGAGGCGAGGAGTTTCGCCTGCTGGATGTGGAACTGAAAGTACCGCAGGAAAGTGGCAGTCTCTGACTGAAGGCCGCCACGCCACGAATAACAGGACACTCTATGAACAGCGACACAAAAACCGTTTCTGTCAATCGCGACGTGAAAGCCGAACTGCGACGTCAGGCGGATGAACTGCGTTGCGAGTACGCACGTCGCGGAACGCTGATTGTGAATGTGCTCTCGTCTCCCGGCTCTGGAAAAACCAGCCTGCTTGAAGCAACGGCGAAGCATTGGGCTGGACAGCAGAGAATGGCGGTTCTGGTGGGCGACCTGGCCACTGATCGCGACGCGCAGCGACTGGCACCTTTCTGTCCGGTCGAGCAACTGACGACAGGCGGCGCGTGCCATCTGGAGATTCCACTCGTCAAACAGGGGCTGGAGAAACTGGGTACAACCGTGTTCGATTTTCTGTTTATTGAAAACGTTGGCAACCTGGTGTGTCCGGCGTCGCACGACCTGGCCGAGCATCTGCGCGTCTGCCTGTTGAGTGTGACCGAAGGCGACGACAAGCCGGGCAAGTATCCGAAAATGTTCCGCACCAGCCAGGCAATGGTGATCAGTAAAACGGATCTGCTGCAGCATGTGCCATTTTCTCCCGAGGCCGCCATCGACGATGCTCGACAGATTCAGCCGGAGATCAAGACCTTGTCGGTCTGCTCGCTAACCGGCACCGGAATCGCCGAGTGGTGCCGGTTTCTCGAAGAGCAGCGGAACGCGATGCTGGCTCAGGCCGCGACCGCTGGCGAGACCATTAACGTATGAGTCCCTCTGAGAGTGCTGTGGCAGCATGTCGACTTACACTGCAAGGGCCCGTTCAGGGAATCGGACTGCGACCGACAGTGGCGCGACTGGCGATGGAGCTGGGTCTGGCCGGTCACGTTCGGAACGCCGTTGATGGTGTTGAGATCTGGCTTGAAGGTAGCGACGCGTCTATCACTGAATTTCGGCGTCGTCTGACTGAGTCTGCTCCGGTTGCGGCATCGGGCGTGTCAATCAGACAGGAAGACCGTGAGCCGCTCCGGGCCAGCGGTTTCGAGATTATCACTTCTCAGACGGAGGGAGCCGTGACAACCCGCGTGCCGCCAGATCAGGCGGTGTGCGAAACATGTCGCCGCGAAGTCGAGACGGCTGGGAATCGTCGATATGGATACGCTTTCACCAGTTGTGTGGATTGTGGCCCGCGGTATTCCGTCATTGAGTCGATGCCGTACGATCGATGTCGTACCAGTATGCGAGCGTTTCCACTGTGTACTGTCTGCGAAAAAGAGTACACGACAGCGTCGGACCGGCGTTTTCATGCACAGACCAATGCCTGTCCGAATTGTGGCCCGAACGTGTGGCTCAGCCGGCAAGGGCAGCGACTCGATTTGGCAGCGGATGCGGCGCTGCAGGAAACCGCACAGGCTCTGTTGCAGGGAGAGATCGTCGCCTTGCGAGGTCTGGGCGGCTATCAACTCCTTGTCGATGCGACGAATACAGCAGCGATCGATCGACTCCGACAACGAAAACGACGGCGTGACAAGCCGCTGGCCGTCATGGTCAGGTCGCTGGCCGAAGCAGAACAGATCGCGGTTCTTACCGATCAGGAACGCAGCCTGTTGACCAGTGCGGCACGACCGATTGTTCTGGTTGCAGTTCGCGCGACGTGTTCGCTCAACACCAACATTCATCCCGGTCTGGCTGAAGTCGGGCTGTTCCTGCCGACAACGCCACTTCACTGGCTGTTGCTGGAACATGCCGGACGCCCACTGATCGTGACCAGTGGCAACGTCGAAGGAGATCCGTTGGCAGTCAGCCCGGTTGATGCCGAACGATCATTGAATCAGATCGCCGATCTCTGGCTACATCATGATCGTGAAATCACACGACCAGTTGATGACAGCGTCGTGCGATTCCTCGGCGATACACCTGTTGTGATCCGCCACGCGCGAGGGTTTGCTCCGGCGGCTCTGCCACACCTGGAACGGTTTGCCGAGTCATTGTTGGTACGATCGCCGGAAGCCAGCGGCGATGTTCCGCAAGTGCTGGCCGTGGGAGGTCATCAGAAATCCGCGATCGCTCTGTATAACGGAAGACAGGCGATACTCGGCCCGCATCTTGGCGATCTCGAAACGCTGCAGGCTCGACAACGTTTTGACGACCAGGCCAGAGCGTTGCTGTCACTGTATCGCTGTGTCCCGGACATCATCGTGCATGATCTGCATCCTGATTATTTTTCAACGACGTGGGCTGACAGCGCAACACGCGAGTTCCTTTGTCAGTTGACCGAGACAACTGATAAGCCTCAACGTTCGGCCACAGCCTGCAGAACGATTGCCGTACAGCATCACCATGCCCATGTGGTTTCCGGAATGGTTCAGAACGACTGGCTGGATCGTGAAGTTCTGGGTGTGGCGTTCGACGGTACTGGATTTGGATCGGACGGAACGGTCTGGGGTGGCGAGTTTCTGCGAGCAACCGCCGACGAATTCCAGCGGATCGGTCATCTGTT
>JABMPE010000557.1 GCA_013203845.1 Rhodopirellula sp. | reverse complement strand
GCTGTAGGTATGGGCCATCAGCTCGTTGGCTTTTTTGGTCGCCGCGTAAAGACTGATGGGATGGTCAATGTTGTGGTGAATCGAAAACGGCATCGTCGTGTTGCCGCCGTATACGGAACTCGATGATGCATATACCAGATGCTTCACACCGTTGTGTCGGCAACCTTCCAGCACATTCGTAAAACCGACGATGTTGGCATCGATATAAGCGTGCGGGTTTTCGAGTGAGTATCGCACGCCAGCCTGCGCGGCGAGATTAATCACCACGTCGAACTGCTCGTCCTTGAACACGGCGGGCATGCGCTCCCGGTCCGCCAGGTCCATCTTGATGAATCGAAATCTCTCCTGCCCGACGAGTTGCGACAGGCGATCGTGCTTCAGCTGCACCCGGTAATAGTCGTTCAGATCATCGAGCCCGACGACTTCGTCTCCACGAGCCAGCAATCGCTGCGTCAGGTGAAAACCGATGAATCCCGCCGCTCCCGTTACCAGAATCCTGCTCATCACTCAGCTCCGTCTGAATCAACCGTTTGACCGATCGATCTGGAAGTTCAAACCCTGTAGTTAACTGGCCTCTTCCGCCAGAAGTCCTCGGTAGAACTCCACTGTTCTTTCCAGACCAGTGGCGAGGTCGACCTTTGGTTCCCAGTCAAGATTCGCTTTTGCTTTATCGATGTTCGGGCAACGTCGCGTCGGGTCGTCTTTCGGCAACTCTCGATGTTCAATCTTTGATGCCGAACCCGTTGCGGCAAGAACGGCTTCGGCAAGTTCCAGCATCGTCTTCTCGTTGGGATTGCCGACGTTGACCGGGCCGAGGTCATTGTCCGGATGATTCATGAGTCGAATCATTCCTTCGATCAGATCGTCGCGGTAGCAGAAGGAACGAGTCTGTGACCCTGCTCCGTAAACAGTCAGCGGTTCACCCCGCAACGCCTGCGTGATGAAGTTGGAGATGACTCGACCGTCGTTCGGGTCCATCCTTGGCCCGTACGTGTTGAAGATTCGAATCAGACGCGTTTCGACGCCGTGGGCGAGCGAGTAGTTCACACAGAGCGATTCGGCAATTCGTTTCCCCTCGTCGTAGCAGCTTCGCGGTCCCAGCGGGTTGACATGTCCCCAGTAGTCTTCGGTCTGAGGATGAACCTGAGGGTCGCCGTAAACTTCAGACGTTGATGCCTGCAGGAAACGTGCACGGCAGCGTTTCGCCAGGCCGAGCATGTTGACCACGCCCACGCTCGACGTTTTGATCGTCTTGATCGGGTTGTACTGGTAGGCAACAGGCGAAGCCGGACAGGCCAGGTTGTAGATCTGCGAAACTTCCACCGTCAGCGGGTGAACGATGTCGTGGCGGATCAGCTCGAATCTCGGATTGCTGACCAGGTGAGCGATGTTTCGCTTACTGCCGGTGAAGAAATTGTCGACGCAGATGACCTCGTCACCTCGTTCCAGGAGTCGTTCACAAAGATGACTGCCAAGAAACCCAGCGCCGCCGGTTACTAGAATTGTCTGCATGGTTCTGAACAGTCGCCTGGAATTTGTGGTTCGAATTTGAGTGTTTCGAAAACGGAAGTTCGTGATGTCGTCGGCGACGGTCACGCGAATCGTTTCCAAAATGATTTCCGCCACGAAATCTTGATCTGAATCGGTAGTAGAATCGAAAGCGTCGAAACGACGCAACGTGACCATTCTGCTCTGCTTTGCCAGAGCTTTCGGACACCGATACAGTTCCGGCCCTCATTTCTGGACCGGCTCGCGATATGAAAACGGAAACAGCTCAATCTGACCATACCGACCCGAAGCAGGTCTACGAAGACCGTCGCGCCGGACACCTCGCGGATCAGAAGGAGCTTGAAGCAACAGATGCAAGATTCGCGACGGCTCGCGGACTGGTGTTTCTGGTGGCGCTGGTGCTGGGCTGGTTCTGGCTGGTCGACGGCTCTTTGTACCCTGCCTGGCTGTTGGTGCCCGTCGGAGTCTTTGTGGCACTGATCGTTGCACATGCTCGGGCCATCAAGCGACTCCAGCGCACCAGACGGGCCATCGCGTTTTACGAGCAGGGTCTGAACCGTCTGGACGATCGCTGGCAGGGCGCAGGTGTTTCCGGGCTGCGGTATCGAGACGCGGATCACCCCTGTTCGTCAGATCTGGATCTGTTCGGCGAGGCTTCACTGTTCGAACTGATTTGTGGAGCTCGCACTCGGCTCGGTGAAGATACGCTGGCCAACTGGCTGATGAACGGAGCCGACACGAAAACGGTGCTGGAACGTCAGCAAGCGATTCTGGAACTCCGGGAAAACATAGAATTTCACGAGTCGCTCGCGCTGCTCGACGCCGAAGTTCACGACGAACTCGACCAGAACCAGCTTCGTGAGTGGGTGAATGCCGAGGCTCGACCTGTGCCGCTTTGGCGACGGATTATCGCCTGTGTCCTCGGAGTGCTGGCCGTTCTGGCGATCATCGCGTGGTCGACCGGTTACGGTCTGGCTCCGTTTCTGATCGTCGTGCTGCTGGAAATTCTGTTTTTTGCGACAATGCTGCGGGAAGTCCGCCAGATCGTTACCGAAGCCGATGAGGCTGGCTCGGGACTGGCGATTCTCAGCCAGGTGCTGGAACTGATCGAGCAGCAGAAATTCTCAACACCAACGCTAAGCAACCTGAGCGGCAGTCTGCAGACGGAAGGGCACCCGCCCTCGTGGCAGATTCGACGACTGCGAAACGTGATTCAGACGCTCAATAACTGTCTGCAGAATCAGTTCTTCGGGCCGATCGCCTTCCTGCTGGGAGTGCCGGTTCATGTGGTGCATCGAGTCGAAATGTGGCGGGAGCGGATTGGTCCGCACATTCCCGAATGGCTCGATGCGGTCGGCCAGATCGAAGCGCTCAGTTCGCTGGCCCGGTACACGTTCGAGCATCCAGGTGACCCGTTTCCCGAGGTGCTTGAGGAATCTGAAGGACCGATCTATGACGCGCAGGATCTGGGGCATCCTCTGATTCAAGCTGAAAAGTGCATTCGAAATGACATTCGAATCGACGGTCAGCAGCGGTTGCTCATGATCAGCGGCTCGAACATGTCCGGAAAAAGTACGCTGCTTCGTACCGTTGGAATTAACGCGGTACTGGCTTTGTGCGGTGCACCTGTCCGCGCGAAACAGCTGCGAATTTCGCCGTTTGTCATCGGCTCAGCGATGCGGGTGAACGATTCACTGCAGCAAGGCGCCTCGTTGTTTTACTCGGTGATTTCCCGGATCAAGTCGGTTGTCGAGCGGGCTGGCCAGTCGCCGCCGCTGTTGTTTCTGCTCGACGAAATTCTGCAGGGCACAAACTCGCACGACCGCCGCGTCGGAGCCGAAGGCATTATCCGACAACTGGTTGAGGACAACGCGGTCGGCATTGTGACGACGCATGATCTGGCACTGACTGACATCGTCCAATCATTCAAAGGTCGTGCCGTCAACCTGCACTTCGAAGACCATCTCATCGACGGAACGATGTACTTCGATTATCGAATGCGACCAGGTGTCGTCCGGAAAAGCAACGCTCTGGAGCTGATGCGGATGATCGGCCTGAACGTCGGCGACGAACCAGCCACGGACTGATCCGAACCGTTGCCGTTTGTCAGGTTGCGTCGAAATCCCCAGCGGCAACTCATCTTGCGGCGATTTCGGGATACGGATATCAAACCCGCCCCTTCTGGACTGCCAGCTCAGTCCTGCCCTTCCGATCGACAGTTCTGTCTGCAGATTCTCAAGTGAGACTCCGGTGCCGCGCCGGTTTCTGTCCCGCCGATTTCTTCACTCACTTCCACATCGAGCAACCTGTTTATGAACGCTTCGCCGTTCAATTCCACCGCGTGGCTGCGCAAAACGTTGCTTTTGCTGGCCGCCGCGCTGATTCCGCTCAGCGTCGGAGGTTGTTCTTTGTTTGTCATGGCCGGAAAAATGCTGCTCGGCGACCCGAAAGTGGCGGCTTCATTTAAAACACAAACCGGTGTCGACCTGACCGATGGCGAAAAGTCGTTGCTGGTCGTTTGCCGCAGCCCTCGTTTGATTCTCAACGAAGCCCCCACCTTTGAATACGACCTGACCGACGGACTTCTGCGGCGACTGAAGCAGAAAGGCGTCAAGGTAATCTCACCGGACGAAGTTTCCCGCTGGCTCGACAACAACGGCGGCGAGTTTGATGACGTCAGAGATCTGGCCCGCGACTTTGATGCCAATTACATCGCGGTTGTGGACATTCAGACGGTTCGATTTTTCGAAGAGAACAGCCGCGACATGATGAAGGGACACGCGCAAGGCACGATCCGCGTCCACGAAACCACGATGATCGGCGGCCAGCGAACCGCATACGAAGCCTTCCGCAGCGGATTTTCCCTCGATCATCCCAGGTTTCGACCAGTATCCATCCACGAGATGTCTGAACACGCTTTCCAACGACAGTTCATAGACACGCTGACTCGGCAGATCGCCCGGCAGTTCCACGACTACCAGACATCGGACGAATTCTAGCAACACGGCGGCAAACGACTGCTCAACAGACACATCTGCGACCTTGTTCCTTGGAGCCGGCACCGTATTTCGGCCAGCAGGCTCAAAGAACCAGGTCCGGAAAAGGTGCGATACGAATATGAAACGGATACTGAAAACCTGCCTGCTGATTGCTCTGATCGGTGCAACCAGCGGATGTAACTATATCGTGCTGCTGGGGTATCTGATCGGCGGTCCGCCATCGATCGAGCCTGACTACGACGCGATGACCAGCGAGTCGTTGACGAATTCCGGCATTGTCGTGGCAGTGGCCTGCTTTGCTCCGAAAGAAGTTCTGTACAACTTTGCCCACGTCGATCGAGACATTGCTGTGGCTGTCGCTCGCCGACTGCACAACCACAAGGTCAAAGTCATCACTCCGGACCTCGTGCAGCAGTGGATTGACGAGAACCCTGACTGGGACGAGCCGGACGAAATCGGCAAGGCGGTCGGAGCAACGCACGTTGTTTACGTCGACCTGACCAGCTTCACGCTCTATGAAGAAAACAGCCACGAACTCTACCGAGGACGTTCGGAAGGTATCGTCAGTGTTTACGAGCTTGATGAATTTGGCGAGGGCGAGCAGACCTACAGCAAAGAATTAATCTCGCGATATCCGCTGGCGGCGCCGCGAGACTCCAGCGATGTCAGCCGCGCTCAGTTTCAGCTTGAGTACCTCGCGAGAATCAGCGAAGAGATCGGTCGGCTGTTCTACGAACATTACAACGGCGACGACATGATCGACGCCACGTAACCTGATTTGTACCGGCTGTAGATTGTCCTGGAAAATTTTGTGTCATTCGGGCGGAGAGAGTCGACAGACGGTAGTCGTTTCCTGTAAACAACTTCCGTAATCCATGGCAAAGTGACAGCGACGTGCAGCCACTCAACTCCGGCGTTGAAGCTGAGTGATCTTGAAATCTGGCCGCGAACCTTATTCACGTACCCGGTTTCACCGGCGACGCTGGATTCCAGGTCATGAACGTGGCGTTTTGGTTGATTAGAGCGGCGGAGACTGGAATTCGCGTAAACTTTGCGGATTGTGACGATTCTTCTGAATTCATCATGGTGGTAATGCCGATAGTGACTTCAGGACATTCTGGAAGGCTCGCAATGGCGACCAGCCAGAGCTGATTCAGTAGACCAAAGTTGACACTAAGTTCAATTCTGGTTTACAGTTCCGGCTCGTATCCGATTCGGATGGGATGTCCTGCGGCACCGCTGGGCGGAGACTCAGTTGTGACGAAAAAAGATATTGTGAAGGCGATTTCCGAACAGATTGGGATGACCCAACTGAAGACGAAGGAAATCGTTCAACAGACCTTCGATGCAATCATCGACACACTTGTGCGCGAGCATCGGATTGAACTTCGTAACTTCGGCGTGTTCGAAGTGAAGAAGCGAGCGGCTCGCAAGGCCCGCAATCCGAGAACGGGCGAGCGCGTGGATGTTGCCGAAAAATACGTTGTGACGTTCAAGCCTGGCAAAGAGATGGAGGAACGAGTCCGCCTTCTGGAACAGCAGGAAGCTGAAAAGCGTGCGGCGGTTGCCGCCGCTCAGAATGCTGCAACATCATCGGCCTCGACTTCAACTTCATCGTTTTCCTCGGGAACTGCTGCGTCTCAGCCATTTTCTGACCAACAGAATTCACCTCAGTTAAATCAACCCAGCCCGTCTGGATCAGCCACTCCACCATTACCCGATAGTAACTCGCCATCGGGACATGGCCTGTGAGATGTCTGAATGGTTGCGAAGGATTCGCAACTGCCTGACGCCGCCGCCGACTCATGGAGGAGTTTCCATGCGGAAGATCGTCCTCACGACAATTCTGACCGCCCTCTGCGCCGTTCAAATCGGTTGCGTGGTTCCGATTTACTCGTCATCTGCAGATGTCCGGACACGACAGCTCATCTACGTGTCGGAAGGTTATCGGCATATTAACGGCATCTGGGAACGAGTCTGGGGACTTGAGTTGCCCGATCTCGCGACGCCGTACAGAACACACGGCGGCGTGATTTAAGTCACGCGTCTGATGTTTCCAGCATTGGCAATGTCCTGCGTCGGCCCTGTTGTTCAGTCGGAGACTTCAGATACGTTGCCGGAAAATACGAATTCGACCACCTGTTGCCGTTTACACGCTGCAGGTGGTCGTTTTTTTGTGCGCGGTCCGCTGAACGTCTCGGTGATGAAAACTTCCCGACTCATCTTTGTCTCAGCGACGATTCTGACGTTCGTTGGACTGGCTACGACCGGACGAGCCGCAGACGAGTGGGCTGATTATCAGACTGTCGGACGATTTGAGGTTCGATCAGAAGTCCCGATCCGCCAGTCGCAGGCAATCAGTGAATTCGTGCTGTTACTGCCGAGTCTTGAACGGGGTATCACCTCTTCGTTGAACATCCGGTCCAATAATAAACCGATCGTCATCAACGTCTTTCAGTCTCAACAGAACTATCAGAAATTTGTGGCTCAACGTGCTCAGGAAGGACGAGGCCGTCGCGCACTCTTTGTTGAGGCCGAGACTCACGGAAGCGTTTACGTTTATCTTCATGAAGACGTGCTGACTGATCTGCGGCACGAAACAACGCATGCGATTCTGCATTCGTCGTTGCCGTTTATTCCGCTGTGGCTGGACGAAGGGCTCGCCGAATACTTTGAGGTGGCTCGCGAACATCGCGCGTCGGGAAATCCACATCTCCGACGAGCGAAGCTCGACGCACGGCTGATTCTCGCCTGGCACCCGAATCTCACACAGCTTGAGAGAATTCAGAATTTGTCTGCAATGACGACCGTCAACTATCGAGAGTCCTGGGCCTGGGTACATTTCCTGCTGCACGGACCGGACGAAGCTCGTGCAATTCTCGCCGGATACCTGGCGGATATTGAAGCACACGATCCACCGGGACCGCTCAGTGATCGGCTTCACAGAGTCTGGCCGAAACCTGAGCGAGAGTTGACGTCTTATCTCAAATCGTGGAAGTAGTCCACTCTTAGTTTTTTGTTTATTGGCGCCGTTACGTTCGGAAGACTTCCATGAGAGTGATTCCTGTCATCGACCTGCTGGATGCGACCGTTGTCCGCGGAGTCGCGGGGCAGCGAGAGAAGTATCAGCCAGTCAAAAGCTGCATAACACAATCCGCTGAACCGCTGGCTGTGGCAAACGCATTCCGCAACACATTCGGGCTGTCGACTCTTTACGTCGCCGATCTGGATGCCATTCTTCGAGCGCAGCCGAACTTTCGAATTTACCAGGAGTTGAAAGACGACGGGTTCGATCTGTTGATCGACCCCGGTCTGCGAAACGTGTTCGATGCCGAAGCAACGTTAATGGCCGGAGCGACGAAGGTGATCGCTGGTCTGGAATCCTGGCGATCACTGGCGACGCTCGAAATGATGCTGCAGAAAGTAGGTTCGGATCGAGTGATTTTCAGTCTGGATCTCAAGGCACGACGCTCCCTGTCAAAGCTTGTCGATGTGCTGAGCGACGACCCCATCGAAATCGGCTGTGCCGTTATCGAGTCCGGTGTGCGGGAATTGATCGTCCTCGACCTGGCAGCAGTCGGCATCGCGTCCGGTCCAACCACTTTGGATATCTGTCAGTCGCTCAGAGAGTTCGCTCCGAAACTGAAACTCATTACGGGCGGCGGCGTACGATCGGCGACGGATCTCCAGACGCTTCGATCTGCAGGACTCGACGGTGTCCTCATTGCGTCAGCGCTGCATGACGGAACGATCAAACCGGACGATCTCGATCGATGAATCTTGGTTGCTGGCCGCTCGTCGTTCTTCACCCCAATGGCTTCTGGACTGGGTGCCCGTGGGGCGAACGCCCGCGGTGATGATTGAATTTCCGCAGTTTTCTTTGGCTTCGCAATTTGCCGGTGACGCAAAACAAGGAAATAATAACGATAAAACGCCTGTCTGCATTTTGATGCGATGGTTAAGGTCCGCCCCGTCGCTGCCGAGGCTGCAACTTTCGTTCAGAACCTGCGGCAGCAATCGACCAGAACTCAGCCTTAACGGAGCGAGTCATGATTGCCACGCTCGATCACGCAGATACCACTTCAGAGATCAGCGACTTCGACCAGGAGTCGTCCGAAGAGTTTCGTACTGAATTGGCGCACCTCTGCAAAATGCTGTCGGACGCCAACCGACTCCGCATCATTTTCTACCTGCTGAAGGAATCAGAACTCAACGTCACGGAGTTCTGCCAGCGTCTGGATCAGAGTCAGCCAGCGGTAAGCCACCACCTGGCGTTGCTCAAGCAGGCGGGAATCCTGCAGGTTCGCCGCGACGGAAAGCACAACTTCTATTCAGTGTGCCGCGACCGTTTTCAGGGCGTCATTGTTCAACTGTTTGAATCGTTCCTTGAGCCGACCAATGGGGAAGTGCGAATCAATGACTTCCTGCTGACTCACGCCCGGCCAACGGTCATTGAATCAGTCGTCGCTGAAACGGTTGCCATCTGAGTTTCGACGAATCAGTGTTCGACAACATGGCTTCGTGATCTACAACCACTGATGAGCATTCTCAAAAGCAGAGGATGCTCATCACGGCTTTTCTTCGCGTTTGGCTCGTCCAGCGGTTTCCAGAATTGCGACGATCAACAGTACGCACGCGATGAGTCCGAGCACGATCACGGCGGACGACCAGTCCGGCACCTTGTAGAGGAGCAGTCCTCCGATACCGGTCGTCAACGTTGCCAGGTGAACGGTCAGCACGGCGTTTCCAGGCTGCAGTCCCAGTTCCACCAGGCGATGCGAAAAGTGGCTTTTGTCCGGGCTGAAGGGACTTCGCCCTTCCCGCAGTCGAATCAGCATGACGCTGGTGAAGTCGTACAGCGGTACCGCCAGCACACACAGCGGTGCCAGCATCACGTGACGCCCGATCGTCGGCGACTCTTCATAAAACGTTCCGACGATTGTCATGGAAGCCAGCATCAGGCCCACGAAGTAGCTGCCTGTGTCGCCCATGAAAATGCTGGCTGGCGACCAGTTCCACCAGAGGAATCCAGTCAGCGAGCCCGCCAGAATCAGTAAGACGGCGGCGACAAACCAGCGAGGCTCGCTGAGTGCAGTGAGCATGATGACTGCAAACATCAGTGCGGCGATCAAACCGATTCCGCCGGTAAGCCCGTCCATGTTGTCCAGGAAGTTGATCGAGTTAATCAGCACCAGCATCCAGCCGACGGCGATCACAAATCCAAGCCACGGCCAGGGAGCAAAGACTGTTGCTCGAACTCCGCTGGCAGCCAGCGCGCACGCCACCAGAATCTGAATCACGAGACGCGGTTGCCACGGCAGGTTTTTACGGTCGTCGATCAGACCCATCACTGAAAGAACGGTTCCGCCAGCAATGATCTCCCACAATTGGCCTGCCTGGTTCAACATGCCGTCCAGATGCGGTCGGAATTCCTCTGGCAACCACTTTGGCGGCTGTTCCTGCTGAGTGATCCGCCACACGACGAGATGAGCGACAGCAAGCGGAACAACGACGCCCAACCAGATTCCAATGCCACCACCGAGCGGCGTCGGCGTGACATGAACCTTGCGAGCGGCTGGCTGATCGATCAGTCCCAGTCTCGGGGCCAGCTGGCGGACAATCCGCGTCGACACAATCGATACAAGCAATGCAGAGCCAAAACACGCAGCGATCAGAAAAACCATGCTGTCTCCACGTGTTCCGAAGTGGGCCGGCAAAAAAGCCGGCGACATTTTCCACAGAGTATGGCAACGTAGCCGCGGAGTGAACAACGGCAGGGGGCTGACTCACCCCGGAACATTTCCAGGGTGAGAATCAGCGTTCGGTTCGTTCGGCTTGAACGCTTCGTGCAGGCATGTCACGTGAGACGTGCTCTGCCGGGAATCGCATCCTGTGGCATTTTGTCCGTGAGAAAACAAAACGAACATTCAAGCAACCACCGGCGATCAACCGGCCTCATGCTAGGTTTGGGAAGAGATTCATACAGGCTCGGCGTGCGCAGAGTGAATTCATGATTCGCGTTCCAGCGAGCCTGTCTATCGATTCAGAGGAATAGTTCGAGGGGAGTATCGTCAGCATGATCTGGTTCAACACAAGAAAACTCGCCACAGCAGCGACCGTTGCTGTGGCGATCGTCGGACTGGACACGACGCCGAGTTATGCAATCAATCTGTTTGGTGTACTGGGGGGCTCCAGTGGAGGTTCTTCCGGAGGCTCCAGCGGCGGCAGTTCCGGAGGCTCATCGGGCGGATCGTCCGGGGGATTCGTTATCAGATCAGGCAGCTCAGGCGGTTCCAGGG
>JABMPE010000059.1 GCA_013203845.1 Rhodopirellula sp. | reverse complement strand
GTTTATCAGTCGTTGGGACGTCGCGGTGAAGGACGATGCACCGGAAGCGCTGCGCAATCAACTGGGAATCGCGGTGGCGGGACAGGCTTACGAAACGTACCGGTCGCTGGCGGATTCGGCACCGTGGCAGCGAATTTTCAACGCTGGAGCTCGCCATCAGCGATTGCTGTGGGCCAGCACCGGGACCAAGGATCCCGCAGCCTCAGACACCCTTTATGTTCAAGCTCTCGCGTCACCTTTTACGGTCAACACGATCCCCGAGGCCACGCTGAATGCCTTCGCCGATCATGGGGAGGTCGACCAGATGTTGCCCGTGCATGCCCGCTTGTGCGACGAAGTGCTGGTCAGTTTCAACAAAGCGGGCATCGATACGGATGCCCTCGCCACCCGACTCCAGGACGAAGGGGCGAAATCGTTCGTCAAGTCGTGGAATGAGCTGCTGGAGTGCATTACATCGAGGAGCGAATCGATCAGGAGCGCTGGTTAAATGATGCGTAGAAACATGGACGTAACTGCTGACCTTCTGGCCCCGATCACTACCGGGCGGTCGCTGTCTTCGATCGCTTCCGACGCCGAGACGCTGTCAGTACCTGCGAAACGTAAAGCGGATGACCACACGGCGAGATTGCTGCCTCAGCGATCCTGCGCAGCGGGTTCGCGCGAATTTGCTCAAATCCTGTGGCAACGATGAATCAGACTCACTCTCGCGATCAGCAGAATGCGCTCCCGGAAAGTGCCGAGCCAGCGGACGGTCGGGCCGACTCACCTTCGCCATTGGGATCCAGTGGTGAGCAATCTGTGAAACCATATGGGCCTCGTATTCTGACGATCAATGGTGGCTCGTCGAGTATCCGGTTCGCGCTGTACGAATCTGGAGAACCGCTGGATCGCCGCCTGTCCGGAATGATTGATCGTATTGGACTGAGCGGCACGCAGCTGACGTTCCATGAACCAGACGGGAATCCACCGGACAGCGTCAGCCTCGCTGTTTCCACTTACAAGTCGGCAGTGAGTTTCCTGATGGACTGGCTCGAACAGCATGCCGGGTTCAATTCGGTCGCAGGCGTTGGACACCGCGTGGTGCATGGGATGAACCACACCCAGCCCGAGTTGGTCACTCAGGAATTACTGGAGGAACTGCATCGGATCGTCCCGTGCGATCCGCAACATCTCCCCGGTGAAATCGAACTGATTGAGACGTTCGCCAGGCGTCATCCGAAGCTGCCCCAGGTGGCCTGCTTTGATACGGCGTTTCATCGCACCATGCCGCGTGTCGCCAAACTGCTTCCGATTCCAAGGCGTTTCGACGCCAAAGGAGTTCAGCGCTACGGTTTTCACGGATTGTCTTATGCGTATCTGGTGGAAGAACTCGCACGTCTCGGCGACCCGGCGGCAACCAAGGGCCGCGTGATCCTTGCACATCTCGGAAACGGGGCGAGTCTGGCCGCCGTGCGTGATGGCAAAAGCATTGACACCAGCATGGCGTTCACGCCGACGGCAGGATTGCCCATGAGTACCCGCTCGGGTGATCTGGACCCGGGACTGGTCAGCTACCTGGCGCGCACCGAGCAAATGACCGTCACTCAATTTCACGAAATGGTGAACCACGAGTCCGGGCTGCTCGGCGTTTCGGAGACCAGTTCCGATATGCGGGATCTGCTCTCGCACGAAGCTGACGACGTGCGAGCGGTGGAAGCGGTGGCGCTGTTCTGCTATCAGGCGAAAAAGTGGATTGGTTCCTTCGCCGCCGCGCTGGGTGGCCTGGACACGCTCGTCTTCGCCGGAGGCATTGGTGAGAACGCGCCACTCGTCCGCACGCGGATCTGTGACGGGCTGAACTTCCTCGGCATCGAACTCAATGAGTCGCGAAATACAACGAATGGAGGCGTGATTTCCACAGACACGAGCCGAGTGAGTGTGCGCGTAATTTGCACCGACGAAGAACGAATGATCGCGCAATCGACTTACCGCGTTCTTGCACTCAGCTGACTGGAACGAACGTGAACACGGAACAGAATCATTACAACTCAGTAAGGAACAGCGTCACTAATGAGTAGGCCGGACCGAGGAGCGCAGCGACGATGTTCCGGCATCAACGATTTCGCGAACAAACTGGCATTGCCGGAGCGGCGCTGCGCTTGATCCGGCCTACCTGTAACGTTTTTAACGGCCTCTAGCGTCCGGTTCATAGCTACTGAAAGAAACCGGGTGGGCTAGCGTCCGGCGGCTGATATTACGGAAGTTATTTCGGGGCTGATTTCTAAACAAAGCACAAGTCAGGTAATCCTGACGAAAGGCAACGAAATGAAGAACCAAGCAGGTGACCGGGAGATTTTTATTGCTCATTTAATCAAATATTGATCGGTCACTCCCTGGTGGCTGTCATCGAAAGAATGTAGCTCCCGCGCTGACGATCCTGTCGGAAACGATTGGTGCTTTGATCACACCGTGTCAAATTGGCAATTTCGCTTAACACTTTCAGGCAACATACGATGACTAATGCCAACCAGCCCCTGCCGTACACGGACGACGTCGAGACGATTCCGGCAGACGAGGCGAAAGATATCGAGCGGGTGGTTCAAGCAATGAAGTTGCTTCTATCGCGGAGCCATGCCAGCAGTGGCGAGTTTCGTGCGGACGTCCACGTCAAAGCGCATGGCTACGCGCAAGGGGAATTCCGGGTTCTACCGAACTTGCCAGACGAACTTGCGCAGGGACTTTTTGAGCACGAGGGTGTCTATCAGACCGTGGTGCGGTTCTCCAATGCGGCCAGCCAGTCGAACGCGGATGCGATTCCAGACGGCCGCGGCATGGCGATCAAGGTCCTGGGAATGAAAGGAGACATGTTGTCGACCGACGAGCAGAGCGGCCCGACGCAGGATTTCCTGATGATCAATCACCCCGTGTTTTTCGCCCGAAACGCGAAAGACTTCCTGCGCTTCGAGCGAGTGCTCGTGGATGCGGACGACAGTCCGGTTGCGACGGCGCGTGGAGCGCTAACCGGGGGCGATTGGAATCCACTTCACTGGCATTGGCGCGAGATGTTTGCTGTCGCCGAAATAGCGGGAAAGCTTCCCGCGCATCTGGCGAGCAACACCTACTTCAGCACGTCCCCGTTTCGCTTTGGAAAATACGTGGTCAAATACCGCGTGCAGCCTGTGGGGGATCACGCTGACTCGTACCTGGATCTCGTCAGGAAATTGGGATCCGACGGCGACGCGCTGCGACTGGCGCTCGAAGAGACACTACGAGCGGAGCAGGTGTTGTTTGACTTCCAGGTGCAACTGCGCACGTCCGAAGAAACGATGCCCATCGAAGATGTCACCATCGAGTGGCCGGAAAGCGAATCCCCGTATCAGACGGTTGCCCAACTCGTACTCCCGCGCCAGGACATCACATTACTGCTACAGCAGGATCACTATCAGCGCCTCGCGTTCAATGTGTGGCATGCGCTCGCCGCGCATCGCCCCATGGGAGGAATCAACCGTGTCCGCCGTTTGGCCTACCCTGTCTCATCCGCGTGGCGTCGTCAGTAATCTGCAGTGAAGTTGGGGGAACCAGCGAACACCCACAAAACCGCAAGTGGAAAGTTACAGCAACAACTGTAGAACACTGGCGATTGCACAGAATCCTATGAATCGAGAAGCAACCACAGGTCAGGTGATCCTGACGAAAGGCAAAGAAATGAAACGCAAAGCAGGTGTGTGGATTGACCATAGCAAGGCAGTTGTCGTTCAGATGACGGACGACGGAGAAGAAATTCGACGGATTGATTCAGACGCTGACAGACCGTTTGCGTCGGCTGGTGGTCCAGGCTCGAAGCAGCCGGACCGTCGCGAGGGCTTCGTGCCCGAGAGTACGCAAGAGCATAAATTCATGAACGAACTCAACTCGTTCTATGACTCGGTGCTCACGTCTCTGCATGGTGTGGACTCGGTTCTGATCATTGGCCCTGGTGAAGCGAAGGGCGAATTTCAGAAGCGTCTTAAGAGCAAAAAGTTCCCGGCGCACGTCGTTGAACTGGAGACGGCGGACAAGATGACGAATCCGCAGATCGTGGCCCTCGTTCGCGCACACTTTCAAGAGGCTTGAAGCTTTCATGAAGAAGAAGCAGGCGACTCAATCTAAAGCACCGGTGGAAACTCCGGCACTCACGGAAGATGCTGCGGTTGCTCGCGATGAGCGAAACCTTGACGCGTCGTTCCCGATCGTTGGCATCGGCGCGTCGGCGGGCGGGTTGGAGGCGTTCACGCAGTTGCTCAACGCGCTACCGCTGGACACCGGCATGGGGTTCGTGCTGGTCCAGCATCTCGATCCGGAGCACGAAAGCGCGCTGACGGATATTCTTTCGCGCACCACGGCGCTGCCGGTTTGCGCTGTCACCGATAACCTGCAAGTCCAGCCCAACTGCGTCTACATCATTCCGCCCGACACAGACCTGAGCATCGCCGAGGGCTTTCTGAAACTTCAGCCGCGGTCGAAGACGCGCACGCCGCATCGGCCGATCGATTCTTTCTTTGAATCGCTGGCGGCTGACCACGGCGAGCGAGCCATTGGCGTCGTGCTGTCGGGGACAGCCAGCGATGGCACACTGGGACTGGAAGCGATCAAGGCCGAGGCTGGGATCACCTTCGCACAGGATGATTCGGCGAAGTACGACTCGATGCCACGCAGCGCCGTCGCGGCGGGATGCGTGGACCTCGTTCTTTCGCCGCAGGAAATCGCCGAAGAGCTCGTGCGGATTGCGAAGCATCCGTACGTTGCCGGAAAACCGCTCGAATTCTCGGCTCGCGCGACCGAGGATCGTACGGGGGCAACAGCGGACATTGGGTATGCTTCGCCGGATGGCGGTGAGGACGATTATGTCAAAGCCCTGTCGCTACTGCGTACTCATTCCGGCGTGGATTTCTCGCTTTATAAACCCGGCACGATTCAGCGGCGCATTGCTCGGCGGCTGGTCATCAGTCAGCAGAACTCGCTGGATGACTACGCCTCGTTTCTTAAAGGCAACGTCAAAGAACTCGATGCGCTGTGCTCCGACCTGCTCATCAGTGTGACGAGTTTCTTCCGCAACCCGGAGGCGTTTGAAACCCTGCAGCGCGAGGTTCTGCCCAGCATCCTCAAGCAGCCGGGCAACGAACCGATCCGCGTCTGGGTGCCCGGTTGTTCCACCGGGCAGGAGGCGTATTCCATCGCCATTGCCTTCATGGAGGCGGCGGAGAAGTCGCCTCGCGGACGTAACATCCAGGTGTTTGCTACGGACCTTAATGAAAAGTCGCTGGAAAAGGCCCGCTTCGGACACTACCCCAAAAGTATCGCGGACGACGTCAATCCCGAACGACTGCGACGGTTCTTCGTCGAACAAGAGGGAGGCTACCGCGTCAGCAAGTCGTTGCGCGAGATGGTCGTGTTTGCGAGGCAGAACCTCTTCGGCGATCCGCCTTTCTCGCGGATGGACCTCATCAGCTGCCGCAACCTGCTGATCTACGTGGGGCCGAGTCTGCAAAAAAGAGCGATCCCCACGTTTCATTACGCGCTCAAGCCGGACGGGATGCTGTTCCTGGGCACGTCGGAATCGGTTGGCGGCTTCACCGAACTGTTTGAGCCGGTGGACAGGAAATACAAGATCTATTCCCGGAAGGCGGCACCCACCCCGGCGTTCCACATACCGACTAACCGAGTCCGCGGCGAGTGGTCTTCAACGGGGCACAGAGCCTCGGCGCTATCCGTGGGGCAACCGCAACTGACAGGCGGATTTACGACTGACGAGCAGATCGCTCAGCGCGAAGCCGACCGCATCACGATCAACCAGTTCGCGCCCCCGGGAGTGCTCATCAACACCGACCTGCAGGTACTGCAATTTCGCGGTTCGACCGGCGCGTTCCTCGAACCGCCGGTGGGCAAGGCCAGCTTCGATGTGCTGAAGATGGCGCGAGAGGGCCTGATGCTGCCGTTACGCACCGCGATCGACGCCGCCAGAAAAGAGAACAAGACCACGTGTCGGGAAAACGTGCGGATCAAACATGACGGCCAGACCCGCGCCGTCCGCCTGGAGGTCATCCCGCTCAAGAACCTGTCTGAAATCTGCTTCCTGATTCTGTTTCTGGATGCCGAACAGACCGGCCGCGCGACGTTGCCCGAACAGCCGGCCCGACAGTCGCTCAGCAAAGAGGACGAAGCCAGCCGCATCGCCGAACTTGAAACGGAACTCGCTGAAATGCGCGAGTATCTCCAGACCCGAGAGGAACAGCACGAGCAGGCCAGCGAGGAACTCCAGGCCGCCAGCGAGGAAATTCAATCGGCCAACGAAGAGCTGCAAAGCCTCAACGAGGAACTGGAAACCTCCAAGGAAGAGCTGGAGTCGACCAACGAAGAATTGACGACCGTCAACGACGAGATGTCCCATCGGAACATCGAACTGAACGTTCTCAACAACGATCTGATGAACTTCCAGAACTCGACAAGGCTGATCGTGCTGCTGCTCGGACGCGACCTGACCATCCGACGTTACAGTTCGCAGGCGGAGAAGCAGTTCGCACTGCTGGCCGCCGACGTGGGGCGGCCGATCGGTCACATCCGGCACAACCTCGTGCTCGCTGACGACTCCAGAACTCCACTCGACCTGGAGTCGTTCTGTGACCAAGTCATGTCGTCGGCAAGCGAGCAGGAGCGCGAAGTCCTGGACCAGGCCGGGCGCTGGCACTCGTTGCGCGCGCGCCCCTACACGACCAGCGACGAGAATGTGGACGGCGCGGTGCTGCTGCTGCTGGAAATCGACCAACTCAAGCAAAGCGAGCAAGAGGTCGCCGCCGCCCGCGATTACGCCGAGAACATTGTCGCCACCGTGCGCGACCCCCTGCTGGTACTCAATAGCGATCTGCGCGTCGAAAGCGCCAATCGCGCCTTCTACCACGTGTTCCATGTCGAGCCTGCCGAGACGGTTGGCAAGTTCATCTACGACCTGGGCAACCAGCAATGGGACATCCCGCGCCTGCGCGAATTGCTGGAAAAAATCCTGCTGGAGAGGACCAGCATCGACGAATTCCAGGTCGAACTTGAATTCAATCAGTTGGGCCGACGCACCATGCTGCTCAACGCACGTACCATCCAGAACCCACTGCGAAAGACAGAACGAATCCTGCTGGCCATCGAGGACATCACCGAGCGCAAACAGTTGGAAGAGAAGCTGCAAGCCTCGGAAACCCTTTACCACCAGCTCTTCGAAACAGCCAAAGACGGCGTCCTGATCCTCGACGCCGATACCGGCAGAATCCTCGAAGCGAATCCGTTCATGACCGAACTGTCGGGCTACTCAACGGCCGAATTCATCGGCAAGGAACTGTGGGAGATCGGGCTGTTTCACGACAAAGCAGCGAACGACGCCGCGTTACGGGAACTGCTCCTGAAGGGCGATATCCGCTACGACCACCTGCCGCTCAATTCCCAAAGCGATCAGCCGGTCGAAGTCGAGTTCGTCAGCAACATCTATCAGTGGGAACACCGGCGTGTCGCCCAGTGCAACATCCGAGATATCAGCGATCGCAGCCGTCTGGAAATGCTGCAGCGGCGGCAGGCGGTCGAGTTGTCGGACATGCACCGCCGCAAGGACGAGTTTCTGGCGATGCTCAGTCACGAATTACGAAGTCCCCTGGCTCCCATCGCCAACGCCGTGCAGTTGCTCGGTCTCCAGCGGGCAAGCGAAAACCAGATTCAGCAGCAGGCCCGCGGCATCATCGAACGTCAACTGAAACAACTTCAACATCTCGTGGATGACCTGCTCGAAGTTTCCCGCCTGACTTCGGGTACCGTTCAGCTCCGCCAGGATCGGGTCGCCATCGGCAACATCAGCGAATGTGCGGTGGAGACGGTTCGCCCGCTGATCGAACAGCGCCGGCAGGAACTCACGGTGTCACTGCCGACGGAACCGATCTGGCTGCACGCCGACGCGTCGCGGCTGGAACAGGTCGTGGTGAACCTGCTCAGCAACGCGGCCAAGTACACCGCGGAAGGTGGTCACGTCTGGCTGACCGTCCAGAAAGAAGGCAATGAGTGTGTGTTGCGCGTGCGGGATACCGGCGTCGGGATCAGCCCGTCACTACTTCCTAACATTTTCGAGCTGTTCACGCAGGCGGAACGATCTCTGGACCGCTCGGAAGGCGGATTGGGGATTGGACTGGCTCTGGTGCAACGGCTCACGGAATTACACAAAGGCACCGTCGAGGTTTCCAGTGTTGTGGGCGAAGGGAGCGAGTTTGTGGTCCGTCTGCCGGTGCCGCCGACGGACTCGCCACTGCCAGCGTCGCCGGTCACCGAGTCCGACCAGCCCGCCACACGATCCTTGAAAGTGCTGGTGGTGGATGACAACGCCGATACGGTTCAGAGTTTCACAATGCTGCTGAAAGCAGTGGGACATGATGTTCGGTCGGCTCACGACGGTCCGACGGCAGTGCAGGTGGCCCTCGATTTTCGACCCGACGTGATGTTGCTGGACATCGGCTTGCCTGGTCTCAACGGCTATGAAGTCGCCAAGCGAATCCGGCAGAAGCCCGATTTCGAGAACGTCGTGCTGGTCGCCTTGACAGGTTATGGGCAGGATTCAGATCGACAGAGTTCTCTGCAGGCGGGATTCGATCACCATCTGGTGAAACCCGCACGTTTATCGCAGTTACAGCAGATCCTGGCAAAAGTCCCTGTGAGAAGAACGGCGCCAGCCGACGGCGACGCGAATCGACATTAACCATGAAAGAACGGCGGTCACGATCGCGACTGAAATAACTTCCCGAATGTGGTGAGAGCGGCGATTACCGTCATTCCCGCGCAGGCGGGAAACCAGATCTCCTCGGTCTACTGGTTTCCCGGCCCCGCTTTCGCGAGACCAGGACTCTGCGCGGGAATGACGTGGTTGGAAATCGCGGAGTTATTTCGAGACTTACCCTTAAGTTAGCGCCGTGTCGCTCATAAGACTGGCGAAAGGACTCAGCACAATGTTGACGACAGAGAAGACTCTTCGCGTTCTGATCGTGGATGACAACCGTGATGGTGCGGACGCCCTGGGGCTGCTCGTGGAAGCACTCGGCAACCAGGTGCATGTGACTTACGGCGGGGCGCAGGCACTCGGCGTGGCGACCGCGTTTCGTCCCGATCTGATACTTGTCGATTTGCTCATGCCCGACATGAACGGTTGCGATCTCGTCATACAATTACGCCAGATACCGGCCTTCGCAGGCACGAAGATCGTGGCCATCACCGGCCTGAAAGACGAAGGACACAAGACACTGGCCAGGAAGGCCGGGTGCGATTCGATCATTGTTAAACCCGCGGCCCTGACCGATATTGAAGCCATCCTGGCGAGTGTCGTTCCGATGGCGGCGCGTGGGAATCAATCACGAGGAAAACCAAGAGATCGCGTGAGCCTCGCCGCAGAGTAACGAATTCCGATGGTGGAAACGCGACGGTTGACGATGGTGGAAGCGCGACGATTGAGGAGCGAGCGTCCCTCAAAAGCTCTGACTCAGGTCGAGTGCGAAGCGGCCATTTGTGACGGGACGATTCGCTTTCAAGACGAGTATCTGGGATGGCGGTCCGAACAGCTTCACGTCCACTTCCTCAAAGACCTGTTGCTGATTCGCATTCGCGGTGCCTTGACTCTCGCCGAACGACAACTCGGCAAATCGTCGTCGCCGGAAACAGGGCGAGACCTCATCAAGCAAACCCGCAAGCAACTGCTGGAGTTGGGACGCCCGATGCTGGAATCGCTGATCCACGAAGCCACCGGCGTCAAGACGCTGAGCATGCACCATGACATCAGCACCGTGACCGGCGAAGAAGTCGTGATGTTTTCCCTGGCCGCAACGCCACGATTCCAGTAACCACTCAGTTCCAGAATAACTTCCCGATATTCCAACCAGGTCATTCCCGCGCAGGCGGGAAACCAGCAGACCAGGGAGAACTGGCTTCCCGCCTGCGCGGGAATGACAAACATCGCCCTCTCAATGCATTCGGGAAGTTATTTCCGGGCTGGTCCGAAGCACTCTGCCGTTACAGGCTGTCACAATCTCAAAACGGGAGACAGAGATGAATCACCGTAACGCTGAACTAAGTTGACTCATATCAACGATCTCCTCGAACACGTTCGAATCGCCGACATGTTGGATGTGTGTGTCGTCACCGCACTCGTCTACTCGGCGCTGCGATGGCTGCGCCGCAGGGCGTCCCGGGCGGCAGCACTCTGTCTGCTGTTGATTGCCACTCTTTACGTCAGCGCCCATGTATTAGATATGTACTTGACGCTTTCCGCGTTTCGGATTGGCCTGACGGTGATCCTGCTGGCCCTGATTGTTGTTTTTCAACAGGATATCCGGCGAGGCTTCGAACAACTTTCCACAGGGGGATTCGCTGACCGATCGAGGGCGTCGAGTGAAACCATCGACACGTTGCTGGAAGCAGTCAGCCTGTTGGCGAAAGAAAAGATCGGCGCGCTACTTGTGATGCAGGGACGTCAGCCGATTGAACCACACGTTCGCGGAGGCGTCCCGGTTGGCGGACGCATCAGCATTCCGCTGTTGCACAGTATTTTTCATCCGGCGACGCAGGGCCACGATGGAGCCGTACTGATTGACGGTGACGTGATCGAAAAGCTGGGCGTTCATTTGCCACTGTCAACGAACCTTTCGGAAGTGGGGTGTTCCGGGACTCGCCATACCGCGGCACTCGGTCTGGCAGAGTGTTGCGATGCGCTAGTCATCGTTGTTTCGGAAGAACGAGGAACGTTCTCGGTCGCGGAAGAGTCTCGACTCTATGCCATTGAAACCGTGGGCGAACTGAAACACAAACTGGATGGCTTCTACGGGCGGCGAGTACAAACGCCAACGGAACTGGCCCGGCGCAACTGGCTCACTGCCAACCTGGGATTGAAGTTACTGGCGGCGGCGATGGCCTGCGGCCTGTGGTTTCTCTTTGCGTACGATGCCGAGACGATTCGACGTACGTTTCATGATGTACCGATCGAACTCCGCAATGTGCCCGATAGCTGGGTTGTGCGCGATACATTCCCATCCGTGGCTCAAGTGACCTTGAGCGGCTCAGACCGTGCTTTTGCCAGGCTCAACCCAGCGGACTTGAAGGCATCGATCGATCTGAGCAGCGCGCGCGGCAGTGCGGATATCCCACTCACCAAGGAACATTTCAATGTGCCGACCGGGCTTTCGCTGGAGCACCTTGATCCATCCCAGGTCCAGGTAAGAACCGAGCGACTGGTGAGCGTTGACTTACCCGTGCGGCCCGTCTTCGCCGCGACCACAGGAGTTGCTCGTGAACTTGTCGCAACCAGCGAACCATCCATCGTTCGTGTCCTGGTGCCCGAGAGCATGCGAGCGTCGCTGAATGAAATCAACACAGAGCCGATTGAACCCTCGTCAGTCGTTGCGGGCAGCTCGTTGGATCGCAACCTCGTTTTGCCTCCTGGCGCCAAGTGGCCTGACGGGCGTGTGCCGAAAGTGACCGTCCGATTCCAGCCAAAGACTCCAAGCGATTCTTAGTCGCCGCGACGATTGATTTCCGATCGGCCCGGTCGCGGTCAATCGTTACTTCAGAAACTGCAGTTTCACGCAGAACTCCAGAAACGAAGTGAGAAGTGATGCGTTTTCCGGTCTGAGTGGCTATGATGTACACCTCACGGAGTCTGTGTCGCTCTGGATGCCGACTCTGATGGATGACAGAATTTAATTTCGGATGACTCATTGAAAGGCAACCCGGCCATACCGGGAGGCCAGCTAACGAGTAAGCCGACGTGCTCAAAACCCTCAGGGGATTTGGACACGTCGGCTTTTTTTTGCGCGACTCAGCAATCGCAACTTTTGAAACAGATCGGACTGATCACTCCCCATGCGTGGGCCTTGATCGTTTACGACCAGCTTCTGGTTCGAGAACACCTCAACGTTGCTGTGGTCATCGGCTGCTGCGAGATGCTCTTGAGTTTTGCGGCGTTGTTCTTCGCCGTGGGTTGGCGGCGATTTCAAACACTTGACGAACCCGCGGGAAGCAGAACCTCGTCGCTACGACGATTCACTGTCAGACAGATTCCAGGAGTAGAAGCCATGTCGATCATTCCTATGCCGTTGGCTCCGTTTGAGCATTTCATGCTGGCGGATGATTGCCCTGATTACCCCATGAGCTTCTTCGTTCAGTTGAAGTTTCAGGGACGATTCGACCGCCCGCAGTTGACTGCCGCTTTGAAGGAGGCTTTGAAACTGCATCCCTTGCTGAATTCCCGGATTCAGGGGTCTGTCACAGAGGCCACGTCTCGTATTGCCTGGATCGAGTCCACTTCCCCACCACCGGTGATTAACTGGAACAATGCCGAGATTCCGTTCCGTTTCTCCGCAGGACGGTGGATGGATTTGAAATCCGAGACCGGGCTTCGCCTCTGGCTTCGCGAGTCCGAAGACAACACGACGCTGATTCTTCAGATTCATCACAGTTGCTGTGATGGACTTGGAGCGTCGAGTTTCATCCGAACCTTATTGACGGCCTACCATCTGCTGCACACATCGGCCTCGATATCAGCGGAGGAGGCCAGGATCGATCGGCGACTGTTGCAGGATCGTGACTTGTCGTGCTCCACATGCGGGCGACTTATCAAGATGGCCTGGCACGGGATCTACCGAATCTCTCGATACTTCAAGAATTCCCCAGTTCCGCTCGCCACTCCGAGTGCCTTGCCTTCGGATAACATCTGCGAGGATCAATTCCCGGGATTTCAGACGCTGACGTTTGACACCGCAGACACAAAACAACTTCGCGTCACCGCCCGGCGGCTGGGTGCGAGCCTGAACGATCTGCTTCTGCGAGATCTGTTCCTGATTCTGGATCGATGGAACCGACGGCATTCGCCCGATCATCGCAGTCGGAACATCCGTGTTTGCGTGCCGATCAATCTCAGGCGGCCCGTCGATCACCGTATGCCAGCCGCCAACGTGGTCAGCTTGTCGTTCCTGGACCGGGAACCGAATCAACTCGCGGACCCGGTTCAGCTGCTCGCCAATCTGCATGTGCAAACCACTCAGACGCAGCGTTTGCGCGAATCGCTCGCCTTCGTTCCGGCATTGAAGCTGCTGGGAATGTTTCCCGGTCGGCTCCACGCTCGCATGCAGCGAGTGCGTTGCCAGGCTTCCGCCGTGCTGTCCAACCTTGGCGTGCTTTGCGTCGGTTCTGCCTTGCTGGGGCGCGATCGACGAATGGTGTCTGGTGGCGTCATTCTCGAAAGCATCGAAGCCATTCTGCCACTTCATCCACTGACGCATGTGGCGTTTGTGGCCTCGAATTACGGCGGTAAGCTGAGCCTCACCATCAGTCATGATGCACGCTGGATTGACGTCGCCGATGCCCGCGAATTGCTGGAGAGTTATGTTCGGCAGTTGAAGGCTTCGCTGGAACAGTCCAACGGGGACAGGAAGGTTTCACTTGCCGTCGTTCGTCCAGCGGCGTCAGACGTTGTTGATGAGGAGCCTGTCAAAGCTGAGGTAGAAGTCCTGTTGACGCAGTAGTTGAATGGACGCAGACGACGCAGTTTCATTTCGTACGAATGAGACCGAGAGGCAACCTGTGACTGAGTTCCGAATCGAGATCGACACGATGGGCGAAGTTTGTGTCCCCGCCAGCGCTCACTGCAGCACACAAGCTCAGCACGCGATGGAAGACAAACCAATCTCCCGAATCCGGTTCCCACGCCGGTTCATTCGCACGCTGAGGCGGTACCCGGCCCGCTGCTGTCCGTTTCTCCGCAGCGTCTGTTCGTTCAGCAAAATTGCCAACCGTGGAAATCGCACTCACGCCACACGGCCAACCCGCAAGTACGGTCGCGTTTTCCAGCGGAAGCCAAACAAGTTCCAAGGAAACATCCAATGTCAACTGAATTGAATGCGATTGTGCTCGAATGCATCGACATTTAGCCGGGCCTGGTCAGACTCAGCGTCTTCCCGTACATCGAAACCTTCTACATCTCAAGGAGAATTCTTCAGACGCTCGATTACAAGACTCCTGACGAATTCGAAGAACAACACCAAACGAAACTCGCCATCTGAAATAATCTTTCATGTGTTCACTAGTTATAGGCTGTCGCCGAACCAATGAATGAACAAGTTCTTAATGTGAAAACTGGTATGGGAGCCACTGCCTGTGAGGCTGGCGTGGCGTTTCGCGTCTGGGCACCGCATGCGGATCGAGTGTTTGTCATAGGCTCGTTTAACAACTGGGCCGAGTCGCATCCCATGCAGCCGGGCGATAACGACATATGGTACGCCGAAATCCCCGAGGCGAAGATCGGCGACGAGTACCGCTACCTGCTTTGCCAGGGCGAGCAGAAACTCTCTCGCATCGATCCCTACGCTCGCGAGGTGACAAACTCCGTCGGCAACGGCCTTGTCCATGATCCGCATTTTGATTGGGGCGACGATCAGTATCAGCTGCCACCGTGGCCCGAGTTGGTGCTGTACGAGATGCACATCGGCACGTTCAACGATCCGTTGGGAGGCGGACACGGAACCTATGCGATGGCGGTCGAGAAGTTCGATCACCTGCAGCGACTGGGCGTCAATGTCATCGAAGTGATGCCGACGGCTGAGTTCGCAGGTGATATCTCCTGGGGTTATAACCCGGCATATTGCTTCGCGGTCGAAAGCTCCTACGGCGGCCCCAAAGCCTTCAAGGAGTTCGTCAAAGCCGCTCATCAGGCTAAGATCGGCGTGGTTTTGGACGTCGTTTATAACCACTTCGGTCCCGGCGATCTCGGCCTGTGGCAATTTGACGGCTGGAGCGAGAACGATGGCGGCGGCATCTATTTCTATAACGACTGGCGCAGGAAGACTCCGTGGGGCGATAACCGGCCCGACTACGGTCGCAACGAAGTCCGCCAATTCATTTACGACAACGCGTGCTAC
>JABMPE010000556.1 GCA_013203845.1 Rhodopirellula sp. | reverse complement strand
GCCCGGCGAAGCCGCGACCAGTGATCACGGCGCACAGACGGCAGTTCAGTTCTGCCACAAGCTCATCACGCTCCAGGCCGAGTTGTTCACGAATGATGCTTGCCTCATTCAGAATAAATTCAGCCAGCGCGCCAGTGCCTCGGCCTGCACGAACGATACGACGGACGAAGCGAGTCAAACCATCGCCAAAACGTGATTCAAGACGCGAGGCGGCCATGTCGTCCCCATTGAGACCAGCGTTTCGAAAACGTTCGAACTCAACGCGGATATCAGAAGAAATCATCGGAAATCTTTCACATGAAATGTTGGATATGACGGCAAAGTTCCGAAGCCTGCCGGCCTTTACACGCTCGTCACGTACTGATCGAGCTGAACTCCGTTAGCATCGAACAGCGTGACCGTTCCAACCCCGGAAAGATTTGGGCTGAACATCGTGACAAATGAACCCGTTCCACCAATAGAGACGTCAGACCCCGAGAACACGCCGCCAAATGAGACATAGAGACCATCGTAATTTCCGTCAGGGGAATTGATCGTCCCACCGACCATCGTTGCCCATGGCTCAGCCATTACACTGATCTCCTGGATCGTGGCCGCACTCAAAAGGATTCTTTCTGGAAGAATTTCAAGCTGGGCCGGGACCGACCAGGCAGCGGCGCGACGAGTTGGGCGACTTGCGAACAACTGACGAAAGCTCTTTTTTGAAAACAACATCTGCAGTGCTCCCTGAGTAAAAATTGAAGTGTTCTTGTGCCTGGTTCTCCCTGGCCCGCAATTGAAACGAAGATTGCAATTGGTCAGGATTGAACAGGGGACGAACAACCGTCCCTACAGTTCCTATTATACCTATTAGTCATAATTGAACGTCACGTCCGAGAAGTGCCCATCAGTACACAATCACTCGCAACGCATTATTAATTAACGGGTTACGACTTCTGTTTTTTTTGCATTTTCACCATTTGTGCCACGGCAACATCTACATTTTTTCAGGTGTTCGTCGTTCGTCACTATCCGGCATGGACATCGGTGGTTCAGTTTCGCGTTGGGGTGGTCGTGCTGAATTTGCGACTGATTAGACGACTGCACGCGATCAATGCAGATCGCTGATGCGCGTCGGCAGCAGAAGTCAGGAAGCGATTCCCTACTCGGTTCTTATTGAGACCGAAGAGACAGAATGCCGATCCAGCTCCGACACACGCCCTGTGAAAACTCACCACCCGCGGAAAGGTGACAAGCCTCAACGCACGCGTCTGACCCGTCTGATGGCAAAACGGTCAGGGCGCGTTGGCCCTCATGGTTACGTACCAGAGTTAGGTCGTTTGCACAGAGGACGAAATGCATCCCTCAATGGACAAACGCGGCCAATAAGCGTCAAGCGGCTTTTCTCTGATGATCTCTTATGAGTTGAGTTTCAGAACTCGTTCGGCGTTGCCTCGGAAAACTTTAGTGGCGACGGCTGCGGGCAGATCGAGACTGTCAAACAGTTCGAACTGCGGAACGGCCTGTCCCGGCTGCAGGTAATCCGTTCCAAACATCAGCCGGTCCTGTCGGCGAATCATGAACTCGCGACCGAAGTCGCGGTCGCGGCTGATCGAGTTGGCTCCGGAACCGGCGGAAAGATCGCCGTAGAGATTCGGATAGGCTTCCATCAGTCGATCGATCGCGCCTCCGGGACGGACTTTATCTTTGGGATAGCTCATCAGCTCGGCTTGTGTCAGACCGCCGGAAATCGATGCCCACCAACCGGGACCGTGGCCGAGAAAGTTCAGTTTCGGAAACGTCGCCAGTGCGTGTTCCAATCGAGGCAGCCCTGGTTGATCCTTTCCTCGCTCATTATCCATGTGAAAGAGCAGCGGAATCTGCAGCTCCTCACAGACGTCATAAATCTGCATCATCAACGGATCGTCGAAATCGAGCCCGACTTTGTGCTCGCCGAAACCGCGTGCTCCCTGTTCGACATACCGACCGATGACATCGAGAAACCCCTTGCGACCACCACGCAGCGACGTCCGAGGGTCGATCGAACAGAATGCAGTAAAGCGATCCGGGTGAGCTTTTGCCGCCACCAAAGCCGGTTCTGTAAGCAGCAGAAAACTGGACGACTCTGGAGACGTCAGCGGAAGCAGGACCGACCTCTCGATATCGTGCTCGTCCATCCAACGCAACAGTCCGTCGACAGTCAACTCTTTGTTACCGTTCCAGGTGGTGCCGATGTGAGTATGAACGTCGATGTACTTCGACGCTTTCTTTGGTGGTGAGTCGGCAGCATACAAGCCGGGCATCGAGAAACGGCCAGCGATGTCTGGCTGCGAAAGATAGTTCGCAACGGAATTCGAGACACCAACCGCGGCGGCTCCAGGAATGCTTTGTTTCAGAAACTGACGTCGATTCAGAGACATTGTGAAGCTCCCGAAAGTTGACTGGTCTGCTGGTTATCAGTGAGCGGCGCATCAATACTTGCGGCGAGGTCCGCTCGGCGCACATGTCGGTGACGAAACGCTAGAGCCGCAGACTTTTTTCGTCCAGCGTTCGCACACTCGACGGACATCGCTCGAAGCGGAATACTGGCCCGAACAGTGATTTCCTAAAGCAGGCGGAACCTGCTCTGACGAATGCTGCAACATCTCTCCAGAGTAACTTTTTCTGAATGATCAGGCGACGCAATGCACGAATCCATCCGCGAGGCACTCAACTGTATTCTTGACGGACAGACGATCCCTCGTCCCGCCACTGAGGCTGCGTTTGCTGCAATCATGGACGGTGAATGCGGGGAGATTGACATTGCCGCCTTACTGACGGCACTCGCTGTTCGAGGAGAAGATGTTGAAGAGATCGCCGGGGCGGCAGCGGTCATGAGGCAGCGAGTGACTCGAATTAAGTGCCGGTCTCAAGGATTGCTCGACACGTGTGGGACGGGTGGCGACCGGTTGCACACCTTCAACATCAGCACCGCAACTGCGTTCGTGGCAGCCGCTGCCGGAGTTCCCGTCGCCAAACACGGCAACCGCAGTGTGTCGAGTTCAAGCGGTTCGGCAGACGTTCTGGAGGCTCTTGGAATCAACCTGCAACTTTCACCCGAGCAGGTCGGACGATGCATCGACGAAGTTGGTATCGGATTCTGTTTTGCACCGCTACTGCACTCCGCCATGAGAAACGTCGTTCCCGTTCGTAAATCGCTGGGATTCCGCACGATCTTTAATTTGCTCGGACCGCTGACAAATCCAGCGGGAGCCGAGTTTCAGTTGCTTGGTGCCAATCGCAAACACTTTGCGGAAAAGCTGGCGATGTCGTTGTTTCAACTCGGTTGCAGCCGGGCACTGATCGTTTGCGGAAACGACGAACTCGACGAAGTCAGTCTATGGGGGCAGACAGCTGTGTTCGATGTCTCGCGCGACGGCGTTGTCGAACGCTCGTGGACGGCCAGTGACTTCGGGCTTTCCGAGTGCCGTGTTGACGAGTTAGTCGTTAATGGTTCGACTGAAAGCGCCGATCGTATTCGTCAGGTCCTTGATGGAGAGCCGGGACCGTCGCGAGACATTGTGGTCGCCAACGCTGCTGCGTCACTCGTGGTCGCCGGCCAGGCAGATGGAACACTTGCGGCTGCGAAACTTGCCGCGGAAGCAATCGACAGTGGCCGCGCGAAGGGGATTCTCGAACGACTCGCCGCCGCGACCAGCGACATGTGAGAGCGCGAACCAGAACGTTAAGAGATGGACTCGAAGGAGACGAAGTAGATGATCAGTCAACGCTTCAGGTTTGTTGTTTTCGCGTCAGCCGCTTTGCTGTGGTTGACTGTCGGGTTGATCGACGTTGAAGCGGCGAAGTTCAACCGAGTGGTGAACATCGGAGATTCGGGGCCAGTATGGCGAAACCTGCGAGGCGTCGATGGGAAGACTCACAGCCTCGACGATTTGAAGAAAGCCAAGGCTGTTGTCGTCGTCTTCACGTGCAACCATTGTCCGGTTGCTCAGGCCTACGAGCAGCGGTTGATCAAGCTGGCTATGGAGAGTCGCAAAAAGGGCGTGGAAACAGTGGCGATCAGCGTGAGCCGTTACGAAGCTGACAACTTTGAATCGATGAAGAAACGATCGACCGAGCTGAAATATCCGTTCGCCTATCTTCAGGACACGACTCAGGAAATCGGCCGGAGTTATGGCGCTCTATGGACACCGAGTATCTTCCTGCTCGACAGTAAACGACGCATCGCTTACATGGGCAGCATCGACGACAGCATGTACCGGGAAAAAGTCGAGCGAGAGTTCCTTGAGGACGCGATAGACGCGGTCCTGGCAGGAAAGCCGATCGACGTTGAGGAGACGAAGCCGGTTGGTTGCCCGATCGATTACGAATGAAATCGGGCCTGATATCGGGCCAAATCCCGTCCGTTTCATCGACGGGTGACGAGGTTGTTTTGCCGTACAGGAATGAGGTCTGGCCGCCATTCAGACAGGAAAAACAGCGAATAATGCTGTTTTTCAATGTTTTCGGGCATATTAGTTGACTTTACGAGAGGCGACACCTTAATAATCCCCGCTCGATCCGCGTTGTCTAAACGGCACCGGACTCGCAATACAACCTGCATTTCAGCTGCGGCCGTTCTGCAGGTTTCGTCGAGAAACGAAAACCAGCGTATTCCAGCTTCCACCCGGCTACATCTTTGAAAGGATGCCTCAGATGGTAAAGAAAGCGGCAACGACAGCGGCGAAAGCACTCACAAAGAGCCAGATTCTCAACAGCCTCGCTGAATCAAGTGGCGTTGCGAAGAAGGACGTACAGGCAGTTCTTGATGGACTTACGGGTCTGATCAGCGAATCCGTCGGCAGGAAAGGTCCTGGATCTTTTACGATTCCAGGCCTCTGCAAGATCGTCGTCAAGGATAAGCCAGCCAAGCCTGCCCGTAAGCATGTCTGGGTTCCGCTTGTCCAGGAATATCGCGATATTCCGGCAAAGCCTGCTTCGAAGGCAGTCAAAGTCACTCCGCTTAAGGCTTTGAAGGACATGGTCTAAAACCATTTCGTTGCTGCCTGGCAGAGATCGGTATGCGGGCTTCGTTCCAGCAATATCGTTAATGCAACTGATGAAGTAATCTAAAACGCCGCGACTCAGAGTAGGGTCGTGGCGTTTTTTGTAGCACTGGTGAAGCTCCAAAACCGCCGAGCAAACAGAAGCAACGCGCAAAAAAAAACGGCTGGCCAATCAAGCGATCGGCCGGCCGAATTTTTCAGATGACTGCCCGTTGCAGTTTTACTAGGCCTGGCGGCGTACTCGACGACGAACGTCAGTTTCCAGAACACCAAAAGCCTGCTCATGACGCTGCAGAGCCATCGACAGGGCGCTCAGCAGTCGCTTGGCCGTAAAGTGGTTCATGATGATGCGCTGCGTGACCGGAACCCTGACTTCGCCAGTCGCGTATGGGTTCGGGTTGAGTCCGAGGTCCAGAATCAGTTCTTCTGGTGTGCTCGAAACTCGACAGAAGTTGGCATAGCCAGCGGAGACGTGTGAGTCATCAACGATCAACGTCTGCTGCGCCTGAGCTTCTGCTGGCGCAGGTGCTGTCGGTGCTGCGGCGGTTGCCGTTGCGCTGTCTGAAGCCTTGGCGTCTTCTACAGTTTCTGCTGTATCTGCGTCTTTTTTCGCCACTGTGCTTGCTCCCTGAATACGTGTGTCGCTCGCTGTGAGTCGACTCAATCTGTTGCAACCCGGCCACAGTTAACAAGCTGCGGCTAGCCAATCGGAGTGCAACGGGTGAAAACTAACGTTGATTCCTCAAGGGAATCAACGGCAATTCTGCCTTCATCAAAAGTACAACACCTCTTCACCGTAAGGAGGGGAGAAGAGGGCGAATGGGTATGATTTCAACTGCCTGGTTGTGCTTGCGACAGTTTGTCATGTCATAATGCAAGGGTGAATTTGATTCGACTTGTCGCCAGCGGGAAACCACGCCACGCACTGAGACGCACTTGTCGTCGATCGAGTTCCTCAAACACGGACAATGCGATACACAAACACGGATCTGGCAGGAGAAGTCGGTCACGCAGCTCGTTGATGGCTATTCGATTGGTAAAGGCGTCGGTAGATCGAACAGGTTTGCAGTAACTCTTCGTGAGTGCCAATGGCCGCGACTTGACCTGCGTCCATGACGACGATTCGCGTGACAAGATCAAGGAACGTGTCGTTGATCACGTGGGTGATGACAAACACGGTGCGGCCTCGGACGAACTGTTTCAGAACCTTATGCACGATGTGTTCGCTCTGTGAGTCGAGTGCTGATGTTGCTTCGTCAAGAATCAGGATGGATGGATCGCGAAGGATTGCTCGGGCGAGCGCAATTCGTTGACGCTGTCCACCAGAAAGCTTCTGACCCTTCTCTCCAATTTGAGTGCTGAATCCACCCGGGAGATGCGAGACGAACGGAATTACGTGAGCTTTCTTTGCTGCGTCTTCAATCTCTTCCCATGTCGCGTCGGGTTTACTGTATCGGATATTTTCGGCAATCGTGTCGTCAAAGAGTTGAGTCTCCTGAGTCACAATTCCAATCTGACTACGCAGGTCACTGCTGCGAATCTGTCGCACGTCGACGCCGTCAATCAGGATGGCTCCCTGGTCGGGATCCATGAACCTGGGAAGCAGATTCAGGAGTGTTGATTTGCCGGATCCGTTTTCGCCGATGACAGCGACGACTTCCCCAGCGGTAACGGTGAAGCTGAGATTCCGCAAAGCTGGTGGGCGGGGATTGCCGTCTGCCTGCTCCTGAGAGTAACTGAAGGAGATATTCTCAAAACGGATTTCGCTGCTGTGCCGACTGACGATCTGCGGTTCTCTGGGCTCGGGAACCTTCGTTTTCTCGTGGAGTATTTCGAAGATTCGATCAGACGCCGCGGCGGATCGCTTCAGATCTCCGTAGACGGTCGACAACTTTCGTACCGAATCCAGCGTTCCAGCCAGCAGCGCATAAAGCGCGGAAAGTTGCGCGATGTCCATTGCTCCAGGAGCAAGCTTGATCCCCCAGATTTCGTCGGTGCTACGCAGAACGAGATAGGTGCCAGGGATGACGGCGCAGAGCACAGCAATGGCACCCATCAGCTCTGTTGTGGGTCTGGCTAAGGCACTGAGACGTACAACCTTCATCGACTTGTCGAGGTATTCTTTGTTGGACAGGTGAAACTGCCGACGGTGTCGCCGAGCAGCTCCGAAGGCAATGACAATTTTCAGCGAGTCGAACGTTTCTGCCAGCCCTTTGTAAATCCCGGACATGCTTTGCAGGGTGCCCTTGGACGCTCGTTTGAGGCTTCGCCCGAACTTGGCGAACAGGAGGGCGATGCAAGGCACGACGAGCAGTGAGAGCAGCGTCAATCGCCAGTTCAGAACAAACGCGAAGGCAATGCAACCGCCTGCTTTCAGAGGTTCACGGACAAGCCGAACAAGCACCGTTCGCAGACCGGTCGCCAGAGTCTCGACGTCATTCGTAATTCGAGAAATCAGATTTGCCGGGCCAGCAGCGGCAATTGTCTGATAGTCGAGCGAGAGTATGTGCCGGAAACACTTCTTCCGGATATCCACAATCACTCGATTGACGACGTCGCCGACAAGTACTTCCTGTATGTAGACAAAGACGCCCTTCAGGAATGTCGCAATCAGAAAACAACCAAATATCAGAGCAATCGTGTCGAATCGATCCTGGGGAACCCACGGCAGCACATAGTTCCGAGTGGTTGTCAGGAGGGCGAGCTGACGCGTCGCGTCACTCAAGCGTTGCTGTGATCGGGCACGCAGCTCCAGGTCGTCGAGTTCTATCTGCGCGATATCTTCGTTGTGACGATTGATATCAACGCGAGTCTGTTCGATCTGCTCATCGACATATTCATGCAGATTCCGTTGTTCGAAGAGCACCCGAACCATCGGTAACACTGTCGAAAGATTTCCCGCCCACAGAATCGAAATGAAAACTGCGCAGAGGATCGACAGCACGGCCTTACGTCGGTACGGCCAGACAAACGGAAAAAGGCGACTTACGGTTTCCACTCAGTTGCTCCAGCATCCATGCAGGCAGATCTCGAACCTTCCAGGCCGATTACGTCTGCGGATTAAAAGCTGTGAGCGGAAACGTGTCTATATGAGTCCGACGGATGTTCAATCGGAGAGCGAAACGCTGAAAACTCAAAGAAAACGGCGGAGCCGCTGCGGCTATTCGTCTTTGCCTGAATCGAGAACCGAGAGGAAGGCCTTCTGCGGGATCTCGACCTCGCCGAACTGCTTGAGGCGTTTCTTGCCTTCTTTCTGCTTCGCCCAGAGCTTCTTCTTTCGCGAGATGTCGCCGCCGTAACACTTGGCGGTAACATTTTTGCGGAGGGCGGAGATGGTCTCGCGGGCGATGACCCGCATTCCGATGGCCGCCTGGATGGCGATTTCAAACTGGTGTTTCGAGATTTCCTGCTTGAGTCGCTTGGCGAGTGCTCGACCGCGACGCTCTGAGTTATCCCGATGGACGATCGTGGATAACGCATCGACCTTCGTCCCTTTAACAAGAACGTCCATCTTCACGAGATCGGCCTTGCGATAACAGATGACTTCGTAATCCATGGTGCCGTAGCCGCGAGTCGCACTCTTCAGCCGATCGTGCATGTCGTAAATGACTTCGGCCAGTGGCAACTCGTAGGTCACCTGCGCACGGTTACTACCGAGATACTCTGTCCCGATGTAGATACCGCGACGATCTTCGCAGAGCTGAAGAATGACCCCGATATTCTCTGCCGGGACGATAAACGTAACTCTGGCAATCGGCTCCCGAAATTCGTCGATCTGTCCCGAGTCGGGGACGTCCTGCGGATTGTCAATCAGCTTGACTTCGCCAGTGGTGAGTTTGAGTTCGTACGTGACGTTGGGCGCGGTCTGGATCAGATCGATCTCGGCCTCTCTCTCCAGCCGTTGCTGGATAATCTCCATGTGGAGCATGCCGAGAAAGCCACAACGGAATCCGAAGCCCAGCGCGTCGCTGGTTTCCGGCAGGAAAGAAAAACTGGCATCGTTGAGAGCCATCTTCTGCAACTCGGCACGCAGTTTTTCGAAGTCCGTCGCATCGATCGGGTACATGCCGCAGAACACCATCTGCTGAGGCTTGGCGTAACCAGGCAGAGGAATTGTGGCCGGGTTTGATCGGCCGGTCACCGTGTCGCCGACGTGGACCATGCTCAGCTCTTTGATGCCACACAACATGTACCCCACCTGGCCGGGGCCGAGTTCATTACAGGGTCTCATGTCGGGGCGAAACTGACCGAGTTCCAGAACTTCATGAACAGAACCACCCCTCATGTACTTGATTTGCTGACCTTTGCGGACCGTGCCTTCTTTGACTCGCAGATACGTGACAACTCCGCGAAAGCCGTCGTACTTGCTGTCAAACACCAGCGCCTGCAGGGGGTTGTCAGGCTTTCCTGAAGGAGCCGGAACCTGTTTGACGATTGCTTCCAGAACGTCTTTCACGTTGAGGCCGGTTTTGGCACTGACCAGAATCGAACTGAGACCGTCCAGTCCGAGGATCGTCTCAATTTCCTCCATGACTTCTTCAATACGCACAACCGGCAGGTCGATTTTGTTGATCACCGGTACGATTTCGAGGTTGGCGTCGATGGCTGCGTAAGTATTCGCGACCGTCTGAGCCTGCACGCCCTGGAAGGCATCGACCAGCAGCAGCGCGCCTTCACACGCGGCCAGACTTCGCGAAACTTCGTAGTGAAAATCGACGTGTCCAGGCGTGTCGATCAGATTCAGCTCGTACGTTTTGCCTTCGTAGTCGAAGTAGATCGCGACGGTTCGAGCTTTAACCGTGATGCCTCGTTCGCGTTCAACGTCCAGGTCGTCGAGAATCTGCTCCTTGAACTGGCGCTGAGTGATCGCGCCGGTCTGCAGTAGAAACTGATCGGCGAGCGTGCTCTTGCCGTGGTCAATATGAGCCACGATAGAAAAGTTGCGAATCAGCGAGGTGTCCATAGACGGGTAGCCAGTTCAGAGTACGGTGAGGGGTCGCCGAAAGGGGAAACAGGGGAAAATCAGTCCCTGCAGCAGCTCGAAAGGCGGGGCTTCCTACGGAAAAGAAGGCTTGGATAGTACCGAACACCAGGACCGCGGTCGATAGAATCGCGAGAACACCGCTGATTCCGTTCTTAACAAATACTGGCTGGCAAGAGAAAGTCGGGAACTCAACGCTTCGCATTCGGAATCGCAAGGTATTGTCTCGCAATATGTTACGACGAACTCATAAGCTTCGCCGGGTCACCTACGGATAAAGCATTTGTTTTGTCCACGAGTCGCCAGCATCTTCGTAGACGTAACGTTCGTGGAGGCGGCCTTCACGACCGGACCAGAGTTCGATTCGGTGAGGAACGACCCGGTAACCGAACCAGTGCGGAGGTCTCGGGACGTCCTGACCTTCGAAACGTTTTTCGATTTCGGTAACCTTTGCCAGGAATTCGCCGCGATCTGCAAGTGGACGGGACTGGTCCGAAGCCCACGCTCCAATCTGGCTGAGACGACGGCGAGTCTTCCAGTACTCGTCGGACTCCACGTCCGGAATAATCTCGACTCGGCCTTCAACGTGGACCTGCTCGGCCCACGCATCCCAGTAAAAAGTGAGGGCGACTTGAGGGTTGCCCGCGATCTGCGTGCCTTTACGGCTATGTGAGTTCGTGAAAAAAACGAAGCCTCGCGCATCGATGCCGCGGAGCAGGACGGTTCGAACTGACGGCTGCCCGTTGGCATTGACCGTCGCCAGACTCATGGCCGACGGTTCTCGCACGCCGAGTTCCGCCGTCCGTGCGAACTTTTCGCGAAAGGCGTTGATCGCTTCCAGGTAGAGTGGGTTGTCGTCAGCGTTTGACACATCGGCAGTGACGGAATCGGTTGTCATCGAAGTTCTCAGTCCTCGTGTTTGCGTGTATCGACTTCGGCGTAAGATTCCAGAGCAGTCAGCATCCGCTCCAGTAACGCGATCATTTTGGGCAGGTCTGTTTCAAGCAGTCGTTCGAGCTGGCTCATCCGCCCGCGAAATTCGTCCGCTTCATGTCGGACTTTAATACACATGGCTTTGACAAGTCGCATCTTTTCCTGGCAGAACGCGAGTCGATCTTTGGCTTCCTTGAGTGCCTGCTTCTCCTCGATCAGTGACGGACGGTAGTCGTCCGTCGATTTCCGCATCCGAGCGCCTTCGAGGGCGATTCTTGCCGCGGAAATCTGATCGAACGCCTTGAGTTCCTGCTGGTGCCAGTGTCGCGGGCGATCGTTCTCCATCCACTCCAGGGCCGAGTTAACCTGCTCCTGCATCGACGTCAGCGCGTCGCTGACGTTCTGCTGAAACATCATCAACGCGACGCGGAAATCGCGAACGGCTTCGATGGAACGGACATTGGCAGTCGACATGAGCGTTATCGATCAACAGGAATGCGGGCAGGTGACGAGCAGGCGGAGCGAGCACCATTACCGCTGCTGAAGATACTCTTCGATGCGTTCCGCTTTGCGTAGGAGGTACGGGATGTGGTCGTTATTCGACTCGACGAAACGAGCCAGCAGGCGCATGTGCTGTTCGAACTGCTCGCAGAACTTCTTGTTTTCCTGATCCCGCCACGTGTTGCTGACCGTTGCCAGCTGGTTAGCGAGAGCGGTTGACTGCTCCAGTAGTCCCTCATTGAATTGCTTCAGCGTCTGTGCAAACTGCCGGAGTTGTGCGGGATCAACGATTGCTTGAGCCATCTCAGGACCTCATGCGGGATTCATACTGACTATCGAAGCCATTCTTGTGCCGCAACGATCGCAACGCAAGGAGCGGTAATCGTCTGACTGGAGTTCACTCAGGCTGATTTTGAACGCCAGGTTCACTCAGGACTCGCAGAGGTAATGGAGAATATTCCAGACCTCAGCGATTCTTCGGCTCCGCGGACTATGTGTTCCAACTTCCCCCTGTAACTGGGCGCGATCTGAAGTCTGGAAGTCTGAAAGTAGTCGTCAGCAGATTTCGGTACTCTTCAGTGATGGTCCGACTATGATCAGCATCGCCGCCACCAACGGTGGATTCACACGCCCAGGATCTCAATACGAATTCACGAACCTCGTCTCAACCCGTGTTTAGGGGCGATGGCCAACTCTTTACCAGACTTTTCACCAGTATGAGCCGCCTCTTACGAGTTGCCGTCCTGATCGAATCTTCCCGCGCGCTGGGACGAGGAATGATCGAAGGCATCGCCAGCTACAGTCGCCTGCACGGTCCCTGGTCGATGTACTTCGAACCTCAAGGGCTCGGAGCCGCGCCGCCGGAGTGGCTGTCAACCTGGGACGGTGACGGGATCCTGGCTCGGATCGACGATCAGGTTATGGCCGACGCGGTGCTGGCAACCGGACTCCCGGCCATCGACCTGCGTGGCCGCTTACCTGATCTCGAACTGCCGTTCATCGGAGGTAACAACGAATCGATCACATGGTTGGCCTTTGACCACCTCCGGGATCGCGGACTGGTGAACTTTGCCTTCTGCGGTGTTCCGGCGGGGCAGATGCGGACGCTGGATCTGCGACGAAAACACTTCGAGCAACATGTCGAGGCTGCTGGTTTTTCGTGCGACACCTACACCGGTGAAGCCGTTGGCACGTCCAGGCAGCGTCGCAAAGAACTGCGTCAGAATTCCGAATCGGGAACGCCCGGAATTCCCGCGGCGGACTTCGGAAATCGGAGTTGGGAAGAGGAACAGACAGACCTTGCCAGCTGGGTCGAGTCATTGCCCAAACCGGTCGGCATTATGGCGTGCCATGATCCGCGAGGTTATCAGCTGGTCGATGCCTGCCGACGGGCGTCGGTTCTAGTACCCGACCAGGTGGCCATCGTCGCCGTCGATAACGATCCGGTGCTGTGCCTGATGGCCAACCCGCCGATGACCAGTATCGACACGGACGGAATCCGCGTCGGTTATGAAGCAGCGTCCCGGCTGCATCACATGATGATTGGCGAACCAGACTCAGCAGCACCAATGCTGCTGGAGCCCAGGAGGCTGGTCGCTCGCCGGTCGTCTGACATGCTGGCCATCGACGATCCGGATATCACGAAAGCTGTGCGCTTCATTCGTGATCATGCCTGTGACGGAGTGCGTGTCGACGCTGTGGTCCGTCACGTCGCCATGTCACGGAGCGTTTTCGAGCGTCGGTTCAAGCGGATCCTTGGACGGACTCCCAAGGCGGAGTTGCTCCGAATTCAGATCGATCGTGCGCGACAGCTTCTGATGGAGACGGACCTCGGGCTGGCAGCCATCGCCGAACAGGCCGGTTTTTCGAACGAGAAATACTTCAGTGACGCCTTCGTTCGACAGACGAAACAGCGACCGACCGACTTCCGACGCGAGTCGCGTCCAGCTGCACGGTGATGTCCGGCGCTGGGGCTCCGCGAGCAACACTGTTACTTGCTTGAACTGCCGCTGCGGTTTCACCATTCTGCGGATGTCGGTTCATCGATTCGTTGCCGACTTTGATTTGAGAATCCGCCTTCCAAAGACTCTTCCGCAGCAGGAACCGCACCATGATGCGTTCAGTAATGCTCTACGTTGTAACTGGGTTCGTTCTCTGTGCGAGCATCGCCTCGGCGGAAAACTGGTCGCGTTTTCGAGGCGATAACGGCACGGGCGTCAGCGATCAGAAGGGCATTCCGACCAGCTGGAGCGACGGCAACTACAAATGGAACATCGAGCTGCCCGGCGTCGGACATGCGGCTCCGATCGTGTGGGAAGACAACCTGTTTGTAACTGCGGCGACTGATCACGGGTTTGTGAGACGTCTACTTTGCCTTGATCCGGCGACGGGAAAAGAAAAGTGGACTCGCGAGATTCCGATGAGCGACAGTCACAAACACAGCAAAAGCAGCTGGGCGTCCAGCACGCCGGTCACTGATGGAAAACTCGTTTACGTCGCCTTCGCCGACATCGAACGATACCTCGTCAGTGCTTACGACTTCGACGGAAACCTCGTCTGGCGAAGAAGTCTCGGCGAGTTCGAAAGTCAGCATAACCTCGGTGTTTCGTTGTTCCTCTTCGACGGCATGCTGATCTGTCCGAACGATCAGAAAGGCCCCAGCCGAATCGTCGCTCTTGACGCGGCAACCGGCAGAACCCGGTGGAGTACCGTTCGCGATCACCGCAAGACGTCCTACGCGACTCCGATTGTTGCTCCTGACAAAGACGGAAAGCCGCAGCTCATTTGTGTCAGCGGTAACATGGGCATCACCAGCCTCAACCCCTACACCGGCGTTATGAACTGGCAGGGACAATCGTTTCCGCTGAGAACCGTTGCGTCACCGGTCTTCGGAAATGGACTGCTGATCGCGTCGTGTGGACAGGGCGGTCGATACGGAGTTCAGCAGATGGCCGTCAGTCTGAACGGCGACCTGGATGAGGATGGTCGAGCGAAGATCGTCTGGGAACGAAAGAAAGTCATCCCTTACGTGCCGACTCCGGTCGTTTATGGCGAGCACCTTTACGAGTGGAGCGACGAAGGGATCGTCGCCTGCGTCAACCTCAGTGACGGCAAAGACGTCTGGGTCAAACGGCTCGGAGGCAACTACAGCGGCTCGCCGATCTGTATCGACGGAAAGCTGTACTGCATCGCGGAAGATGGCGAAGTCGTTGTTGTCGCCGCGTCGCCTGAGTTCAAAGAATTCGGACGGACGCCGCTGGGCGACCCGAGCCACTCGACACCAGCCGTCGCCAACGGGCGTTTGTTCCTGCGTTCGTTCCACCGTCTGGCCTGCCTGGAAGCTCAAGACAAATAGAGTTCCGATGCCTGCTCCGTTCGGCCTGCTTCTGATTACGGGAAACCAGACTCACCAGGAAAACTACGCGCGTGCATTCGCCGCAGACGATCGCTGCCGGCTGATCGGCCTGACGGACGAAGACAGCATTCCGCAGCGTCGGCGCGAGCTGAACCAGGAACTCGCCGACGAACTTGGCATCCCGTACTTCGATGACCTGTCGGCAGCGATCTCTCGCGACGATGTCGATCTGGTTTCAATCTGTGCCGAACCGGAGCGACGGTTGCCGCTTTCGCTGGCGTGTATCGCTGCCGGCAAGCACCTGTATCTCGACAAGGATCCCGCGCCGACGATCGACGCTGCCTGGCAGATTGCTCGAGCGGTGGATGCAAAAGGTCTGCTTACGCAAGCCTTCAGTCTGGTGAGACTACCAGCGTGTCAGCAGGCAAAGCAGGTTGTCGATTCCGGAGAGCTTGGTGAGCTGATCGGACTGCATTGCGACGTGACCTTCGCCAAAGGAATTCCCGGAACGGCCGATCTGACACGTCCCCGTCACGAAAGTCCGACAGCGTCGCGGTTCACGTTCGCCGATTCCAAACGCGAGTTCCTTTGCGTCGGGTATTACCCACTGATCCTCTTTCAATGGCTGACTGGTCAGCGGTTCGAGACCGTCGATGCAACGACGGCGAACTACTTTTTCGCGGCTCATCAGAAGAACGACGTTGAAGACTTTGCCAGCGTGATGCTGAAAATGGGCGGTGGAATTGAAACCACGATCACCGCTGGTCGGTGCGGCTGGATGAGTCATCGCGACTATGGTGTGCACGACATTCGGCTGGTGGGAACTCGCGGCAGCATCACGATCGACGCTCAAAGACCGCGACTGGAAGTCTGCTCGGACGCCGAGCCCTGGTATCAACCAGCGACAGCGCACCCGGAGGATCCAATGGGCTTCTGGTCGAGCACGCAGAAGTCCGGCGGCGTGAATCCGAAACAGGATTGGCGCACCGTTAATGCGGTGGCAAAGTCGGACGCGGCGGCGTTTCTAGACTGTCTCGAAAGTAATCACCAAAGTGACGTACCCGCTACAATGGCCGCTCACGTCGTCGACGTCGTCCATGCCGTTTATCGATCTGCGGCAGGCGGACAGACCGAGCCAATTACAGAAGCTGAAGTTGAAGTATGACTGAGCAAGACACCACTGAAGAATCGACGGCCAGTCAGCTGACTGCACTGCAACAACAACTGCTGACGATGCAGGAATCACTGATGCACCTGCAGCATGACCAGCAGCAGATGCATGAGGTGCTTCTGGCTCAGCAGGAAGAAATCGGACGTCTGAATGCGAACCTGGCCAAGGTCAATGGGAGCATGGAACGCCTTCTCTCTGCCGAAGAACGACCGACTTTTGAAGACGACAAACCGCCGCATTATTGATCCCGGCTTCCGCCGAAAGTCATGTCTGTGAACCGCAAGATTCGGGAAGAAGCCGCGCGCCCGGTGGCCGAACAGGTTGCTGACTGGCAGCCCGCCAGCGACGGCTCGCTGGCCAATGATGAGGCGTTTCGCGAAACGCCATCGCTCGAAGATGCCAATGCTTATTGCCGGACGCTGGCGACAGGGCACTACGAAAACTTCCCGCTGGTTTCGTGGCTGCTGCCGAAAGGGCTCCATCAGCATTTCTACAATGTGTACTCGTTCTGCCGCTGGGCCGACGATCTCGGCGACGAAATTGGCGACACGGAGCGGTCGCTGGAGCTGCTCGGCTGGTGGCGGCACGAACTTTCCGAGTGCTATACAGGACGATGTCGGCATCCGGTGTTTGTCGCCCTGCGGCCAACAATCGACATGTTTGGAATTCCTGAGCAACCCTTCGTCGATCTGATTTCAGCCTTCGAACAGGATCAGAGCGTTCTCGAATATTACAAGTATGACCAGGTTCTGGACTACTGCACGCGCAGCGCGAACCCGGTCGGGAGAATCGTTCTGTATTTGTGTCGGCAGGTTTGCACTCAGACGTTCGCCTGGTCCGACTCCATCTGTACCGGACTGCAACTGGCAAACTTCTGGCAGGACCTGAGCCGCGATCTCGACATCAACCGCATCTATCTGCCGGGCGAAGATCGAGACCGCTTCGGAATCACGCGTGAAGATCTCTTCGCTCGCCGCACAACCGACGGATTCCTGGAACTGATGAAGTTCGAAGTCGATCGTGCGCGTGAACTGCTCGTGGCCGGGCTGCCGCTGGTCGAAGTCCTGCCGGGACCGCTGCAGATCGATATCGAACTCTTTGCACGCGGCGGGCTGTGCATTCTCGATCGGATTGAACGCATTGGCTATCGCGTGCTGGAGACGCGACCTGTCGTCACAAAGTTCGACGCACTGCGAATGCTGACTTCATGTCTGTGTCGAGCTGGACGTCGACGATTACTTCCTGGACGCCGCGACACCTGACGACAGAAACGGGTTGTCGTCGGCGTCGTCCAGCAGGCGGTCTTCCTTGAGAATCGCTCGCTGAGTCAACGTTTCCCAGACGCGACGCTCCTCAAGCCTCAGCAGGACGAAGAAGATCGCGGCCATCGTTCCGGAGAAGATCAGAGCGGTCCAGGAACCTGCTCCGATGCCAAATAACGGCGACAGGCTGGCTATGTGAAACGCGAAATCTTCTTCTCTCATGACGGTTGCGAGTAAGAGTGCAGCAAACAGTGGCAACAGCCAGAAGAAAAACACCAGCATCATGAGCGCCAGTTTTCCGCGTTTCTGATACTTCAACGAGTAGTACTGCGCCGCGAATCCGAAATACGCCACAACTGCTGCTGCCGTTCCTGCAACCCTCCACAATCCCGAATCGATTTTCAATGCGGGCACCAGAGCCTGGATGACCTGCACGGTCGCGACGACCAGACTTGCCATGACGAACACCGCCGCGCGGTTGGAACTGTCGTCCTGCCATAGCGGCGGTCGCCCCATCCCGGTCCGTTTGGCACGGCGAGCGCCGCCCTGGTACTGCGCCTGCGTGGGTGAAATTGCCAGAACCATCAACACCGCGATCAGAAACTCGACGTAGGCCAGCATTGGTATCAGCCAGAAGGCTTTCAGATTCGGGTGTTCAATGACGCCACCGAGACTCAACGTGGCAATGGTCGCCAGAAAACCGACAGCCGTTGACTTTGAAAAGAACATCGCATGAGCCGATCTCATCCGTCTGGTAGCGGCGACAACCAGAAAAAGTGTGAGCGGAATCTGATAAAACAGTGACTGCAGAAACACCGGCAGTTCCACGCCGAAGAACGTTGCGGGTATCGCCCCTCGCGGAGCGGCGGCATTGATGGCTTCCATCAATGCGGGACCGGCCGACAACATACCAGGCACGGGGATGCCGACTGCTGCCAATCCGGTACACGCGCCTGCTCCCAGAACGATGAATCCCAACGCTGAATTGATGTTTCGCGTTTTTCCAGGTCGCGCGACCAGTCCTGTGGTGATGGCGATCCCGTGGAACAATAGCGTTGACGAGATCAGGACCAGCGTTGATGTCAGAAAGCCGACAATTCCCACGTCACTGAAAAGTGCGCAGGCCAGAGTGAATGGCAGCAGCAGCAGAGCGATCAGATACTCACGGACAGCGCCGCCAAACATGAATCCCAACGTCGTGGCGGTCGGAGACAGGGGAGAGATCCTGTGGAAATCCAGAATGCCGGAATCGTTCGCAGCACTAATCGACGAAGCCACCTGAGACGTTCCGGCCAGATGCAAAGCCAGTGCCTGGCAACCAAAGAAAAAGCCATAGAATCCCGGACTGCCGAGCCCTCCTGCTTGATAACCGGCAAACATGACAAGGCTGCCCAGCAGTACGACGACGCAGGTGATGTAGGCGGGCTTCGGAGATCGCAGATCCGACCGGAAATGGCGAACGAGTATCGGATTATCGAAGAGCATTTGCTTGAGCATCAGGACAGCTCCTTCGCACCAATCTGAAGGAAGACGTCTTCCAGTGACTCGCGTTTTCTGGTGAACGACGAAACTCGGACTCCAGCTTTCACGAGTTCGGCGAGCAGGTCGCTGGCGGCGTTGTCATCACCATCAAACGGGATCGCGAATTGTCGTTTGGAAACGTTGGACTCTGGAGCGATTCGGCGTTCGGCCAGGACCTTTTTCAACAGGTCCACTCCACTGACGATCTCGATCTCAATGATGGCCTGTCCAAGCACCTTCGCCGCGATGTCATCGACCATGCCCGAGACGATCATCTTGCCGCGCTGCATGATGCCGATCGAGGTGCAGAACTCGTCCATCTCAGAAAGGATGTGCGACGAGACGAGCACCGTGCCGCCGTCACTCGCGAAGTCGCGGATCACCTGCTTCATCTGAGCGCGACCGTGCGGGTCCATGCCGCTGGCGGGTTCGTCCAGCAGCAGAACTTCAGGTTCCGGCAGTAACGTCTTGGCGAGCATCAACCGCTGACGCATGCCACGTGAAAGGCTGCCAACCAGAGAATTGGTTTTTTCGGTGAGGCCAACCTGATCCAGACGGTGGATAATTTCAGAAGAACGGCGAGGCTTCGGGATGAAATAGCTGGCGGCAAACAGGTCGAGAAACTCCCACACCAGCAGATCCTCATAGACCGGCGGAAAGTCTGGCATAAAACCCAATACCTGACCGACAGCCTGCGGCTCTTCGCGGATGTCGAAACCAGCAATTTGAATCGCTCCGTACGTCGGCGTCAGCAATCCGACCAGGGCTCTCATCGTGCTCGTTTTACCAGCTCCATTGGGACCGATCAGTCCAAAGACTTCACCCTCGGCGACCGAAAACGACAGATCTTCAACAGCGCAGAAGTTGCCGTAATCGATTCTCAGTTCGTCGACAGAAATCACAGACGCTGCCTCCGGGCTACGAACATGAACACCATCGTATTGAGCTAACGGGAAGCGGACTCGGCCGTCTGCAACTGAATCGCTCCTTCGCGTTTGGCAAAAGCCAGTTCAGTCGAAACCATCAACGCCATTGCACCGCCGCGGTCGTCCCTGCCGAGAATCGCCGGGCGATCGAAATACTCGCGGCGGCTTTTCTGTTTGCCGGTTCCAGTGCAGACATCGACCAGCTTTCCATCAGGACCGATGCGACACTTGATCGATTCCCAGGCTCGCTGCACAAACGGCTCGAACGTTTCCCGTTTCAGCCAGCCGTTTCGCAGACCTCGCACCATGGCGAAGGTTGTCATGCAGGTGACAGTAAACTCGCGATAACTTTCCGGGCGATCGACGATTTGATGCCACATACCCATTTCGTCCTGGTGGTCGATCATGGCCAGCAGGTGTTCTCGATAAGCCTTGAGCATGGGCTGAAAATGCGGGCTTGCGACGGGCATGTCCGAAAGAGATAAGGCGAGACCGAGTGCCGGAAATCCATTGCCGCGTCCCCAGGCGGTGTGTTCCGGATCGAGCGGCGAGTGCTGATGCAAACCGTCTTCCCGAAGATTCAGTTTCAGCATGAACTTCGCATGCCGGTCGGCCATGTCGAAGTATTTCGTGTCGCCAGTCAGCCGCCCGGTCTGCACGAGGATCGGCGTTCCCATGAAAACGGCATCGCTCATTTCGTTATGAAAGGGCATCGACTGGCGCAGTTCGCCGTTGTCGTCGAAGCCGAGATCAGCGGCGGCCTGAGCCAGTTTGACGAAGCGTGTGTCGCCCGTTTTCGTTGCCAGCTCGCCGAAGATCAGATGCCCGGAGAGCGTGCTTCCGCTGGATTTCTGATCGAGCGCCGGTTTCTGACCGCTGGCGTACGGTTCGACAATTTTCAGAACGTCCTTGAGATGACTTTCGTCGCTGGTCAGTTCGGAAAGTCGCACTCGTCCGATCAGGGCCAGAGCCGGAATGTACGCCACTGAATTCAGGTTGTGTCCGTAGACCTGAGCGAGTTCCTGTGCGACTTCGATAGGAGAACGATTTCGACGCCGCTGCAATTCCAGGCGAGCCGCCGACCGAACTGAATTGCCAGGCTGAACAAAGCCGGGAAGTATCGGGACCCGGCCTGACGTCAGAAATTCAACCGCAGGTACACCGGCAACCTCTGACGGTTTGCCACCGGTCAGAGCATCGGCAAGTGAACCGGCTTTCGCTTCTCGAATCGACCAGTTCGCACTGATGCCGAGTTGATTCTTGAACGACTTCGGAATCTCGATCGCGTGGAAATCGTTTTCCCCAACAACGATTACGAGGTCCGGAGCGAGCATTCCGATCCATCGCCAAAGGTAGTGGCGTTCGGAATTCTGTTGGTCGTTGTACGCCGAGCCGGTTGGAGGAAATCCAGACTTCCAATGGGAGGCATCTTTGATTGAAGTGGCGGAGTCCGAAGCTGTGCCGAATGAATCCGGATTCGCGAACGGAACGATCCCCAGCTCGATCTTGCTTTTGTTTGCCGCCGGGGAGCGACGGGAGCAGAATTCACTCCAGTCAGAAACCAGCCGTTTGGTGACTGCCGAAGCTGGTGCAGAATTCGAAACAATCAGAATTCGCGTGCGGTCACTTCTGACATCGAGCATCCCGTTGGTCAGGAACGCCGGGATGGCAACTCCTTTTCGAGTGACGCCAATTGACGTACTGACCGGCGAGTATTCGGCAAGCTCTTTCAATGCTTCACGGAACGCGGCCGATTCATCGGCTCGAATTTCGGCGAAGAAAGAGGCGAAAAAAAACTGGCAAGCAGCCAGCAACATGACTAATCGAACCATCCGTGATCCCTCTGCAATTAAGGTGATGTCTCTTTGCTTCTGTCGATGACTTGTGGCCATCATCAACGACCGCGATCACTCGACCAGTTCTTTCGGCATTCGGATGGAATCGGGGGCCAGGCCGGCTTTTGCCAGCGCGTCGTGCAGCGTGATCCATGCCGTCAGTCTGGCCGATGGGCTTCTAATGATGCGGACGCGAATTCCGTCGTCGTTGCCTGTCGTTGCCTGCGCGAGTTTGACCACTTCGTCCAGATCAACTTTTCGAACACCAGAAGCGTCGCTGTTATCGGGCACCAGGTAGTCGTGATTGTCCACTCGAGTTTCCAGCACGGTCGGCGGAGCTGCTGGCTCGACACTGGCAATTGCAGGCTTTTCCATTGCAGCGGGTTCAGATGGCATCTCTTCATCAGACTTGGGTTTCGACGCTGAAGTCGCGTCGCCGCTTACCGAAATCTGTGCTCCGACTCCGCTGCCCGAACCGAAGCCGGGCAGCAGCCCACTCATGAAACTGCCCAGGACCACCCCGACAATGACAAGCCCGCCAGCAATCGTTCGCGTTTTCGGTCGCATGACTCTTCCCCGCAGTTTTCAGTTCTGAACGTTGAGCGTTCCTGTCAAAGTTAGTGTGTGCTGCAAACCTGGACTTCGCCATTCAGGTTGCAGGTACTTTGCGAGCGTATTCAGATCGGACTCGGCGGACGTTTGCTGAATTTCTCTGCGTTGACAGTTTGACAGGATGCTCCGTCCTTGAGACCTGTTCCCGCACAGCACTGACGAACACTTAGTATTGGTCCCGCGAATTCAAGACTGAAATTACGTGTGGACGAGCTTCTGCGAGTCTCTGACAACTGGGGGCTCGCCAGGGCTCGACCGCCAGCCACCCAATACCGAAACCAATCCTCATTTCCTGGGACTTGTACTTAACGGGATTTCATTTCAAGGTGGCGACGGATGATGTCCTGAGCCTCTTCGGCGATCGAACGAAACTCCTTTTTCGCTGGCGGCGGAATGTCGGGTTCAACAGCGGCGGACGGTTTGTCATCGTCATCGGACGTCATGCCTGAATCCGCAGCAGAGAGTTCTGCGGTCGGCGCGGTTTTACCGACGACGGTATCCGTATCGGATGCTGCCGGCTCTTCTTCCGTCAGCCAGTTGACGATGCTGTCTTCGGAACTCTCTCTGATGTTGATCTCGTCGGTTTCCGATTCGATTTCGGGCGAGGTCTTTGTTCCGCTGGCGGCGATCGCTTTCGCTTTATCCTGAAACTCGAACAGCATCGGCCCAACACGCAGAATATCACCGTGCCTTAACTTCGTTCGTTTGATGATCGTGACGTCGTTGATCTGCGTTCCGTTTCGGCTGCCGAGATCTTCAACCGACACCACACCTTCTCGAACTCGAATTGCGCAGTGGCGACGGCTGACTTCCGAGGTGGCCAGCCGCACGGCGACTCCCTCGTCACGACCGATCACCAGCTTGCAGCCTTCCGCCAGAGCCATCTTTTTGCCCTGATGCTTTCCGGTCATGATGATCAGTCTGGCGGCCATTCGGATCCCTTTTACTTTCGAGTGCTTAATCGAAATCAGTCGCCGAGGTGAAACCGTCAGTCGTGGTGAGGGACGATGATGGGTTCGCCACATTCGGGGCAGGTCAATGTCCGGCCTCGATGCTTGGCGCTCATCTTGAATCTTTTTCCGCAGCGGCAGTTGAAGCGTACTCGACCTTCTGACTGGTTTTTCCCCAGATGAGTGCGTTCCCAGACCTGCTGTGCGATTTCAGAGATCTGACTGACCAGCACAGACGCGGTGAAAGGTCTGGTCATGTAACCATCCGCGCCGACGCGAGTGGCCAGCTTACGTGAATCTTCGAGCGTGATCTCCGTCAGAACGAGAACCGGAATTTGTGGGTTTCGCTCTTTGAATCGTTCGCAGATTTCGAAACCTGTTTCACCAGGCAACAGCAGTTCCATGATGACGAAGTCGGGTTTGTACATCAGCATGGCCGAGTGGGCCTGACCGCCGTCCTTGGCCGTTTGTACTTGGAAGCCGTGCTCCTGCAGCAGGCTGCGAAGTTCTGCAGCCCGCTCAACGTCGTTCTCGACGACGAGAATTCGATGCGCTATCGCACCGGCAGATTCGCCAGCCGCGAAATGATCGAGCATCAGAACATTCCTCTTTCGACAGGCCTATGTTTCTCAGGCTTCGGCGTTCCAAAGCAATCGGTGATCCCTCACTGAAATTCCGGTGCGGCATCCTACCGAAATAAATTGCAGCGATGAAGCGCCTTGCAGAAATGCTGCCTCGTTGCGCATCCGGGTTATTGCACAACAAGACAACGTGGCAACGCGTGTTTAACCGACTCAACATCCTCCGCAGAAATATCACTGTCAATCAAACTGAGCGATCGGAGCCGCGTCAACTGGCTGAGTGGTTCGACAGCTGCCGCATCCAGGGAAACGCCGTTCAAAGACAGAGTCTGCAGGTCTTCCACGCGTGACAGGATGCTCAGGCCGGAAGAGCTGACACGAGTGTAGGAAAGATCGAGACTGCGAAGAGTTCGTAAAGAAGTCAGTTGAGGCAGATCACGATCCGTCACCGGGCTTCCGGTTAAAGCCAGCTGTTCGAGTTGTTCGAAGTTGCTGAGTGACTCCCAGAAGTGTTCGTCCAAAACTACTCCAGCAGTGTCGACCCGGAAGACATCGCCAGCTGAGTTCTGCTTCACCGTAATCCCGGCGGCGGTGAGCCGGTCAATCTGCTGATCGATCGCACCTCGACAACCAGTAACGACAAGCAACAACACACAACCGATTCGAATGGACATCCGCATTAAGTCCTTAACGAAGTTGTGCGCCGACAGCCGACTCGCACGACTTGATCACCGCCTGCTGAGCTTCTTCGACTTCTTCGTGAGTCAGTGTCCTCTCGGCAGACCGATAGCTGATCGTCAGCAGGTAGGATTTCTTGTCGGCGGGAAGCTGTTTGCCTCGGTACTGCCCGCTGAAAGAAATCGATTCGAAGTTCGGCCCGGCAACCGTAGTGACGGCGTCTTCGAGCTGGCTCCACGTCACCGATTCGTCAAGTACAAAATTCAAATCGCGGGTTGACGCCGGGAATCGTGGCAGCTCTTCGAACTCAGGTCGCAGATTGGCTGACCGCTCCAGTAACGACAGATCGATTTCCGCGACGACGCATGCGTCACGCAGATCAAGCTGATCGGTCACCGATCGGTCCAGCTCTCCGAACCAGCCCCACGCGTCACCGTTCAGAAGAATTTCCGCGCCGCGACCTTCGACAAACTGTGAAACATCGCTCGGCTTAACGGCAATTGTCGATGCGGGATTCACCCGTTCGGCAATCGCCTGCAGCAGACCTTTCATCTCAATCAGCGAACAGCCGCTGACCATCCCGATGACCTTAGGTTCGGCAGCCGGGTTACCAGGATCGGATTCCAGGAAGACCGACGCGATTTCGAAAAGCTGAGCGTTAAAGCTGCCGTGTCGTTCGTTTTCACGCCGAGCCTGCAGCAGGCTGGGAATCAGGCTCTGCCGCAGAACATTCTCGTGACGCCGCGACGAATGATTGACGCTCAGCGTTGATTCGGTTTTGCGCGGCGTGAAGAGGCCGTTCAGTTTCTCGTCGGTAAACGTCATCGTGACGGCTTCATAGTAGCCGCTGGCAATCAGGACTTCGCAGAGACGATCAATCACGCGATCACGCAGTGATTTCTGACTGACGGACAAAGGAACGATGGCGTCTTCCGAAATCTTTTCGTAGCCGTAAATGCGGGCGACTTCTTCCAGCAGATCGGCTTCGCGGCTAACGTCGCGACGTCGCCAGCTGGGAGCGATAAATGCAGCCTCTTCCTCCGTGGCTTCGCCGACCAGTTCCATACCCAGTGACTGCAGAATCCGCAGCGTTTCTTCGCGTGGAATGTCGATCCCCAGCACCTGCTTTGTTCGAGCGAAACGCAATGTCGCTGGCTCCGGCGGGGCCGGAGGTTGCTCACCGGCCCAGATGGAACCTTCCAGCAGTTCGCCACCAGCGAGTTCCAGAATCAGCTCGCAGCAGCGTCGGCTGGCCCAGTCGAGTTGCTCGGGATCAACTCCTCGCTCGAAACGGAACGACGAATCGCTGTGCAGATTCAGTTCGCGAGCGGTTCCGCGAATCGACTTCACCGCGAAGTCAGCCACCTCGATCAGCACGTTCGTCGTGCCGTCGCCGATTTCTGTAGCGGCTCCGCCCATGACGCCGCCGATCGCGACGGGTTTTTCAGCGTCGGCGATGACACACATATCCGACGTCAGTTTGTAATCCTTGTGATCGATCGCTTTGATCTTCTCGCCGTCCTGCGCGCGTCGAACAACGATGCGGTTTCCAGCGAGCTTATCGAAGTCGAATGCGTGCAGTGGCTGTCCGCATTCCATCAGCACGTAGTTAGTAATGTCGACAATGTTGTTGATCGGTGCAATGCCGACCGTGGCCAGCCGATTCTGCATCCACGCAGGACTCGGCCCGACTTTGACGCCTTTGATGACGCGAGCGATGTACCGAGGGCACACGTCTTCACACTCGATCGTCACGGAAGTCACCGCGTCAACCGGACCGCCGCTTTCGACGGGTTGAGCGGGCGAGATGGTCAGTTCGTCACCAAAGCAGACGCTGATTTCTCGAGCGATCCCGATGTGCCCTAAACAGTCCGGTCGGTTACTGGTGACTTCGAGATCGATCGCCAGGTCGTCACCGACCTCTTCGATTCCTTCGAGATTCAGCCCGGTCATCATGAGCTTATTGGCCACTTCCGCCGCTGATGCGGTCGGCTTGACATATTCCAGCAGCCAGTCCCAACTGACGATCATAACAATACTTCCGACAACTGAATTAACGAGTGCGCGGAGCGGTTCCCGACGAGGTAACGCTCAGAAATCCTGTGATCCCCGTCGAGCCGGTTTCTGCCGGCCACGTGATGCTACCTCGACCGCTGGGATCCGACCCTGCATCGTGCATGGCCGATCCTGAGCTGAGGTTGATCCATTGAACCGCCTAGTGACTTCGACACGAGCGAGAAATCTAACGGTCCTCTGGCGACTTTCACAGTAGACATGCGGCAGTCCATGACCAGTGGACACCAGAAGGATTGAAATGAATCCGTTGCGTCTGAAAACCTGTTTCCGGTGTCCACATTGATTGGGCAATCACACTTCAATCATTGTCGACCACGGAGTCGGGCATACGTTGAACACGACCGGTACTGTCGACGCAGGCGAGAACAGACTTCGCAGCTGTCAGGATCGTGTTGCCTCGGCGGAGTTCGTACTCGTGTTCCAGCTTGGCCATCGTAGCGCGGGCGATTTTTGTGCGGAGTGTCAGTTCGTCGTCATAGCGGGCGGGAGCCAGGAAGCGGCATTCGAGTTTCGTTACGACGAAGAAACATCCGGCTTCTTCAATCTCGCGATAGTTGCCGCCAGACGCTCGGAAGAGTTCCGTCCGGCCCATCTCGAAGTACGTGAAGTAGTTGGAATGGTGCAGGTATCCCATCGGGTCGGTTTCGACGTAACGGACTCGAATCTGTATTTCGTGCTCTTTTAACACTGTCAGCTTTCGTGGTTCGTAATGCTCTGGAAAGGGGAACGCGGAGTTCGCTGAGGTGAAAAAACGCAGAGACACTGGAGAGTTCTCCTTTTTCTCTACGAATTCTCTCGGGCCTCTGCGTTCAAAAAATCAGCCTGATCGAACTGACGGGGTCATTCTCGAACGACCACTCGCTTACGCAATCGTGTCAGTTTTCCGCCGGTGATTCAAACAGTGACTCAAAATCGATGTTCTCGGGCGAGCGAAATGCAAGATTGCGTTCTTCGGCTTCGGCGACGAGTTTTTTCAGTTCAGGGCTGACAAGGTCACGGTGATCGGCCAGTTGGATCGAAATCAGTTCGTGCGAATCTTCATGTTTGCCGGCCAGCATGGCGAGAACGGCCTGACCGGCCACGCCGTCAGCTTTCCAGCGGTTGTCGTTCTCCCTCGCTAGTTCGTCGAAATGGGCCAACGCGTCTTTGTGCCGACGCGCTTTCAATTGAAGCAGACCGAGTTCGCGATGCGCTTCCAGAACCGCGCCTCGGTCGTTCGGAAAGTGATCAATGACGGCCTGCCAGGCCTCTTCAAGTCGTTCCGGACGAGACGGCCCCTTTTTCAGAGACAACGCCATTTCCACCTGCGCTTTCGCCGTCGACAGAATCTCGACAGAGGTCACGGAGTCAATCGGTGCGTCGAGCGGGTTGCGTCTCCGCAGGTCACGACCAGCCCCGGAAGCGATCAGGAACACTGCCAGGCACCACAGACCGTACTTCCTGAGTTGCCTGCCGGTTGGCAGCCCGTCCCGCCAGGATGGTGACGGCGAGGACGGCTCCGTCTGTGAGAAGCTGCCGCCGGTCTCGCCGGACTTTTCGATTCGCTTGAGTTCGGTCAGCACCGCGCGAGCGTCGGAAAATCGCTCTGCCGGATCTTTTGACATCAGGCGATGAATAACCTTAATCAGAGATGGTGGCAGATCCGGTCGCCGATCCCCCAGCGGCGGTGCATCTTCGTTCAAGTGCTTGTAGGCCAGTGCGAACGCGGTAGCCGCTCGAAACGGCGGGCTTCCGCAGAGCAGGTGATAAAACGTCACGCCCATCGAATACAGATCGCTTCGCGCGTCGACGCTGGTGCCGTTCACCTGCTCGGGACTCATGTAGAGCGGTGTGCCCATCGTGACGCCCATCTGAGTCAGGTTGACACGTTCTCCGCCGAGTGTCAGCTGGGCCAGGCCGAAGTCCGTGACTTTCGCGACCATTCGGCGAGTCACCATGATATTTTCGGGCTTGATATCCCGATGAACGATCCCGGCCTGATGAGCCGCGTGCAGTGCGGAACAGACCTGCTTCATCAGGTGCATGGCGACGTGAGCGGTCGGCGGCTTTTTCTTCTGAAGGTACTGCCGCAGGTTCGTTCCCTGAACGTACTCCTGTGCGATGTACTGAATGTGTTCTTCTTCACCAACCGCGAAGACCTGCACAATGTTGGGATGGTTGAGTCCGGCAGCCGCTCTGGCTTCATGCTCAAATCGCTTGCGGTGAGTCTCGTCGCTGCCGAAGTCAGAACGCATGACCTTGATCGCCACGTTTCGTTTGAGCGAGATCTGCTCAGCCAGATAGACCTGAGCCATCCCGCCGGCTCCGAGTCTTCTCAGGATTCGAAATTCACCCAGCGTGCAGTCAGTCAGGTCGAGCGCCCGGTTGTCCGATTCAGCGGGAACAAGAGTCTCAGCGAGCGTGTGATCGCCGACCATTGATGCGTTGGCCTCAAGCCGTGTCTGCGTTCCGGAGCCGGCTGCCAGCTGTGACTGAGTGATCGTGAGATTCGGTGGCGATGATGTTTCCTGCTGAGCCGCAGCTCGTTCTACCTGCTGGAGCATCGCGCGATCGTGCATTTCCTGCAGCGCCGCCGGCGACAGTTCGTCTGTATGTGCCAGATCGTCGTTCGGAACTGCCGCCTCAGCTTCCGGCAAGCCCGGCGCAGGTGACGAGTTGTCACGTGGAACTGGATTCTGCTGATTGGGGGATGAGCCGGAGCTGGTCATCAGAGACTGGCCATTGAGTTGTCGATGGTTCCGGCAGAGCGATAACGAGTCTCGTCAGGCTCTCCCGAACGTTTGCCCACGAGAACCATCATAGGTTTGCTTACTCAATGCAGCCACAGAAGGTTTCGCGAGTTGTCAGAGTCAATCAATCCAGTTTATGGGACAAGAGCTTTTTTGCTGACTATTCCCTCGGTGCAGACAATCCGTCAGCACGTTGCCTACCAGACATGCCCGGTTTCAGGCGTACGGAATCCCCCTTGTCTGACGAGTTTCTGCCGCAAACCCGGGGCCGGACCGCTGAACGCGACCTACTGATAAACAGATGGAAATTTCCGTACCTGCTTGAAGCCAGCTTCCTGGCCGGAGACACACACGATGAAATCATTTCGTGCACTTCGCGAAGAAGTCTCACGACGCGGTGCAATCGCCGTTCTTTCGGCGATTTTCCTGATCGTGATTCTGGCCTTTGCGTCATTCTCAATCGACTTTGGCTACATCATGCTGGTCGATCAGGAAATGCAGTCCGCGGTGGACGCGGCAGCGCTTGCGGCCGCTCAGGAACTACAGATTGATCCCGATGGCGGGCAGAATCAGATCGTCGACGCCGCGGTCGATCTGGCGGCACTGAATACGGTGAACGGTCAGAACCTGACACTGCAACGCGATTCAGACGTCGAGATCGGTATCTGGGATGAGCTGACGGGACAGTTCACGCCGTTCAATGGGGCTGACCTCACTCTGGCGAATGCCGTACGAGTCAGAGGCGAGCTGAGCAATGCTCGTCAGAATGCCATGAACCTGTTCTTCGCGCCGGTACTCGGCCAGAAGACGCATCAGATAAACGACGAGGCGATCGCCGTGATCGGTCGAACCAGAATGCGTGACGTCATGCTGGTAATCGACTGCTCGGGGTCGATGTCATCGTACAACCGGATGACGATGACCCGTGCAGCAGCGTTGGTCCTGATTGACGAACTCGGAGTGGACGACCGGCTTGGCTTGGCCGTTTACAGCTATCCCGTCCTGATCAACACCGGGAACGGCAATGGAAGCGGCAACAATACCGGTCGAGGAAATGCCGGCAGCATTACCAGTCTCAACAGCAATGCCTCAGTGACCGGCACCAGGATCGCGAGTTTGCCGAACTTCGACAGCGGAGTTTCCGCCAAATCTGGCAACGGCAACAACCACGGAAACAACCACGGAAACAACCACGGAAACAACAACGGGAACAACAACGGGAACAACAACGGAAACAACAATGGCAGCAGCCAAACACGGTTGTCAGGGCGTCTTGAACGACAACTGAATTTCACCTTCCAGCCAGTGATCGCCAGAGTTCCTCAATTGGTTCCAAATCTTTACGCATCCACAACATGTATCGGCGGCGGCATGCGAGTTGCCATTCAGGAGTTTCTAGCCAATCCCAGATACGACTCACTTGGCAATCAAGTTGAACAGGTCATGGTTCTGATGACCGATGGCCAAGCCAATGAAACCGAGCCTCCGGGAGCGGACCCGATCGACTCGATCTACTACTACGCGGCACTGGCCCGGCAGAATAACATCATCATTCACGGAATTACGCTGGGACGCGATGCGCTGTCAGCAGCCATCGAAGATGCCGCCGGAGCAACCGGCGGTCAGTATCACCACGTCGAAGACGGTGACTTTGCCGGACTGTTTGAAATCTATCGAGGAATCGGACGAGGCGGTGATCAGCCTCGGCTGGTCCACTAAAGCTCAGTCCCGAAATAACGTCCCGATTGCGTTGAGAACGGCGATGTTGGTCATTCCCGCCTCCGCGGGAATGACACGTCAATCAGACGGTGCCACGCTCGGCAGTTCCACGCGCAGAAACCACCCGGCAGAGGCCCAATGCTGGAACCATTTCGACAGGTTGGTGGCCAACTCATCGTCGGTTCCGTCGGGCATCGTCGCAGCAGCCTGTTCAATCGCCTGTCCCAGAGTGTTGCCGTCAATGATCGCTCGCAACAGTTGAAACTCGGCCTGTGAGACAGCACCACGGCGAACCACGTAATCCCGCCGAGTGATGACCAGCAGCGTTTCGGCCGGCATTGGAATCTCGGGCGACTGGTCGCGGCGAACGGCTGTGACGTATTCGTGAACGGGAAACTCCGCGGCGATCAATCGCAAAGAAGGCACGGGAACGAACCGAATCTCACTGATCCGATCAGGCGGCACCGCCTGCAGGTCTTCCGGCTTCAGCGTGTCGAGATTCTCTGGACCGGGGCCGTCAAAAACTTCCGCGTACGTTCGCTCCAGTGTGGCGAGGTCGATCAGGAAGTCGGGCCAGCCTGGTTTCGGCACATCGGTTGGTCGTGTGTCGATCAGGTATTGCGCAAAACGCTCGCCGAGGAATCCCAGCGAGTAGTTCGTCGATGGCGAGTCATGAATGTATCCAAAAGCAAAGCTTTCGAATGTTTCTTCACCCAGCGCGTAACGCGTCGCGGGAAATTCTTCGCCAAGACACTCGATCAGCCGAGCGAAGTAAGCATTGCCGTAAACAGCCAGCCGCGCAGCACTGCCCAGACGAGTGGAACGTTCGACAATCTGCTCGATCTGTGACGCGTCGATGTCGATCTGCTGTCGCGCCGACGAAGACTCGACTCCCGCCTGGATCCCGTCAGGGTGGGTAATGACTTCCTGCACCCAACGTTGCAGATTGCTGAGCGATCGTGGATCGGCCATTCACTCAACCTCAGCCGCAACGAAGACCGCAGGCTGCGGAATGGCCCTCGATCGAGAAACCTCGTGGAAACTCTCGCCATGATCTGCCAGGACATCGTCGCCGACGTTTCCTGCTGTCTTCGGCAAAACAGTACTGCCATCGCGAACCAAATCGCGGGCCTTCAAAACTTCACCGTGTACAACATCGAAGTCGGGAATCTGAGCATCCCATTCCAGCAGTGTCGACACTCCGCCTGTCAACTTGTGAGCCAGCCGGTATAGATCCCACACCTTGTCAACAACAAAGTTGTCATGCGTGTCGATGATGTGCGTTCCGCAGTCCGTGTGTCCGGCAAGATGAAACTGCACGATCCGCTCATGCGGCAACGACCGGATGAAATCTTCCGGATCGAGATCGTGATTGAAGCAACTCACATAAACGTTGTTGACGTCGAGCAGCAGTCCGCAGTCAGACTCTTCGGCCATGCGCGTGACAAAGTCCCATTCAGACATCGTCGAATCCGTAAACGTGACGTACGTGCTGGGATTTTCCAGCACGAGTGGTCGCTCCAGAAAGTCCTGCACGACTTTGATCCGACTCACGGCATGCTGCAGCGTTTCTTCGTTGTACGGCAGAGGCAACAGGTCGTGACCGTTCAGACCATTGACTCCGGTCCAGCAAACGTGGTCGGAAATCCAGACCGCCTGGGTCCATTCGGCCAGCGTTTTCAGTTTTGCCAGATATTCAAAATTAAGCGGATCGGTCGAGCCAATCGACAACGACACGCCGTGCATGACAACTTTGTATTGCTCGACAATCTGCTCCAGCACGTGTCGCGGTCGACCACCGGAGTCCATGTAGTTTTCCGAGATGATCTCGAACCAGTCGACGTCCGGCTTGTGTTTCAGAATGTGCGGGTAGTGGGCCGTGCGTAATCCGACGCCAAATCCCAGATTGGGCAGGCCAAGTCGAGCTTCCGACATGATGGGCTCCGAACCGTGTCATCCTTCGTGGATTCAATTTTAAGCCACAGAGGACACAGAGTTCACAGGGAGATTCGTTTGATACCGTCGACGAGACGTTTCTCGCCGAAATTGAGGAAGGAGCAGAGCTCGTTTCAGGCCTGTTGCCTTGAGATAAGAAAGCGTTTGAGCTGTCGCAACATTTTCTCGGTGAGCTCTGTGGCTGGTTACACACTTTCAAAGATCGTAGCGACACCCTGTCCCTGGCCGACGCACAGAGTTGCCAGTCCGTACTTCGCACCGGAATCCCGCATTCGGTGGAGCAGTGTGACAGCGATGCGAGCACCACTGGCTCCGAGCGGATGACCGAGTGCGACAGCTCCACCGCGAGTGTTGACCTTTTCTTCGTTGATCCCGAGCAGTTTCATCACGGAGAGAACCTGCACGGCGAAAGCTTCGTTGATTTCCAGGCAATCCATCTGATCGAGAGTGAGTCCGGCTCGCTTCAAGGCTTTGTGAACGGCGGGGACTGGTCCGATACCCATTTCTTCGGGAGCCACTCCCGCCACAGCCATTGCTCGAATTCTGGCCATCGGCTTCAGGCCGAGTTCGCTGGCTTTCTCTTCGGACATGATCAGCATGGCGGCTGAACCCGCACTGAGCTGCGAACTGCTGCCGGCGGTCACACTTCCGCCAGCCGGATTGAAGGCGGGCGGCAACTTCGCCAACCCTTCAGCCGTCGTATCGGGGCGGATGCCTTGATCGATTGTGATCAGCTCTTTCTGCCCGGCTTCCGAACGCCCCCACGTCGGTATGATTTCGCTGGCGAATTCACCTTTTTCAGTTGCTGCCAGCGCCAGTTGCTGACTGCGAGCGGCGAACGCGTCCTGAGCTTCTCGCGGGATCTGATATTTCATCGCCAGATACTCGGCGGTCAGCCCCATGTTCATGATGGCTTCGCTGTGCCGCACGAAAAGACCGGGCGCGGGGTCGTAATCCTTGCTGGCCGGAATGTGTCCCATGTGCTCGATGCCGCCAGCTATCTGAATGTCCTCACAGTTTGCAGCGATATTCATCGCGCAATCGTTAATTGCCTGTAGACTCGACGCGCAGTTTCGGTTGAGTGTGACTCCGCCGATTTCGATTGGCAGGCCTGCCATCAGGGACGCGATGCGAGCCACGTCGAACCCCTGCTCGCCCTGCTGCTGCACACAGCCCCAGCGGATATCTTCGATGAGCTGCGGATCGATTCCGGTTCGCTCGACCAGAGCCTTCATCAGTCCTGCGGATAGCTCATCAGCACGAACATCGCGATAGTTTCCGATGGCAGAATTTGCCTTCGCGACGGGCGTGCGAACAGCATCAATAACTACGGCGTTTCTCATAACAGCTCTCCGAACCGGTCTCTTCGTCCGTGTTGGTTCAGGCTTGAATCCTGAAGGGAACAGCCAATCAAATGCGGCCAGCGGGAGGATGTCGGTCTCTCCCTCAGATTGTCAAGAGCGGGGAGCGAATGCCTTTAACGACGACCCTGGAAACGTCATGGCAAAACTGCTGCCGAGCGAAAGTTCTGTTGCTTTAAGACGCGAACATCGAATGTGAATTCGCTAACATTTGCCCGCGTCCGGATCAGGAATCCAGACAGACGTTCGCCGCCCATGCCATCTCGAACATCGAAATCACGGATGAAAATCGCCATTATCGGCTCCGGAATCTCTGGCCTGACCGCTGCCTGGCTGTTGCACCAGTCGCACGAGATCACGGTTTTCGAAGCCAACGACTACATCGGCGGACACACGCACACAATCGATGTGAACGTTGATGGCGAACAACTGGCGATCGACACCGGTTTCATTGTCTACAACGACTGGACGTATCCGAATTTCATTCAGATGCTCGAACGGCTCGGCGTGAGTTCGCTGGCGACCGAGATGAGTTTCAGCGTTCGCTGTGAACGCAGTCGTCTCGAATACAACGGCTCGAACCTGAACGGCCTGTTCGCTCAACGAAGCAATCTGTTGAAGCCGCGGTTTCATCGAATGCTGCAGGACATTCTTCGCTTCAACCGTGAGGCGCTGGAGTTGCTCGAAGCCGACCATGACAGCTTGACCGTCGACGAGTACGTCACGCAGCGAGGTTACTCGCGGCAGTTCTCCGATCATTATCTGATTCCGATGGGAGCGGCGATCTGGTCCTGCCCACCGGAAACGTTCGGGAAATTTCCAGTTCGGTTCATCGTCGAGTTCTACCGGAATCACGGACTGCTCAGCATTAAAAACCGACCTCAATGGCGAGTGATCAGCGGCGGCTCACAGCGGTATATTGAGAAACTGATCGCTCCGGTCCGGGACCGCATCCGTCTCAACTCGCCCGTTGAATCCATCGCTCGCGAAGAAGGTGCCGTGACGATTCACGCAGAGGGATCCGACGACGAAAGCTTCGATCACGTGATCCTGGCCTGTCACAGCGATCAGGCACTCAGCATTCTGGGCAGTGCGGCAACCACAACCGAGCGAAACGTGCTGAACGAATTCCCTTATCAAAAGAATTCGGCAGTGCTCCACTGGGACGATTCCGTGCTGCCGCAACGTCGCCGCGCGTGGGCAAGCTGGAACTACCACATTGACGGACCGACTTCGCAGACCGATCAGCAGTCAGCAGAACCGTCTGGTCAAAGTGCGACAGTCACCTACAACATGAACATCCTGCAGCGGCTGAAGGCACAGAAAACGTACTGCGTCACGCTCAACCGGGACGCCGCCATTGATCCGGCAAAAATCATCGGTCGATATGAATATCACCATCCTGTCTACACGACCGAGCGGCGAGCCGCTCAACGAAAGCATCCGGACCTGATCAACCACAACCGCACGTCCTTCTGCGGAGCCTACTGGGGCAACGGCTTTCACGAAGACGGCGTCAACAGCGCTCTGGCCGTGTGCCGACAACTCGGAGTGGAGCCACCGTGGCAGCCGTAGATCACAACTCGCTGAAAAGCTGTTTGTATGTCGGTCGCGTGCGACATCGTCGCTTTACGCCAATCAGAAATGACTTTACCTATTCGGGATCATGGCTGTATCTCGACCTCAGCGAGATGGAAACGGTCTTTGCCGGACGCTGGTTGTGGTCAACTCATCGCGTGGCAGTCGCGAGATTCCACCGGGCCGATCACCTGAACTTTCCGGACGACATCCTGCCCGCGGCACTCGACTCGAAAGAGTGGCCGCGACCTGCCGAGCGAAGCTTTGGTCGGTGTCCCGACCGCGACGGCCAGCCGCTGCCACCACTCGACGTCGCCGTGCGGGATCTCGTCGCAGCCAGCGGTGTTGAACGTCCAGCCGGACCGATTCGACTGCTGACTCAGCCACGATACTTCGGCTACGCAATGAACCCTGTCAGCTTTTACTACTGCTTCGATTCTGAAGATCAGCAGGTGCAGACGATCGTCGCTGAAGTCAACAACACGCCCTGGAACGAACGCCACTGTTACATCCTGGATCGCTCGAATCAGCCCGCACAGTCTGCCTACACTTCGCAGATCGTCGAACCTGAGGCCGAAAAACGAACATCGGTGGCCAGACACTTGCGTTTTCGACATGGCAAACGTTTTCATGTCTCACCGTTCATGGAAATGAACATGGATTATCGCTGGAGCATTGTCGCTCCGGCCGACACGTTGACGGTACACATCGAGAACTGGCGAGACGACAACCGGCTGTTTGACTGCACTCTCCATCTCAAAAGACGACCGATTTCCAGCGGGCAACTTGCGGGCTCACTCATTCGTTATCCCTTCATGACGGGAAAGATCGCGGCGGGAATTTACTGGCAGGCTCTGCGCCTCTGGTGGAAAAAATGCCCGTTCGTTCCTCACCCCGGAATCGCCCATTCATCCAGCGAAGACACTGCCTCGCAGGCTGGCCATCTGCCAGGAGTCACGGAAACCGTTCGCTCATGAAACCACTGAATCAACTCGCTGACAATCAGAAATCTGTTTCGACAACCTCCGAACTCTCGGACGACCGCGTCGATACGATTGCGAATCTGAAATCGATTGACGTCGCGCACACACCGGATGCATTGAAGACAGGGCGGCTCGGTTTCGCTGCGAGTCTGCTGCGACGTGGCGTGCTCAACAAGTTCAGTCAGTTGTCGGACGGACTGCTGTTGATCAACGAGGGCGATACCGAACACCGATTCGGAAACGACGCTGGCGACACCTCGATTGTGGCACGAATGCAGATTCATTCTTCCGAGTTTTTTCGCCGCGTCGCGTTTGGCGGCAGCCTGGGCTTCGCCGAGTCCTACATCTTCGGCGAGTGGACTTCAGACAACCCGACCGACGTTGTGCGAATGTTTTGCCGAAACCTGAGTGTCACGGATTCAGCGAACCAGGGAATCGTTCGCCTGGTGACTCGGCTCGCCAGGAAGTGGCACGAGCGACAGAACAACTCGAAGGACGGCAGCGTTCGCAATATCCACGCGCATTACGATCTGGGCAATGACTTCTATGCGTTGTTTCTCGACGAAACGATGACGTATTCCAGTGGCGTGTTCGAAACTCCCGAAAGCACGCTGCACGAAGCTCAGGTTGCCAAGATCGATCGCCTGTGCCGCAAACTGGACCTGAAGCAGTCAGATCATCTGGTTGAAATCGGTACCGGATGGGGCGGCATGGCGATTCACGCCGCCAGAAACTACGGCTGCCGAGTCACAACGACGACGATCTCAAAAGAGCAGCACGACTTTGCCTGTCGGCGAGTTGCTGAACTCGGCCTGTCAGACCGCATCACGCTGCTGCTGGAAGACTATCGCGATCTGCGGGGATCGTTCGACAAGCTGGTCTCGGTCGAGATGATCGAAGCCGTCGGCTACGAATACTTCGACACGTTCTTCACGAAGTGCAGCTCGTTGCTCAAACCCGACGGCCAGATGGCCATGCAGGGCATCACGATGTCCGAGCAGCGGTACCCGAATTATCTGAAATCGGTCGACTTTATTCAGCGTTACATCTTTCCGGGCGGCTGCCTGATCACTCCGAAATCCGTGCTGGATTCCGTCGCCCGCACAACAGACATGCGACTTCTACATGTGGAAGACATGGCTCCTCACTACGGCCAGACAGTGCGACTCTGGAGAGAACGCTTCTTCGAGCAGATCGAGAAAGTGCGGCTGCAGGGCTTTCCCGAAACATTCATCCGGCTGTGGGACTTCTACCTGAGCTACTGCGAGGCCGCGTTCCAGGAACGCCTCGTCGGCACCGTACAGATGCAGTTTGCGAAACCCCGGTGCCAGACCGACGCCCTGCAATCTTTCGTCTGACATCGGTCTGTTGCCGTTCTGTCTGTCGCCGTTCCGTTTCTCCGCAAGGACGATCTGCCGCGGACTACGGCAACGCATTTCTTGTCGTGGTGAACAGGTCCAGCGCCGTTTCGCCGACAACTCTGACGCCAAGTATCGCGGCGACAATGATCAGACTGAGCATAAACAGATACTCAACCATCGTGTGGCCAGCTTCTTTTTCAAGAAACCGTCTCGCACTCAGCCAGACGCTCCACAGAATCTGATTCATCGCCTGCTCCTGCGGTCATTGATTGAACCGTGTGCCCACTGAGCTGATTTCGGGCAACGTTGATTTCACGCAACACGGTGGCCATTCGGCAATCCGGTGTGGCATCGCTGCAACAATTCCCCTGCGACTCAGTATGCTTACGCCTTTAACGCACCTTCCGTACCGGAACCAACCGGTTGAGGCAGATGACCGCAGGAGCAGGCGATGAATCAGATTCTGTGGAGCGTCTGGCTGAGTGCGAGACGGTTTCTTGAAAAAGAAGCTGGCCACACGATGGTTGAGTATCTGTTTATGCTCAGTCTGATCATTG
>JABMPE010000555.1 GCA_013203845.1 Rhodopirellula sp. | reverse complement strand
TCGGGGGGTGAAGGCAGTAACGACCTGAATGGCGGTGGCGGGACGGACACGCTGCTGGTGACCGGTAACACTTCTCTGTGGATCACAGATTCGGACGCGGCCGGTTCGGGCAGCGATGCTCACAGCGGTTTTGAGCGGGCGATTCTGGAAGGCGGGGCGGGCAACAACCGTCTCGATGCCCGGCAGGCGACGATTCCCGTGACGCTGCTGGGGCAGAGCGGGAATGACACGTTGCTGGGTGGCAGCGGTGTTGATCAGCTCGATGGTGGTGACGGCATCGACTATGCGGAAATCGTCGGCAGCAACATCGTGTTGACGGATGCGTCGGCTCCGGGATCGGACGCAGATTCGCTGATCTCGGTGGAAGGACTGCAGTTGATTGCTGCGGCGAGTCCCAGCAGCATCGACGCCAGCGCTTACACGCTCGGCCCGGTGATCATTGTTGGCAGCAGCGGCAACGACACGCTGAAAGGCGGCGCAGGGAACGACCTGATCGTCGCGGGCAGCGGGAGTGACGAGGTTCATGGCGGTGCGGGAGACGACTTCATCCGCGGCGGCTTCGGTTCCGATCTTCTGTCGGGCGATGCCGGTGACGACACGATCTCTGGTGGCGGCGGTCGAGACGTGATTGATGGCGGTGATGACTCGGATGTCGTGTTCGGCGGTCGTGGTCCGGACACCGTTCGTGGTGGTGCCGGTGACGACTTCGTGTCTGGCGGAGCAGGTCGGGACAGCATTGACGGTGACGATGGAGCAGACACGCTGATCGGCGGTGGAGGTCCGGACAACCTGGCTGGCGGGAACGGCAGCGATACGCTGAATGGAACCTTCCGTAATGACGATTTCGACGACGTCGTCGGTCGAGACACGCTGATCGGCGGTAATCGTCCGGAAGCACACCCCGCTCCTGTCAGTGTTAAAGTGCGTCCAACGACTGAGGTAGAACGACCGCTGTTCCAGAGCCCGCCTGCCTTGGCTGAAGAGATCGACGAAGCCTTTCTGGAACCGCTCATCCCGGAACTGCTTGAACTGTGACGTGCCCCTTCAACGTCACAACTTCGTACCGTTCCGGCAAGCCTGCAATTTTGGATGGTCGTTGCTGGCGATTGGGAACGGAGTTGCGTGGGTCGGTCGGGTGTCGGCCCAAAGGTGATTACGATCGAAAGTTCACGGGTTTGATTGCTTTCGGCGTGGTTGGAGACACAACCATGCTGGAAACAATCAAAGCGGTAAACTTACGCAATATCTTCATCTGTCAGCACTTACGTCGGGTATTGAGGCAGCAGGCAACCGCGTCCTGATGTTTCTGGCCGTTTTTGCAGGTGATCCTGCCATCTCACTCTGCTGCCGCTGCATAAGTTGATGGCGGCCAGGCACCTCTCTGCCGGATTCGATTACTTAAAACGTTGGCGTCAGCTCGCCACGGGACAACGGCGTCCCGGCTATGCCAGTATTTAGCCCGGATTTCTCACTGAATGAATGACACAAAACCGCTTTTTTGTGCGTAAGTCGTTTTGAACGTTCGACTTTGTTTCAGCACAGGATGCGGTGTTGTGAAAACGGAGTGTAGCATTCAGCGGTTGCTGTTTCAGGCTCATGGGTCTCGCGAAGTGGTGGCGGCGTTTGATGGGGGAGCGATCACTTCGGACGCGGGTGGGTTGCTGCTGCGTGAAGTAGATGAGCGGTTTGGGATTCTCAAGTCGTTCGTCGGGGCGTTCACCGATTATCGCGATCCGGAGCTGGTGGAGTTCTCCACGCTGGAACTACTGACGCAGCGTGTGATGGGAATCGCGTTGGGATATGAAGACCTCAACGACCATGAGCAGCTGCGGCATGATCCACTGTTTGCTCTGCTCGCCGGTCGCCGCGATGTGACGGGCGCTGACCGTCGCGATCCGAAAGACAGGGGCGTACCACTGGCCGGGAAGAGCGGGCACCGACGCGCAGCGTTGGTCGAACCGGCTGGAACTCACACCGGTCGGAGCATCTGAAGATAGTCGGTACAAGAAGATCGTGGCGAACATTGCCGGGCTGCAGAACGCGCTGGTTGACGTGTTCATCCGCCTGCGAGCGAAGCAGGGTGTACCGACAGAACTGACGCTCGATCTGGATGCGACCGATGATCCCGTGCATGTCGATCAGCTCGGGAAGTTCTTCCACGGTTATTACAAAAGTTATTGTTATCTGCCGCTATATACCTTCTGTGGTGACTGGCCACTGGGAGCGGTGCTGCGTCCTTCGGACATCGATGGCTGTGCCGGCACGATCAAAGAACTCGCGAGGATCGTGCCGAAGCTGCGAGCGGCGTGGCCGCACGTGAAGATCATTGTCCGAGCACGTAGCGCGTGTTGATGAAGATCGCCGTTGCGAAAGAAGGAGACGTTGCTCCATGCGGACGCAGGCATCACTGCAAACACACCTCGTGTGCAGCGGGTTCTGTCGCGACTCGATTCTTTCGTGGTGCGAAGCGAACAACGTCGACTACGTCATTGGCCTGTCGAAGAATAAACGGCTGACGAAGATCATCGGCGGCGAGCTGCACCAGGCTCAGCAGCAGTTCGAAACGACCGGCCAGGCAGCGAGAGTCTTCAAAAACTTCCCGTACAAAACGAAGAAGTCGTGGTCGTGCGAACGCCGAGTCATCGGCAAAGCCGAACACCTGTCGAAAGGCCCGAACCCGCGCTTCGTGGTGACGTCACTGCCGGCTGAACGAGTCGATGCCAGGGCGCTGTACGAAGATCGCTACTGCGCCCGTGGCGAAATGGAGAACCGCATCAAAGAACAGCAACTGTACCTGTTCG
>JABMPE010000554.1 GCA_013203845.1 Rhodopirellula sp. | reverse complement strand
TAGGGGAACCTGCGGCTGGATCACCTCCTTTCTAAGGATTGATCAGTTGATGGAGTCTTCGGACCCATCAGCTCAAAACGCTGCCAGACAGCTATACCAAACTGGAATGCAACAATCGTTTTGATTTACTGACTCGCTCTGGTCTCCAGCCTTGTTGATACATAAGAGGCTGTGTCGCGTAACAACGCGATACAGCCTCTTTTTTTATGCGAGGTGGCTACTTGAATCGTCGCCAGGCTGAGTTGACCGTGAACAGTGAGTTCTATGTGGGATGCGTTTTGTTGGTGAAGTTCAGCTGTTGAGTCGAAAGTTGTAGACTGCCTGTGTTAATTGGCAGGGGAGACTTGGACGATCGAGTTAGGGGCAGGCATGATAGATCTGAAGGGCCGGACGGCACTGGTCACTGGCGGGACGATGGGAGTCGGCCTGTCGATCGCAGAATCACTGGCTGAAGCTGGCGCAAACATCGTGCTGCACGGGTTAGCATCAGATTCAGTGGCGGACGCAGCGGTCTCTGGGATTCGAAAACTCGGGGTTCATTGTGAACTGGTCACTGCTGACCTGTCGGCCCCCACGGAGGTTGCCGTCGATGCTTTGTGTGAGGCCGCCGTCGCAGTTTCCAGCGACATCGATATCCTCATCAGCAACGCCGGGACGTATCGCGAGCCGGACTTTCTGGAAATTGATTTTCCGACGTTTGAACGGACGATGCGGCTGAATGTGTTCTCGCATTTCTTTCTGATTCAAAGATTCGCTCGGCGGTGGGTAGAGCAGGGGACTGATGGCCGGGTTCTGTTGACCGGATCGATCAATGGACGACTGGCCGAGCAGACACACGCTGCTTACGACACATCCAAAGGCGCGATCGAGGCGATGGTTCGCACACTTTGCGTGTCTTTGGCTCCGCGCGGTATTCGAGTAAACGGCATGGCTCCGGGCCTGGTACGAACGCCGCTCACGGCTTCGGCTCTCGATCAGTCGGGAGTTACGGAGTGGATGAAACTTCATACACCAAATCAGCAGGTGCCCGGGCCGGAAGTTTGTGGACCGACAGCAGCGTTTCTCGTCAGCGATCTGGCCTCTCACATACACGGGCAGATGATCCTGGTGGATGGCGGCATGAGTGCGTGGCAACAGCCCGATCCTCCGTCCGTGTGATTGCTTTCGTGTTCAGCAAGCCGGAATGGCCGCCGTGGCGTGGTAATTTCAGGCTCGATCCTGTTGAATTCTTTGTGTTGTGATGGGATTCCGTGACAACGGTGTCGGAACACTCAAATTCACTCGAAGCGGGATTGATTTCTTATGAACGTCCGAATGTCGTTGGTGCTGCTTGCCTTTTTGTCATCAGGCAGCCTGCTTCGTGAATCCGTTGCTGTGGCCGCAGACTCGCTCGCAGGTTCGAAGCCAAACATTATTCTGGTTATGACAGACGACCAGGGTTATGGGCCGGTGGGCAGACACGGGCATCCGTGGATTCAAACTCCGAACCTGGATCACCTGTACGATACGAGTACACGATTCACGCGGTTCCTGGTCGCTCCAACGTGTTCGCCGACACGGTCTGCGTTGATGACCGGTCGACATCCGATGAGAAACGGAGTCACTCATACGATTCTCGAACGCGAACGTCTGACGCTGAATGCGACCACGCTGCCTCAGGTCTTGAAAACGGCTGGCTATACCAGCGGCATTTTCGGAAAGTGGCATCTGGGTGATGAAGAAGATCGCCAGCCGCATCATCGAGGCTTTGATGAAGCGTTCATTCACGGAGCCGGTGGCATCGGCCAGGCCTACGCCTGCAGTTGTGCCGACGCTCCCGGCAACAAGTATTTTGATCCGGTAATTCGCCACAACGGATCGTTCGTCAAGACGAAAGGCTTCTGCACGGACATCTTCTTCACGGCGGCGATGGGCTGGATCAAGGAGAAGAAAGAGGACGACCAGCCATTCTTTGCATATATAGCGACGAACGCTCCGCATGGTCCATTCATTGCCCCGCCGAAGAATCGACAACGGTTTATCGATCGAGGATTCAGTGAACAGGAAGCCGGCTTCTACGGCATGGTCGAAAATATTGACGAGAACGTTGGCCGCCTGTTATCCAATCTTGAAAAATGGAAACTGTTTGAAAACACGGTCGTCATTTTCATGTCGGATAACGGCATGACTGGCGGCGGTTCAGGCCGACTCGGTAAACCAATGGGGAAGACCGAAGACGGCAAGGAAATGCTGCCTTACAACGCTGGGATGAAAGGTCTGAAAGCCAGTGCCGACGAAGGCGGTGTTCGTGTTCCGTTTTTTGTGCGCTGGGATGGAAAAATCACTCCCAACCGCGACGTCGATCGGATCGCCGCTCATCTGGACCTTCTGCCGACGCTGGCAGACTTTGCCGGAGCAAAGATTCCGACAGAACAGGTCGAAGGACGAAGCCTGCTACCGTTGATCGAGCAGCGGAAAGTTAAATGGGCGGATCGCTACCTGTTTACTCACAAAGGTCGCTGGAAAACAGGAGCCGATCCCAACGACAGTCAATGGAAGGGTTTCGCCGTGCGGAATCAGCGTTTTCGTTTTGTTGAAAACAACGCCCTGTATGACATGCAGAAGGATCCCGGTCAGACGACAAACATCATCGATCAGCATCCGGATGTCGTGAAGGAAATGCGATCGGTTTATGATGCCTGGTGGAAGAAAACGGTTCCCATGATGGACAACGAGTCTGCACCCATGTCGCCGACAAGGCCGTTTCATGTACTGTTTGAAAAGCAGTCAAAGTCACCCGGAGGAATTCCGGCCTGGCGATCGCCGACGCTGTAATGCCTGACAAAGACCGTTGAAGCAGGTGTTGATCGCGGGCGACGTTCAATTTGTTCTTCACTTTTTGTTGACGGCAAAGAGTTCCAGCCGTCTCACTTTCCGACGTGTTCTTTTCCGCGTTGTTACCGATCGATTTCGAGGCTTCCACTATGTCTAATCTGCGAAAGTGGTTGATCCCTGTTGCGGCTTTACTCGGCGTTGTCTGGAGCCTGAACGTATCGGAAAGTCACGCAGCCGATCAGAAAACCAACGTGCTGTTTCTGATCTGCGACGACCTGAACTGCGACCTCGGGTGTTATGGTCATCCCATGGTCAAGTCGCCAAACATCGACGCTCTGGCGAAACGCGGCGTTCGATTCGAACGAGCCTACTGCCAGTTTCCGCTGTGTGGTCCCAGTCGAGCGTCGTTCATGACCGGACTTTATCCCGATCAGACGCTGATTCAGAAAAACGCGATTCGACTCCGCGAGAAACTGCCTGAAGTGCAGAGCATGTCTCAGATGTTTCGCAAAGCCGGTTATACGGCGACGCGGGTTGGAAAGATTTACCACTACAACGTACCGGCAGATATCGGCAACGACGGGCACGATGATCCGGAGTCCTGGGACCGTAAGTTCAACCCGAAAGGCCGGGATAAGACGGACGAGTCGAAAGTTTTCAGCCTGCGTCCGGGCAGCTACGGTGGAACGTTGAGCTGGCTGGCCGCTGACGGGACCGATGACGAGCAGACCGACGGGATCGGTGCGGAGCACGCGATCAGGTTGCTCGGAGAACATGCGAAAGAAAAGTCGCCATTCTTTATGGCTGTGGGACTTTACCGACCGCACACGCCGTACGTTGCTCCAAAGAGTTATTTCGATCGCTACCCGGTTGAGAAGATCGTCGTGCCGACTGTTCCCGATGGATATTTCGAAACACTGCCGGCTCCCGCAGTGAAGTCGCTGACTCGGAAGAAGGACCAGTTGAATCTTGCCGATGATCTGGCTCGGCAGGCCATGCAGGCGTACTACGCATCGATTACGTTTGCCGATGCTCAAGTG
>JABMPE010000058.1 GCA_013203845.1 Rhodopirellula sp. | reverse complement strand
GAAGCGGACGGCATTCTGTTTCTCGTCATGGAATTCATTGATGGCCGTGATCTTTCCCGGCGGGTTAAGGAAGACGGGCCGCCCCCGGTCAGCGAAGCTTTGAAGATCATGCGGCAGACAGCGACTGCTCTGGAGTACGCCCATGACCAGGGCGTGACACACCGGGACATCAAGCCACACAATCTGCTGGTCGCTGAATCTGGTGACGAGGCCGGACAGGTCAAAGTTCTGGACATGGGGCTGGCGAGGTTCGAGCCACTGCTTGACGGACCGACCGATTCCACAACCCGAGCATCCATGACGGCCAGCGGCGTGATCATGGGCACGGTCGATTACATGTCGCCCGAGCAGGCTCTCAACAGTCGCAACGCGGACGCACGATCCGACATCTACAGCCTTGGCTGTACGATGTATTTTCTGTTGACTGGTACGACGATGTTTGCCGGCGAGACATTGATGGAGAAAATCATCGCCCACCGCGAGCAGCCGTTGCCGAATCTTCGCGAAAAGGTGCCGGAAGTTTCTGCCGGTCTCGACGCCGTCTTCCAGAAGATGGTCGCGAGAAATCCAGATGATCGATATCAGACGATGAAGCATCTGGGAGAAGACCTGGATGCGTGTATCGCCAGTCGTCGGCCATCAGCATTGGCTGCTCCGTGGTCCGACCTTGTGGACCGTATCAAAACGAAACCGGCTCTGTTTTCAATTCCTGCAGCAGCCACGCTGCTGGCTGGCCTCGCCGTACACGCGGCGCTGACAGACCATCCACCGCCAACCGGGACGACATCCTCAACGGAGGCGTCGTCTGACCATGCGGAATCGCTGCCCGACAAGTCGACGGAGAATTTCATCGGCGCGTTCGGCGGAATTCCCGAAGCGTTGGCGGGTGATAATCGTCGTTCCAAACCGGTAACCGAATACCGCTCCGAGAATCAGCCCGGCTGGACGCGCGAGCTTCCGAAGAGAGTGGCGATCGTTGTCGCCGATAGAAGTTACAGCCAGACCGAACTCAACTCGACCAGAGACCAGCTGAAGAAGCAGAGCTTTGAATCCGTGATTGTTTCCAGCCGAAAGGGAAAACTGCATTCCCGATCCGACAGGTCAAATAAGAAAGGCTCAGTCGATGCCAACGTGCAGATTTCGGAGATGAATGCCGAAGACTACTTCTCGATCGTGTTGATGACCGGCGATTCAACAGACCAGTTCCAGGGCGACACACCCGTCGGCAAGCAGCTTCGACAACAGCTTCGCAAAACGCTGACCATGCATGGCTCGATTGTTGGAATGGGGCCAGCGCAATCGATCGTTACTGACGAATCAATCAGCGGTCCCAGCGACTACAAAGACCTCAACGGATTACGCATCGGCACTCCGAAGAATAGCGCAGGCACCGTCATCAAGGTTGCCGATTCGAAACTGATTCCCAAAATGGCATCGCAGCTGAATGCACAATTCAAAGAGGTAGAAAAAAAGCTCGGCAACAGGTGACAATCATTCTGCAGCGGTTATCCCGCAGCGATGTTCCACTCCGCGTGAAACTGAGCGAGGAAGTCTTCCAGCACCTGGTGCCGTTGAACAGCCAACTGCCGACCCGTCTCTGTATTCATGCGGTCTTTCAGTAGCAGCAGCTTTTCGTAGAAGTGGTTGATTGACGGCCCCGACTTCTTCTTGTAATCCTCAAACGAACCATGCAGTTCCGGCGGGTCTTCCGGATCATGCATCAACCGGCCTTTCGCCCCGCCGAACGCAAAGCAGCGTGCGATACCGATCGCACCGATGGCTTCCAGCCGGTCGGCGTCCTGCACGATCCTGCCTTCGAGCGTCGCCATCGGCGTCTCGACACCCGCCCCTTTGAATGACACCGTCGCAATGATGTCGCAGACATGATCGATCACCGACGGTTCGACCGTCAGCTCGGACAACCACGCCCGTGCGGCGGCGGGGCCGACGGAATCGTCACCGTCGTGAAACTTCCAGTCAGCAATGTCGTGCAGCAGTGCGGCGAGTTCTGTCACAAACCGATTCGCATTTTCGTTTCGCGAGATGAACAACGAGTTCTGCCAGACTCGCCAGACGTGCCACCAGTCGTGCCCCGAAGAATCGCCTTCCATCTGGCTGCGCACAAAAACGGCGGTGCGATCGACGATCTGTTGCTGAGATTCCGTCAGGTCTGCCATCAACGATTCCATTCGTTACTTACGTCGCACATGCAGCATGATCGGCCAGGACGTCTGTCCGCCTTCTTCCTTACTGCGCAGATGAAACACGCGAGTCTGCTCAGGAACCCAGTCTGCGGCGGTCAGAAAGAACTGGCGCTGAGTCTTGCCTTCAACGATCAACAGCCCGCTGAGGCCGACGTTGTCCACGATGACTCCGTGAGGAAGATTCTGGGCGATGGCTTCAAAACCAACTCGACCGTCGTACCCGTTTCGTTCGATATGAACTCGAGCGGTGATCGTTTCGCCCGGTGCGATTGTCAGTTCGAGCGGATTAGGTTTTCCGAACGCCGGAATCTCAACGTCGCCCGCATCGACATTGTCCGGTCCGATCGCAACAAGAATTTTGGGAGCTTCGGCCAGCTTGAGTTCAGCGAAGCCACCGACTTCCTTCGACACTGCCGCACCGTTAACTATTGCCGTTGCCGTGACTTTGATCTTTTTCACGTCTTCGGGTGTTGGCTCTTTAGCATCCGGTGCTGCGTTGACCGTCGTGTAGGCAATGTACTGGCCAGCTTCAATCACCAAGGGTTGTGACACCTGAAAACCAGCCGGCACGTTTTCTACGGCGATCTGAATCGGACCATCGAAACCGTCCACTCGAGTCGCCACGAGTTTGAATTCCTTGCCGCTGCCAGCCTGGACCGAAGGCTTGTCGTCTTCCAGACGAATGTTGAAGCCGGGCTTCGCCGGTCGGATCGTAAGTTCGTACTTGAAATCGACTCCGCTGGCTCCTCGCACATCGGACACGCGTACGAAGTAATCACCCTTTGCCGGAGCGGTGAATGTCAGCCGGGAATCACTGCCAAGCTGTCGCAGCGCGTCGTCATCGTTTTCGTAGAAGATCGGAAATACGGGCAGGCCGTTTGGAATGAGTTCGGTGCCTGGCGGGTGAGGTTCGACGATGTAACACGGCTCCTGCAACGCGTGTGAATTCGCTGTCGTATCGAACAAAGCGGTGCGGTTTCCGGTCTGCGGATAAAACTGGAAGCCCGAATCCGGACCGCGTGGCCACAACCAGAGCTGCACGACTTCGCCATTCATGTACAGCAACTGGTTGACGTCCATCTCTTCCCAGTTGTGCAGCCGGCAGTCGCGAGTATCCGAATTAATGCCTCGAAACGTGATGTAAGAATCCCGCACGGCCTGCAGACGAACTCGTTCAATACGGTTTCCGTCCGCATCCAGAATTTCGATATTCGAATCCAGCGGCGACTTGCTGCGCGCGGCATTGACTTCAAAAACCCACGCCTCACCGGCATTCGCCGAAAACCGAAACATGTCGACATCGACCGCCGAAGCCGTTGAAGATTTGCCGGCGACAGGATTGATCGCCCCTTTGATTCTGGCGGGAATGTCAACGACAGATGCTTGAGCCGAATCGTCGTTGGGTTCGGTCTCGTTTACCGAATGCGACGGAAGGTCAGCCGCAGGAAACACGGTCACGAGTTGCGATTCTGCCGTCGTGTTGTCGCTCCCTTTCGCAACGCTGAATTCGTACTTCTGAAGTGAACCATCATTGCGGCCAACGACAAACGACTTCCCGTTCGTAGCGACCGCCAGAGCGGGAGTCACCGTCGGCTGGGATTCGAAAGCGAACTGCTGCGTGTACTCGGTGGTGTCCCACAGCTTCATCGTCTGGTCATCGGCGATGGAGATCAGCTTCGAGCCATCCGGACTGAACCCCAGTTGAATGATCGCTCCTTCCGCAGCAATTCGTGCATACACCAGCGGGTTGATCTCAGGCTTTGTCTTCGACACGACTTTCCACACACGGATGCGATTATCGAGGCCGCCCGCGATGACGTGCTGACCGTCCGGCGAAAACCGCACGACGTATTGATCTTTCAGCGGCTGACTGAGCGTGTCGAGCCGAGCTCCCGTCGAAACCTGCCAGAGCTTGACCGTCTGGTCGGCACTCGCACTCGCGACGATCGTTCCGTCCGGGCTGAAGTCCAGATCAAAGACAGCTCCGTTATGACCGAGCAGCATGCGGAGTTCTTTTCCGGTCGCCACGTCCCAGAGGATAATTTTCTTATCGTAGCTGGCAGTTGCCAGAATTGTCTGGTCGCGATTCAACACCGCGTCATACATCGCGTCGCGATGACCTTCGAACATCGCGACCTGCTGGCCATCGGCGACCGTCCAGATGCTCGCCTGCCCATATAGGCCCGAGATGCCAGATCCGGCGATGACGCGAGCGCCGTCTGTCGAGAATTCCACGGAATTGACTTTGCCTGGAAAGTCCGTCAGTCGTCGCAGAACTTTCATGGAAGCTGCGTCGCGGATCTCAACGGCAGCAAACCGAGCGACCGCTATTCGGCTTCCGTCTGGCGAAATCGCAACGGCAGCAACCGGACCTTGCACACCGTCGGTGCCGGTAATCTTTGGCACCATCAGCGTATGACGGGGCGGCTCTTTTCCGTCGGGCCCCTTCGCTCCGGTTTCAATCCATGCGGTAAGCAGAGCAATTTCTGCCGACGTGAGACGTTCCTCATCCTCGGGAGGCATGACCGGTTTGGCTTTTCCAGTGACCAGTTGCAACAACCGACTGGAAGCAATGTCTCCCGGCTGAAGCGAAGGCCCGTGTTTTCCGCCTTTCTGCAGATCGGCGTACGATTCCAACGACAGTTTCCCTTCCGCGTCGTCCGCGTTGTGACAGCCGACGCAGTGCTTCTGAAAAATCGGAGCGATCTGCTTCGCGTAGTCCGGCACCACTTTGTCAGCAGCGTTTGCCGACAAACTCGCGACACTGCTCAGGATCGCGCAAGCCAGGAGCAGGATTGTGCGCGGGCCGTTTGTTCTGGAAGAATCGAGAGGTTGGCTCATTCGGAAACTCAATGTCATTTCGTCGTTGAGAGCTTCTACGGAAACGGCTCCGCAGTTCGATGGCAAGGATAATCTGACTTCGGTCCGAAACACAGTTTCGCGGCCATCATTCACGCGTCATCATTTCGGGTTTCCATTTCGAATGGTTGAAACAAGTCTACGCCAGGTTTGCAGTCGTTCTAAGAAAGAGCTTTTTATGGACGTACGATTTCTGAGTGAGACTCGTATCGTCGCACTCTTAGTGGCTGTTGTTGCAACTTCTCTTTCTGCAATGGATCTGGCTCGTGCCGATGAAACGGCGGATCCAGCCACCGCAATCGAGCATCTGCAGCGCGGTCGCTATGAAGAAGCGGCCGAGGCATTCACGAGCGTCCTGAAAAGCGGCGGCGACGAAACTCGCTCAGCAGCAGTTATCGGACTCGCCCGCGCGCTGGAAAGTCAGGGCCAGTACAAAGAAGCCATTAAGCGGCTGAGCGAAACCGCCAGGCCGTCACCTGTCATGCTGGCCGAAACCGCTCGGTTGCAGTTGACGACTGGTCGGTACAAAGAAGCCACTGCTTCGTGTGAGGCTGCGTTGGAGGCGGACGCCGATCAACCATTGGCTCATCTGGTGCTTGCTCGGTTGAGCACAGAGTTCGGCGACATCAAAAAGGCCGGTCAGGAATTCCGCTGGTTCGTGCGCTACTACAACCGCAAGCAGCCGACAGATGCCGAGACGCTGCTGCTGGTTGCCGAAGGAGCCGGTGAGTACGCTCGCTGGAACAGCAATTCGAGCATCTTCAACTTCATCATCAACACGCTCTGCGTTGACGCGTTGAAAGACGATCCGTTGTCCTGGCAGGCGCATTATGTGTCAGGTTCGCTGCTGCTGGAAAAGTACAACCGGGCACAGGCGATTCCCGATTTGAAGAAAGCTCTGGAGATCAATCCTCGAGCCGTCGCGGTCATCGTCGCCCTCGGTGAAGCGGCTTTACAACAGCACGATGTCGATGGGGCACTGACGTACGCCGAGCAGGCACTCAAAGTTCAGGAGAACTACGTGCCAACATTGCGGCTGATGGCCGACGCCGCGCTGAATCGAAATTCTCCGGACGCCGCACTGCTGGCTCTGGAAGAGGCCCGGAAGACCAACCCTTTCGATTCGGAAATCCTTGGACGGCTGGCGGCGACGTATTATCTGCTCGATGTTCAGCCCGGCGGCGATGCTGACCTGCGACTTCTGGAGCTACTCGCCAATCTCGATGCCATTGACCAGGTCGTTCTGAAAGAACCGTCCCGGCTGGAAAAACTGGTGATCGACGTGGCGACGCGGAACTCGAAGCCGGGCGTGTTTCTCAACGCTTTCGCCAGCACGCTGGAGTCCCGGCGAAAGTACCTGATCGCCGAGAAAATTTATCAGCACGCCATTCGAGTCATGCCGGAACTTTCGGAGCCGAAGACGTCACTTGGCATGCTCTACATGCAGACCGGGCGTTCTGATCAGGCAAAGCAATTGCTCGACGAAGCCTTCAAAGCGGATCCGTACCACGTCCGTGTCAGCAATATGCGAAAAGTGCTGGGAGTGCTCAGCGGCTACGACACGATCACGACCGACCACTTTGTCATTCGAGTGGATTCGCAGGCTGATCGGATTCTTGGTGAGTACATGGCCGAGTATCTCGAAGAAGTCTATCCCGAACTGGTCGAGCTGTACGGTTACGAACCGCCGCAGCGGAGCGTCTTCGAAATATACAACAACGCCAAAGGGCTGACGGCACATCAATGGTTCAGCGCGAGGATGGTCGGTCTGCCGTGGATTCAGACGATCGGAGCGTCAACCGGCATGATGGTCGCGCTGGCGTCACCGACGGCATCGCCGGAACCCTACAACTGGGCTCGCGTCGTGAAGCATGAATTCGTCCACGTGCTGACCCTGCAACAAACGAATTTCAACATTCCCCATTGGTTTACCGAAGCACTGGCCGTCACCAGCGAAGGAATCAAACGACCGGCTGAGTGGAACCGCATGCTGCTCGAACGTGTTCCGAAAGGTGAACTGTGGAGTCTTGACGAACTGACTGACGTTTTTGTTCGGCCTGAGACACCTGCTGACTGGCAGTTTGCTTATTGTCAAAGCCGGCTCTACGCCCAGTATATGATTGAAACGTTTGGCAAAGAGACGATCAGCAGAATGCTGGACCTGTACCGCAGGAACGTTCGCACCAACGCCGCCATTCCTCAGGTGTTCGGGATGTCGGCTGAGAAATTCGACGAAGGCTATCGGAATTTTCTGCAGCGGATTGTCGAGGACGAACTTGGCGGATCGGAGTCGGTCGCTCCGAAATCGATCGCAGACCTCGAAAAAGATTTCAATGCCGCTCCGGAAAATCCGGCAGCGATGGCGGCCTTCGCCGACGCACTGTTCAAAGCGAAACGCCGGCGTCAGGCACGAGAGTTAGCCGAGCAGGCTCTTGAGAAGAATCCGCACGAACCGCTCGCCGCTGTTGTCCTGGCGGAACTGGAATTGCTGGCCAGTGATCTCGAAGAAGCGGTCGCGTTTCTCGAAGCCGCTTTCGACGAAGAGCAGCCCGACGCTCGCGTACTGGGACTGCTGGCAAAACTTCGTCTGGTGCAGTCTCAACCCGCCGAAGCGGCCAGGCTGTATGAACTTGGTCGAGCGAAGTTCAAGATCGATCAGTCGTATCTACCGCAATCAGGTGAGTGGTTGAAGGGACTGGCGGCGGCTTACATCCAGCTTGGTGAAGACGACGAACTGAAAAGTGTTCTGGAAGCAATCGCGAATCTGGACGGAGACAACCCGACCGTCCGGCGAAAGCTGGCCCAACTCGCCGACGACAGAGGCGACGTCGTCGAAGCTGGGCGCTGGGCGAAAGAGGCATTGCAGATTGACGTGACCGATCCGGAAACGCATCGCATCCTGGCAAAGCTTCACGACCATGAAGGCCGGCCTCAAAAAGCGTCTAAGGAACGAGAAGTCGCTGAGCAGCTCAAAGCGGCAACTTCTGAAGAATAAGGAATGACGTCGACTATTTTTTGGGGTGGTGTCTGGATCAAAACCGATCGATATGAAAGAGTAGATGCAGAGAGCGTTGCCGTCGCAGGTCTAATCGGGAGTTTTGTAAATGCTCAGCGTAGGCGATTTCAGTAAGCCATTCGGCAGACGAGAGTTTCTGCGCATTGGCGGCCTCGGTCTGGGAGGCCTTTCGCTGGCCGATCTGCTGCGGACCGATGCCAGCGCAGCCGGAGGGAATCCGTTAACAACCGGACGCTCGGTCGTCTTCCTTTTTATGCACGGCGGACCGAGTCAGATCGAGACGTTCGATCCGAAAATGGAGGCACCGTCGGAAATCCGCAGCGCGACCGGTGAGCTGTCCACAAAGCTACCCGGCATCACCTTCGGCGGAACAATGCCGCAACTGGCCGCTCGAGCCGACAAATTCTCGATCGTTCGTTCGTTTCAGACGGGAGACAGCCGTCACGACATCAAACCGATCGTCTGCAAGGATTCGTTCAACGCCAACATCGGAACGATCTATTCAAGAATCGCCGGCACCAATCGTACCGACAATGGCATGCCAACCAACGTCGCCTTGTTTCCGAAGGCGGTCGACGATTCCACGATGACTCGAATTTCAAACTTCGGGAAGTTCGAGTCAGTTGGCAACTTCGGCAGCGTTTACGCGCCGTTTATTCCTGGAGCTGATGGCGACGCGCAGAAGAACCTGAAACTCAATCTGCCTCTCGACCGACTGGGGGATCGGCGATCGTTGCTGACGAACCTCGACGACGTGAAATGGGCACTCGAAAACGCTGGACAAGCCGGGGGGATCGAGAAAGTTCGTGAGCAGGCCTTCTCCACAATCCTCGGCGGCGTGGCCGATGCATTTGATCTATCCAAGGAAGACCCGGCGACGGTAGCTCGTTACGACACAGCGCCGCTGATGCGTCCGGCAGACATCAGTCGACACTGGAAAAATTACGAACGGTACGTCGACAACGGCAAGGCTTTAGGCAAGCTGATGCTGATGGCGCGACGGTTATGCGAAGCAGGAACGGGCTTTGTCACCGTCACAACCAACTTCGTGTGGGACATGCACTCGGACGTCAACAACGCAGGCGTTGAAGAAGGCATGCGTTACATGGGAACGCCGTTCGATCATGCCGTGTCAGCGTTTCTGGACGATGTCGAAGCTCGCGGACTCAGCGATAAGATCCTGCTGGTCTGTTGCGGAGAAATGGGCCGCACGCCGCGCATCAACGCTCGCGGCGGGCGCGACCACTGGGGCAATCTGTCGCCGTTACTACTGGCCGGTGGTGGCATCCAGTCGGGGCAGGTGATCGGTCAGTCAACTCGCGACGCTGGCGAGCCACTGACAACACCGATGCGAAATCCCAATCTGATCGCCACAATCATGCACACGTTGTTCGACGTCGCCGAGTTGCGTATCACTCAGGGAGTTCCGCCGGAAGTCGCGCGTGTTGCTGGTGAGTGGGAGCCCATTCCGGGACTTCTCTAGCCTGCTTTGCGCACCGGTGTGATGGCTGTCTGGGTTCTGTTGTCGCTTGGCGTGGTGTTGGCGGGTCGGAGCGCCGGGTGCGGGCGAGAGGGGCTGATCCGGTTCTTTGGGGCTTGAAACGG
>JABMPE010000553.1 GCA_013203845.1 Rhodopirellula sp. | reverse complement strand
TTCATATTTGGTTGTGAGTTCGATGTTCGATGTAGGCTGCTCGACGTTTTTCAGTGATCCAGATGGGCTGTCTTCAGGAATGCATCCAGCTCATCCTGAAACTCGACAACAGCTTCACGAGGCCCGACCAGTTTCACAAAGAAGTCTCTTGGCAACGGAACGGCGATACCGATCAAACGCCAGTCTTCCTTGGCGCCAGGATTTGAACCGACGGTTGAGTTGAACGAACCGCGGACATCGACCTTCCGGGAGTCAATCCCTGCCACGTCGACTGTCGACCAGCTCGGTTCCTCACCGGCGTCGCGCCCGACCTGCCCAACCCATCGATTGAGATTCGCATCAATGCCGCCGCCCATCGACGTCAGCGTCATTTCCATTTCGCCGTGCTCGGTAGGGATGATGTATTTCGAATCAACCATCTGCTGACCGGACAGTTCCTGCCAGGAATTCGGAATCGCGAATCCGATACCCTCGTAGTGTCGATGTTTCGACTGCCCATCACCGTCGTGCTGCTCTGTCGGTGATGATTCGGGCGTTGCAGATTCAGCGACTGGTTCAGCGACTGGCACCGGTGGGACATTCGTTTCGCTGTCAACTGACTGGATACAGTCAGCGAGGGCCAGCGATGCAAATGTAAATGCTGCAGACAATCTCCTCGTCTTTCGAACGGTGGACTGCTTGACGGAATCGATTGGTTCGTGAGGTCTGTACGACATGCTCGGTTAACTGCCTGACTTAAAGAACACGGGTTTAAAGCATCAACTGGATTGGGAAACTGAAACGACTCGACCACATTCATCACGTCAATATTCATCACATCAATGCGAGAACGGACAAAAGCAGAGTGAGTCCATTCTGTGACCGAAACTGGTTCGCCGATTATTCTAAACTTGTCGGTTCGCGGCTCAATCCGTTTTGACGGGATGACGAACCAGCGGGCTGGCGTTCGCTCAGCCGCGTGAAACTACCTGGAAGTCTGTTGGAATTGAAGCGACTTTATTCAGACTTCATTTATTGAGTGCGATCGCTCGAGTCTCGCCTGCTTTGTTGATTGCTGGCTGGCAACTGCCAACAATCAACGGTAAACGCAGCGGACATGGTTGCCGCAGAACCACCGTCCAATCTTGCCACGAATTGAACTTCAGGAGTTGTTCCATGAGTGATGTCAGTCGTCGAGGATTTCTGAAAACCACGGGCACCATCGCGGCAGCCACTGCCATTGCCTCGCTTACCGCTCCCGCTCCAGCGCGAGCCAAAGGTTCGAACGAACGACTTCGAATTGGATTCATCGGACCGGGTGGTCGCGGTTTCGGTGCTCACGTCAAGACGCTCTGCAGGCACCACAACGACGGAGCGAACATTGAACTTGTCGCCGCAGCCGACGTGTACTCGGTCCATCGTGACAGGACGACTGACTACATTCAGAAGGAAACCGGATACGCAGCGAAGAGTTACGTCGATTACACCGAGATGCTGGAAAAAGAAAATCTCGACGCCGTCTGCATCGGGACTCCAGACCACTGGCACGCGAAGCAGACCATCGACGCGATGGAAGCGGGCTGCCATGTCTATTGCGAAAAACCGATGACTCATTCGGTCGAAGAAGGTCTGGAAGTCGTTAACGCCTGGAAGAAGACAGGCAAAGTCATGCAGGTCGGCGTGCAGTCAACCAGCCTTCCGCTCTGGGACCAGGTCCGGGCTCTGCTGCAGGACGGAAAGCTCGGCAAAGTCCTGATGTACCAGACTGAGTACTTCCGGAATTCGTCTCAGGGTCAGTGGCGATACTACAAACTCGAAGAGTCAATGAATCCGAAAAACATTGACTGGAAGCGGTGGCTGGGAGTCAACGAAGGACTCGCTCCTCAACGCGACTTTGACCGTGCCGTCTACCGACAGTGGCGACGGTTCTGGGACTTCGGCTCGGGCATGTACACAGACCTGTTCGTGCATCGAACAACAGCGATGCTCAAAGCCACCGGGCTTCGTTTTCCTGGTCGGGTCGTCGGAGCTGGCGGCATCTTCATGGAATACGACGGGCGCGATGTGCCGGACGTAGCAACGGTCGCCGCCGATTTTCCAGAAGGCGTGCAGGGTCTGGTCAGTTCGACCATGTGCAACCAGGAGAGCCGCATTCAGCAGCTCATTCGAGGACACCACGGCTCTTTCATCTTCGGCAACGGCGAAGGCTTCGACAGCTTTCAGTTTGTCCCGGAACGACCGCAGGTTACTCGCGACAGCAAGCTGAAGGCGGAAACAATCCCAACAGGCACGGTTAAAGACACAACCTATGCCCACTTCGGCAACTGGCTGGAAGCCGTGTCCAAAGGGGATCCTCAGGCGTGTAACAATCCTCCGGATCTGGGCGCCGCCGCGATTGCCGTCGTGAACCTTGGCGCGCAGAGCTACCGCAAAGGCAAAGTGTTCCACTTCGACGCCGAAACCGGCACGATCAGCGACGGAGACGGAAGCTGGTCGCAGCGGTGGGAAAAGAAATCACACGAACGCCAGAAGCCCAACCACATTGCTGGCTGGAAGGCTGGCGACCACGGCAGCCTGCTCGAAGAGCCAGACTACATGTCACTCGCAGGCCCGTGGGTCAACGGTAAGCCGCCGGCCAGCTCGAACGGAACTGCCGGTTCGTAACCGAAGCTGAATCAGCTACCGAACGTCGAACTCGCGGTCGGCCTTCTTCGAGGAAGGTCGACCGCTTTTGTTTTTGATGCCCCACGCTCGTCAATTGAGCAGCGTTCCCGGTTGACCGAGTCTGAACCTGAGATTGAAAATTCGACTGGATAGAGCACCGTCGGATAGAGCACCGCAGGATCGGTGCCAGTCGCGACTGACCAGCCACTCGGCTTACGCGGCACGCAGGGCTCTTGCAGGAGAATGCTCCGCCATCGTCACGATATTCAGCTTGCCGACACGTCGCAGTTGCGACGCGTGATCAAGAATCTGTTTCAGTCCAGACAGGAGTTCTGCAGTGCGATATCCCATATTAAACGGATGAGTCCACAAGTGATAAACGCCGCCATGTCGGGCCGCATGATTGAGACCGTTAATCGCATGCCGGACGCGCGACTGAAGCGGCACAAAACGCCCCACACCCATGAATGGCGAGAAGAACTGCGAAGCCGGAATCATCCAGAGATTGTGAGAGTGGTGTTCACGACGTCTCACCTGCGGTGTGAATCCGGCCACAGAATCGGCCAGGCGAAATCCGGCGGCAGGTAGCGTTCCCGGCAAATGCTCGTACCAGCGATCTTCAGGCCCGCGAAAGGCGTAAAAGTCTCGTTCGGCCAGCAGATCGAAATGAGCCTGATAAGCCTTCGGAAAAACAAAGCTGCGAGGCCGCGGCAACCGCAACTCTTCAAACAGCTCAAGGAATAAATCGAGCTCGTCGGCCAGTTCCTGGCGGCCTTCAGGCTCCGTATTCACGTAGAGATGGGTCAGCGTGTGGCAACCGATTTCCTGCGGAACCCGGCAACCCATGATCTGATCAAGAATATCCTCAGCGTACCAGTCTGGTGCTGAGATGTGGTCTCCAGCAGGAATGTCGTTGAAACGCGACGAGGTGATCATCCGGTGACGACGTTGAGCACCCGGCTGTGCCATCAGTAAGGCTCCAACAGTCGCCCACGTCGCCGAAACATTGAATTCCTCGAACAGGTCGAGCATGTGCCGAATCGCGTCACGAACTCCGTCGAGATACGGCCCCACTTTGGCCGCTGCCGGTCGACCACGCGTACCCCATGCAAGTTCGAAATCGAGTGAGATAACAAACGCCCCGCACTCTTCGTCGGGTAGCTGTCGATTCGGAATTTTCTTTGCGATTTGATTCATAACGAAGCACGTTAATCACAATACACAAAGAGCGGCCAGAGGAATTTTCGGGCACCGCTTTCACAAGAACTCAGAAACGTGTTCTGGATAGCATTTCCGAATGCGACGAGGACATGGCTGTTCGCGGTTCTCTCATCAGCCTTTCAGAAGCCGACGACGTTTCGGACGGGGCCATGTGTGTTTCCACGGGGCACCCTGTCGAGAACTTCCAGTGCCTGCCAGCTCTGATCGGGGTAATGGTGAACATATTCGCCCGCCGGCAGATCGATCAGAGCAGGATTCACGACCCTGATCCCGGATGGATAGGTCAAGCCAAGGCTAGGAATCAGGTCCGGCAGAATTCCAACTGCACTGATGGCCACAACGGCCACGACAGTCAGAATCGAGTTCCGGACCTGCCGGACTTTCGGCTCCACGTTGGAGTCCGGTTGCGGAGGCAACTGTTTGACAACGCTTTCCCAGACACTGGTTTTGCCTTGCGAAAGCGTCTCCGCGCTGTAGGTCACCAGAATATCCGAACTGTCCAGAAGATCCTCAACATGCTGTCTGCAAGACTCACATTCGGCAATGTGATCCTGAACCGGCTCGATTTCATTCTGACCTAGATCATTACCGACAAGAAGTCGAATCTTCTGTCGAGCTGTTCGGCACTTCATGCGTTATCAACCTCGGCCACGCCAGCAATGGAATCACGTTGTTGACGTGCTGTCCAGAGTTTCTGAAATTTCGCTCGCGCTTCGGCAAGTCGCCACCGGATTGTGGCTTCTTTCCGATTCGTGATCGCGGCGATCTCGGAAGTTGAGAAGTTTTCCAGATCCCGCAGGACAAGCACTGTACGATACTTTTCCGGAATCTGATCAAGAACTAATCGAACTTCCTGAGAAAGATCCAAAGCCTGTCGCGGGTCTGGAGTGGCTGGCTCAATCGTTCTCTGATCATCGTTTCTCTTCTGACTGAACAGTGTCCACTTCACCCTACGCTGCGTTTTCCGCAGATAGTCCAGCGTCATGTTGACGCCGATCTGAAACAGCCACGGTCCGAATCGGCGAGACGAATCGAAGAGTTCCAATCGGCGGTAGGCGCGCAGGAAGACTTCCTGAGTCAGATCTTCGACCATCACCGGGTCGACGATGAAGCGGGAAATGACTCGGATCAGACGGTTTTCGTAGCGGCGTACAAGTTCAGCAAACGCTTCCTGACTGCCTCGGTTTCCTTCGCGAGTCATCTCAACGAGTCGAGCGTCATTGAAACCCTCGCAGTCACGAATGCCCGTAACTGCTTCGCGTGAAGTGACAGATCCTGCAACCGCTGTTCTGGTTGAAGTTGTCATGATTTCAAGTCCCTGAATTCTTACCCTGTAAATGTTGACTACGTCGAAATCCGGCCCCTTCGTTGGATTTTGACCACCAGAGCAACTGCAAACACGGCAATTGGATCTCGGTCATCTTTGTCGCAATCATTCCGATTTGCTGCCATCACGGCAGCGATCCTCGTCGGCAACTTGAGCATGAGCAAACCCCGGAC
>JABMPE010000552.1 GCA_013203845.1 Rhodopirellula sp. | reverse complement strand
CCAGTCGGATTCGGTCTGCGAGCCGTCCGTTCCCGATTCCTGATAAACCAGGCGGTACGGCGTTTCTGATTTCTCATCCCAGTTGGAAATGCGGAACGTCGCGGTCCAGGCTTCGGGATCCAGTTTTGCCTTGCCCAGTGACCTCCACTCGCCGCCCTTCTGAATTTGCAGTTCGACGTGCTGGTTGTCTTTGTCGCCGAGCGGCCCGGTCAGCGCGTTTATCTTCAGGACGAAACCTTCATTGCTTCGCGAGTCGCTTAACGTGTACATCGACCAGAGCAACGGTCCGAACTTCTGCTCCGGCGTAATCGTGAACGCGTCGCCGCTGACGGCCCAGTTTCGGAACTGGTAACGGCCGCCGCGTGCTTTGCCTTTTTCCGGATCGAAGTTGTTGACGAGGGCGACGTTGCCGAGCACCGCCTGGGCCTGCACGTTGTATGAGACGCTGGCCAGCTCCACGCCGGCCTTGTCTGCTGCTGTCAGTGTCAGCTCGTAGCGACCGCCGTCAGCAGCTTTCCCTGTCAGATGCAGCGCAAAATTTTTCGGCGCGACGCCATCGCGAATCGTCTGCTTCTTCGGACCCAGCACCAGCGAACCGCCGATCAGTCCGGCGTTGATGCCGTTCTTCGCGAAACTGTTGCTGCGGTATTCGTTGATTTCGCTGCGAATGCCGATGCGGAAACCAGCTCCGCCACCGACCTTGGCGGCTTCGACTTCGTCGATGTCGACGGACATCTCAAACGAACCCGCCAGATTCGTGACCTGGTGCGTGATCAGGTGGACGTTGCGATCGCCACCGGTGGATTGACACTCGGCCGCGCCGTCCACTATCCGCCAGTTTTCCATCGGGTTGGCCCAGAACTCTTCGCCCAGCCAGACGCGGTCGTGAGTCGTGCTCCACTTTCCGACGACGGAACCTGCCTGTGGACCGTCCGCCGCCTTCGTTGTGGGATCGGACGCGTCTCGAGCTGCCAGCAAGGCGGTGCTGGCGGCAGCAAGTTTCAGAGCTGTTCGTCGGCTGAGTGATGTCACTGTATCGATTCTCCGAAATTGAGCGTTAGAACGCGTTGAGTTATTGAATTCAGTCCGAAAGCTCACGATCTGCGGCAGGATGGCCGACGAAATTACGGGGCACACGGGCGATGTTCAATGCACTTACGCGACGTACCAATCAGACCTTCGTAAATGGTTCGAAAATTGGCCTGAATTCAGGAGCGTAAACGCGGTGTGGACGAAAAACCTGTGACCGTCAACTACGATCCCCGCAGCATCCGGCATTCGATCGTTTTTGCTTTCCCGAGACAGACTCCGGTACTCAACAATGACTTCGACTCGAATCCAGAACGTTCACGCACGAGAAGTTTTCGACAGCCGCGGGCGACCGACCGTTGAGGTTGAGGTCACCTGCGAAGGTTGCCGACCCGGTCGAGCGATTGTTCCCAGCGGTGCCAGCACTGGCGTCTTCGAAGCACTCGAACTGCGTGATGGCGACGCCGGACGTTTGCAGGGACTCGGTGTTCGAAAAGCGGTGGAGAACGTCAACACGGAAATTCGATCAGCACTGGCTGGCATAGACGCTGCCGAGCAACAGACACTCGATCGGCTACTGATCGAGCTGGACGGGACGCCGAACAAGTCGAGACTCGGCGCGAACGCGATTCTGGGTGTATCTCTGGCGGCGGTTTATGCAGCCGCCGAAGCCAGCAACGTTCGCCCGGTCGACCAGTTTCGTCGTGTGTGGCAGGAACTCGCGCCAGCTCTCGACAACGCGCTGGCAGACAACGGGGAGCCAACAAACAAAGACCCTCGTCGGCAGGCAACGACCGGACTGGGCGACAATGCTCTGCTGCCGCTGCCGATGGTCAACATGATCTCAGGAGGCAAGCACGCCGGAGGCAATCTCGACTTTCAGGACTATCTCATACTGCCGGTCGGAGCGACGTCTTACCCACAGGCGTTCGAGTGGATCGTCACTGTTTATCAGCACGTCGGTCGGTTGCTGACGAAATCTGGATTCGAAGGCGTGCTCGTCGGTGACGAAGGTGGATTCGGGCCGAAGCTGAAGTCCAATGAGCAGGCGCTGGACTTCGTCGTCGCGGCCATCGAAGCGGCAGGGCTTCGACCAGGCGCGGACGTCAGTATTGGCCTCGACGTGGCCAGTTCGCATTTTCATCACAACGGCCAGTACCGACTGGCCGCCACCGGCGATGAGGAACTGACCGCGTCAGATGTCGTGAACCTGCTCGAAGACTGGGTGAACCGTTATCCGATTATCAGCATCGAAGATGGCCTTGACGAAAATGACTGGGACGGATGGCATGAACTGACTTCGCGACTCGGCAACCGCGTTCAACTGATCGGCGACGACCTCTTCGTGACGAATCAGGAACGGCTGCGACGCGGCATCGATTCCGGAGTCGGCAACAGCGTACTCATTAAGCTGAACCAGATTGGAACGCTCACCGAGACGCTGCAAACCTTGAAGCTGGCCTTGGAGAATGGCTACTGGCCGGTGGTGTCGGCTCGCAGCGGCGAGACCGAAGATACAACCATCGCCGATCTGGTCGTCGCGACGGGAGCCGGACAATTAAAGGTCGGCTCGGTGGCCAGAAGCGAACGCCTGGCGAAGTACAACCAGCTGATTCGCCTGTCCGAGCACGACGAATTCGGCTACCTCGGCGGAGCGATTTTCAATTCGATCCGCTCGTAGCCGCAGTTACAAACGTTGTGTTCAAATGGCTCAGCCGGAAATACACACGTCGTCCTTCCACGAAAAATCGGAAGCAGGCGTCAAACATCCGGCCATCTGGTCTCGCTCAAACGTTCTGACGTAACGGATGCGTTCATGGCCGGAAGTGAGCGGTTCTGGTCTCACGACTGTGACAATCTGTCACGAACGCTCGGCTGAGTGGTTATGTTCATCGCACACCTGTCTTTCTCATTCGAGCTGCCGGGATCTGTACGCTGTTTCCTCGATAAGAATGCCGCTCAGCGAACGATCGTCCGGCTTGGAGAAGCTGCACTGGCTTCTGTCGCCGGAGCAATCTCAACGACGCTTCTCACATGCAGGTGGCAGACCGTGCGGAACACCGTCAGATGCAAACTGGCAGACGTTGTCTTTTCTATGTTGCGAGCGTGTGCGACATCGCGAAGAAATGGCACACTGGTTGCTTCGTGACGAGTCATCTCACTCACCGGCAGCGAAAGGAACCGCCATGAGACAATCACGAATTGCAATCGCATCCGCCTGTGGAGTCGTCGCTCTACTGAGCATGCAGCATGTACTCGTTACCGACAGCGCTATTTCCCACGCGAAGGAACCGTCAAGCGGGCAGGTAGACGCTGCCGAACAAAAGCCCAGACAGAAGGTCGAGCAGAAAACCGACAGGAACGTCGTCGGTATCCCGGTCGACGGAGTAGAACCGCAGAAAAGCATCTTGCCGTACATGCACGCAAAAGTCGGCCACTCACAAAGAGTGTTCGAGGGACTCGTTACGAAGGATTTCGAGAAAATTGCACTTGGTGCAGAAGCTCTCATGCTGACCTCTCTCAGTACGCCCCGAGTGAAGCCTGATCAAAAGCGAAACGACGAAGTCTTCGATCACCTGAAACTCGAATTTCTGCGTCTGGCCGGGCAACTTCAACAGATGGCTGCGGATAAAAATCTGGAAGGCGCGGCGTACGTCACGGAAAAGCTGAACGCGACCTGCATCGCCTGCCACCAGTACCTGCGCGATGAACTTCCTCGGATACCGACAGTCATCCAGCGTGCGAAATGAAACAGCCGACGTTCGAGGTTCTGCCCTGGCTGCTGGCAGCCTGATTATTTTCCGACTCGTGCCGAACTAATTTCATTGACGACGTTCGATCGTGGTGCCCTGTCGGACACGATCGCCGGGATACAACACGATTTCGTCGCCTGCGGAGAGACCGCCGACGATTTCGACTTCCAGTGAATTACGATGTCCCGGCTCGACGCCAACGACGTTTGCCACTCCCTCATGGACGACGAATACGCTCCACTGATCTGCGGACCGGAACAGTGCACTGGATGGAATTTTGAGAACATCGTCACTACTCCAAGTCACGATATGAGCCTCGACTCGAAACGCGTCTCGCAGGCCGGTGCGTTGCTTGCGTGAGTCAGTCAGGTCGACGATGACGTTGACGCGTTGTTCCTCGACCCCCAACGCTGAGACTTTCGTAAACGCCGACGGTTCGATCAGTCGCACGGTTCCGTTCAACGTGTGATCGCCGCCCCAGTGATCGATCTGTACTTTTTGTCCCGAGCGAATCCGCACGGCGTCTGTTGAAAGGACGTCGATCTCCAATTCCAAATCCGTCGAATCTCCAATCTCCAGCAACGGAGTGCCGGGTGAAACCACTCGGCTGTTTTCTTCGAACACCCGCAGAACTTCGCCCGAAATCGGAGCACGAATTACGAGGTACTCGGCCACGGTGTCGGCGTCGGAATTCTGGCCAGACCGCACCGACGCGGCCCTTGCGAGTTCCCGTTCAAACTCGGCGATCTCGCGGCTGAACACCGCCGCCTGGTAATCCTTCCCAGCGGCCTGAAACGTCAACTCGGCGGATTCCATGTCGTCCGGACTGGCTGCGTTCGCTTCAGCCAGTCGTCGGATACGCCCCAGTTCTGATTCCGCGCGGTCAAGACTGACCTTCGATCTTTCGACCAGAGATTCCGCCCGTTTTACCGCAGCCTCTGCAGCGCTCACCCGAGCCCGTGATTCGGCCACGGTGCGTTCATCTAACAGACTGGGATCCACCGGCTCGATCGTGGCCACAACAGTCTCGTCGCGCGCGACTGAATCTCCCGGATCGAGCGAGATCCGCTGCAACCTTCCGGTCAGCGGCGCCGACACCACGTACGGCTCGCGAATCCGCGTTCGCCCGTCCTCGTCGACAGTCACCTGTAACGGTCCGCGAGTCACAACAATCGTGTCCACCAGCACCGGTCGTGTCCGAAATGCCAGCGCGATAGCGCCGGCAACGGCAGCCACGACGCACACCAGCACGACTCGTCTTAGCACACGGTGCATTCTTTTGTTTCCTTATGAGCCCTGAAAGCATTGTGTCAGGCGGAGCGGTTTTGTCCGGCACCGCCTGAACTACTCGCGAGTTTTCAGCACTGCCACCAGATCGAGTCGATCGAGCCGCCGCCTGACGATCAGTCCGGCCAGCACCGATGCCAGCAGCGTCACGATTGTCGCAAATCCGTACGTGTCCGCGTTAATAATCAAAGGAATTCGGTACAGCTCGGTATCCAGCCCCAACCCAACCAGTTCTGCCAGCCCCCGACCGATGAGTAATCCGACAGGAATCGCGACAGCCGTCAGTACCGCCAGTTCCCCCAGAAGAATCAGCGAGATCTCCCGCCGAGTGAACCCGATCACCCGCAGCGTCGCCAGGTCCCGGCTCCGTTCGGAAAGAGAAACTCGTGCGCTGTTATAGACCACGCCAATCGCGATCACGCTGGCAAACAGCACGTTCCACGCTTTCATCCGCAACAGATTCTCAGCGATGGTCTCACGAAACGTGTTGAGCATGCCCGTGCGAATCGTCACTGCCGCGACATGCGGAGACGATTTCAGTTCGGAATACAAACGCCCGAGCTGCAAGGCGTCTGCAGAAATGTAAAGTCCTGATGCGGTCTCGCCCTCGCGCATCATCCGGTTCAGCGAATCGAGACTCATGTAAGCGGACAGCCCCGAGAAGTCATCGATCAAGCCGGCCACGGGAACACTTCGAGTCGGGCGTTCTTCCTGCAGCACTTCAACCGTGAGCGACTGCCCCGGCTGCACTTCAAGAATCCGAGACAGCTTTTCCGAAATGAGCAGTCCTTCCGGCGGCACGTCCAGCCGTTTCCGACTGGCGTCGAGCAACTGAAACAACTGCATGTCCGGTCGCAGCCCCGTGATGCCGACACGGCGCGAGCGATGACCGAATGTCATCCGAGCGGCGACGGCTCGAATCGGCTCGGCACGAATCACGCCCGGCAGATGCTCAAGATCATGCACGATGCTGCCCGCTGCCGGTTCGACAAGTGCCACGGTCAAATCCTGCCGCTGAGCAATCTGAAACTGCTGATCGATCAGGTAATCCAGCGAATCTTCCATGAAGTTACCAAGTACCAGCACGCCCACCGCCATCGCGATACCCAGCATCGAGAGGCCGCTCTTCATGGGTTGCCGTTCGAGATTTCGAAGAATCATCCGCGTCGCTGGCGACAGAAACCGCGTCAGGCCCAGACGCTCGGGAATCGTCGCGCGAAATGATTTTGGTGGTTCCGGTCGCATGGCTTCCGCTGGTGGCAAAGCCGCGGCGCGACGCACAGCGATCAGTGTTCCGAGCACTCCAGCAACCAGCGCGATCACGAACGCAAAAACGGCGACGCCGGGATCCATGCGGTATTCAAGTACCGGAAATCGATAGAACTCGGCATACGCCCCTGTCAGACCGTATGCCATCCAGATGCCGCCAGCAGTTCCCAGTGTCGTCCCGACCAGCACGATCACGACGACGAATCCCAGATAATGTCGAGCGACATCGTTGTTCGAATATCCGAACGCTTTCAGTGCGGCGATCTGCTCACGCTGCGTACCGACCAGACGGCTCAGCACGATATTCAGTAACAGCGCCGCAACACCCAGAAAGATCGAGGGAGCGATCATCCCCATGCCGCGGAGCTGCCGGATTTCGTCACTGAGATACCGATCTGAAACGTGTTCGTCGCGACCGTACGCGCCCAGTCCACCGTACTGTTCCAGCAGATCGTCGACGCGTTCAATCACTGCTTCTTCCGATGCTCCCCGCATCAGTGAAACGAGGGCGTTGTTGAAGGCTCCCGTCATGTCGAACGCCGCCGCCAGCCCGGATTCGCCCATCCAGAACACACCAAACCGGCGATCGTCGGGCAGCATCTCACCACCACGAATCTGAAAAACGTACTCGGGTGAAAGAGCAACGCCGACAATTCGCAGCGTCTGTAGACGTCCATTCAGAATGGCCTTGATGGCGTCGCCAGGTTTAAGCGAATGAGCATCGGCAAATGCCTCGCTGACTATCACCTCGTCGTCGCGTCCGGGTTCCACATACCGCCCGGATCGAAGATGCAGATTGCACAGCCGAGGTCGATGTGACTCGGGAACCGAAATGAGTCTGCCGACCGCAGGCTCCTCCATGCCGGGCATGTCCAGTGTGACTTCCGTCACGATCCGCAATTCGACAGCACGCACGCCGGGAATTTCCTCGAAACGTGAACGCAGAATTTCGGGAGCCCGCTTCAGCGAAACAAAGACATGCGGAAACCGGTACCGTTCGTAGTAGGCCGCCCGCGATTCCCGCAGCGAATCCAGCGTGCTGAGCGACATTACAAATGTGGCGATTCCGCAGGCGACGACCAGGCTGATCGCAATCACCTGGCCCTTCATGTGGAGCATGTCACGAATCAGTTTGCGATGGAGCGTCCGCATATTACCAGCTCAGCTCCCGTGCCGATCGTCGCTGATCGTTGGCGACTGTCGTCTGAATACGGCCATCAGAAAGCGTCACAACACGATCTGCCATTTCGCCAATGATGGCGTTGTGAGTGATCACGGCGGTCGTTGTTCCCAGCTCGCGATTGATTCGTTCGATGACCTCCAGAACGACGATTCCCGTGCTGGCATCGAGCGCTCCGGTCGGCTCATCACACAGTAGAACATGCGGCTTCTTTGCGATGGCACGAGCGATCGCCACCCGCTGCTGCTCCCCACCGGAAAGCTGAGCGGGAAAGTGATCCAGCCGTCCGCTGAGTCCGACAAGGTCATGTGCTTCGTCGGGGCGCATCGCGTTCGTGGCAATATCGGTAATCAGCGAGACGTTCTCCCGCGCGGTGAGACTGGGAATCAGATTGTAAAACTGAAACACGAAACCGACATGCTCCCGTCGAAACCGAGTCAGGGAAGCATCGTCGTCACTCTTCAATTCCACACCGCAGTAGCGAACCGTTCCCGACGTTGGCGCGTCCAGCCCGCCGAGAATATTCAGTAATGTCGACTTACCACTGCCGGATGGGCCCAGCAGAACTGTCAGCTCCCCTTCAAACAGATCAAGATCCACGCCGCGCAGCGCCTGAACCTGGACCTCGCCCATTAGATAGGTCTTCGTCAGATTTCGAGCTTCAAATACCAGGCTCGCCACAACCTCTCCCGCGACAGTTCGAAACCGGGCACCGCCTGAGTTCGGCGACGGTTACCAGCATCATCCGACGAGTCAGCGGTATTCGCAAGGCGCGTACCGCAGTCGCAGTCGATCCCGTGATCTGGCAGCCCTGTTCCGATGACCGATCTGAACGGTCTAGCGGCGGATATTGCACCGGATGTCCGCGGCGAGCACTCAATGTCACCCGGGTATTGAATCATGACTCATCAGCCGCAATGCGATAGCGTCCGGTTTTTGTCAACGCATGACAGGACCGAACACTAGCACGTGCCGGCTGAGTACCATTCGGGTGCCATTGGGCTAGCGCGGATTATTCATGCGTTTGTGGGAATGGCGTTTCGTGGTTGAGTTTCGATTATGAATGATGGAATCAACCTGGGAGCCGTGGTGATGGCGGAAGGCCCCCTTTCCCCCGAATCGTTTGTGATGGCTGTGTGATT
>JABMPE010000551.1 GCA_013203845.1 Rhodopirellula sp. | reverse complement strand
CTCGCCACACAGCAGGGCTGGTCATTCAAGCGACAGCTTGTTGCATTCGAGTGACATTTGTTGCATTTGAGATTTTGTGTACGCGGCTCAGGTACCTCGTCGAGGATTGCCTGAAGACTCCACGGAGGGGGTTCTCATGTTGAGTGGATGGCTTTTGGCTCTGGCCGTTGCGGCAAGTCCCGGCCAATGTGGCCCCGGTGGATGCGGCGTCGACATGAACGGGATGAGCGGGATGAGCGGGATGAATTTCTCGCCGGGCATGGGTTCCGGATCGTTTGTCGCTGGCCAGGGTGAATTTTCAAATCCCTACGATGCTGTTTCGGCCGGCGGTGGTGGAGGCGGAGATCAGCTTTATCCGTTCGACTCTCCGGAACCGTGGCTGCACGGCTACTTCCAGGAACTACCCGCGTACGCAGGGTACAGTTCCTTCCGCCCCCACAACTACAAGCACGTGCTGTCTCAGATGGAAGTCGCCAGTCGCTGGGGAATCAGTCCCGTAATGGCCTACTCTCACCAGTGGTACCACAAGTACCGTCAACGTTCAGGAATGCACCCGAACTTCGGGGCGGGCCAGTCTACGAGTCTTGACCAGCCAGCATTCGGAAATATGGCCGGCTACGACGCTCCGATTCAGAATTCGAACTCGCAGTACGCTCCGGCATCGACTTCATCGAGCGGCAACATGTCGACCTTACAGCAGGCCGCAGCGTTTCAGCGAGGCTATACCGACTCAGCAATTCCTGGAATTACGACGCCCTACTATCAGCGGGCTACAGCGCAGCCAGCGTCCGAACGCTCCTCAGCAGTCCCACCCGAATACCTGGGCAGAATGGATCAGTTGCAGAAACAGCTCGATGAACAGACCTTCCAGATGCAGCAGATGCAACAGCGTCTGCAGGCTCAGGACAAATCTCAACTGCCGGCCTGGCAGCAACCGAACCACATGCAGTTTCAGAATGACCCGCAGGTTCCGCCACCACGACAGCTGCAGCAGTTCGCCGCGGCACCAGCTCAGGGTTACCCGCCGCAAGGCTACCCGGCACAGGGTTACCAGGAGCTGACTGCGCCCGGTGTGTTGCCGCCGTCAAATTACGGACAGGCGGCGCAGCAGCAGCAGCAGCAGTACCCAGAAGAGCAGCCGATGTACCAGCCGGCTCCGTCGTACCAGTACGCACCACACCAGTATGCACCACACCAGTACGCACCACAGTACCAGAACTCACCGCAGCAGACCGGTCCACAGAACTACGAACTTCAACCCGGCTATCAGCAACCAGCACAGAACGTCGAGCCCCCTGGAAGTCCTGCTATGATGACGCCACAAGGACCAATCATGCAGTTGCCTCCCGGACAGGCTTACTTCTCGGCGCCACAGAACACCGCATCGGGCTACGCGATGCCATCCCAACAGCGAACCACGGGGACGCACGCCGTCTGGCAGCAGAATGCGGAACCGCAAACGGCAGCGGCATTCGCCGATCGATTTGGAACGTCTCTGCAGCAGCAGTACGTTCCGCCAACACAACAGGCTCAACAGCAGCCATTCCAGCAGCTTCAGTACACGCAGCCGGGAGCCAATTCGCCGTCAGAGTATCGGCAACCAGCATACCAGCAACTGTCTGCCCCTCAGGGAGCGTACTACCGGTAGACACTGACCAGACGCGACCGGCAATCACAGCCATCAGGCCGGTCGAGCATCCAACGTGCAGTCTAAGAATTCTGGACACCAGTCTCTTTGAGACGGAATCGTGACTCAGCAACCTGCTCGACCATCCGGCTGCCCGGTTGAAATCGTCGCCCACCGCGGGGCGTCCATTTCTGCTCCGGAAAACACACTGCCTGCCGTCAAACTGGCGTGGCAACTTGACGCCGACGCTGTCGAAATCGACGTGCAAATGACACGAGACGGACAACTCGCCGTCATCCACGACACAACACTCAAACGTACCGCCGGCATTGATACGAACGTCTGCGACCTCGACATGTCGGAGCTTCGCACGATCGATGTGGGTGCGTGGAAAGCCGACCAATGGCGAGGCGTCACCATTTCGGAACTCTCCGAAATTCTGGCCACGATTCCACACGGTCGTCGGTTGTTTGTCGAGCTGAAAGGCGGCGACTCGCCTGACACTCATGCAACGATCGCCTCTGCGCTGCCGCGCTACTTCGCCGCGGCCAGTGTCACGCCCGAATCGGTCGTCCTGATCAGCTTCTCCCCTGCCCTGCTCCGTGCCGCGAAACAATTACTGCCCGCTTTCGACGCGTTTCTGGTCGTGGAGCAAGTGCCCGTTCCGTCTGAGCAGGAGCCTGAGCAGGACGAATCCGACGACAACGCGGCCGCCTGGAAGCCTTCCATCGCCGAAATCATCGATGTGGCTCTGTCATCAGGATTCGACGGCGTCGATCTGTCGAACACGGCAGCGGTAACGCGTGAGGCCGTCGAGATGATTCACCAGGCACAACTGGCATCGTGCATCTGGACCGTCAACTCCATTGATGACGCGTATCGACTGGCCGCAGCAGGCGTCAACAGCCTCACCACTGACGATCCGAAGACCATACGTGCCGCCTTGAGCCCATTTCTTCGCAATTCCCGAGCAGCCGACTCGTAGTTCCGGAGCCAGCCGCCTGCTAACATCCGCCCGATGGTTTCGAAAACCTCAGCAGGTTCCCCTGAAACGACGCCCAGAATTACGACGAGGAGCAGCCCACGCATGGCTGAACTGACCTACAAAGACGCTGGTGTTGATCTCCATCTTTACGAACAGGCGATGGCGAAACTGCCGGCGTTAATGCAGAAAACGCACACGCCCCGAGTCATGCCGATGCCCGGCGGGTTTGCGGGCCTGTTTCAGCTCGGCACCAACACGCGACTGTTCAAGAATAACTACAGCGACCCGGTGCTGGTCTCCGGGACGGACGGCGTCGGCACGAAACTCAAAGTCGCCATCGCCGCCGGTCGGTTCGACACGGTCGGTATCGATCTGGTTGGCATGTGCGTTAACGACTGCCTGTGTGTTGGCGCTGAACCGCTCTTCTTCCTCGACTATCTGGCTCTGGGCAAAGACGACCCGGAACTGATCGCTCAGCTCGTCGAAGGTGTCAGCTCGGCCTGCTGCGATACTGGCATGGCGCTGCTCGGTGGCGAAACCGCCATCATGCCGGACGTCTACCAGGCCGGTGATTTCGACATGGCGGGTTTCTCGGTCGGCGTGGTCGAGAAAGACCAGATCATCGACGGCACAAAATCGATCCGCCCTGGAGACGTGATCGTTGGACTGGGTTCCAGCGGCTTCCATTCCAACGGCTACAGCCTGGTTCGGAAAGTCGTGACCGACGTCGCCGGACTTGCATACGACGACCACGTCGCCGACCTCAACCAGACCGTCGCCGAGATTCTGCTCGAACCAACACGCCTCTATGTTTCCTCAGTGCTCAGTGTTCTGGAAAACGCGACGCTGCGAACGGCCATACACGGCCTGGCTCACATCACCGGTGGAGGACTTCCCGACAACATCGAACGCATTCTCCCGGAAAACTGCGCGGCCGATATCGACACGTCAACCTGGACGCGACCGGCTGCCTTCCAGTGGCTGCAAAGTCTCGGCGGAGTCGCTCAGGAAGAAATGTACAAAGTGTTTAACATGGGCATTGGCTTCACGATGATCGTCGTCCCCTCCATCGCCGACGAAGTCTGTCGAAAGATTTCCGAACACGGCATCGCCACGTCAGTCATCGGCGAAATCAAAGAAGCGCCGAAAACCGTCAAGCTTCATCACGCTGGTTAACCGCGTTCGCGCAAAGCAAACTGCCGAGCCCGTTGGAATACAGACCCGGCAGTTCGTTGGTTCTCAATTTTGACTCAGCGACTTGCTCAGCACTCGATGAGCTGTTTTTCGAAGCTGATGTCGTACTTCTTCATCTTCTTGTAAAGCGTCGTGCGGTTGATGCTTAAAGCGGCAGCCGTCTTCTGACGATTCCAGCCGTGCTGCTCCAGCGCGTTCAGCAGAATCTGTCGCTCCGGCACGACAAGAGCCGATCGCAGTGAGCCTGCAGAGCCGACCAGTTCCAGCGTATGACGGTTGGAATCTTCGCGTCGCAGGTTTTCGGGCAGATCGTCAACCATGACGGTTTCGGTTCTCGCCAGCACGACCGCTCTTTCGACAACGTTCACCAGTTCGCGAACGTTGCCCGGCCAGTTATATCGCTGCATGACCTGAAGAGTCGTGTCATCGAACCGCTTGACGTTTTTACCGTTCCGCTCGTTCATTTCGCCGATGTAATGCTCAACGAGCAGCGGGATGTCGCCCATGCGTTCTCGAAGCGGCGGCTGCGTAATCGAGATGACGTTGATGCGGTAGAAAAGATCCTGGCGGAACGTTCCGGCTCGGACACGTTCCTCAAGATCTTCGTTGGTGGCAAGAATCAGACGCACGTCAACTTTATGAGTTGCCGTGCCACCGACCGGTTCGAATTCTCGATCCTGCAGAACTCGCAGCAGCTTCACTTGAAGGCTTGCCGACGCCGTCGCGATTTCGTCGAGGAAAATGGTTCCGCCATCAGCCTGGAGGAACTTGCCCATCCTGTCGTGACTGGCTCCGGTAAACGCTCCGGCAACATGTCCGAAGAGTTCACTTTCAAGCAGTGTGTCAGGCAGCGCCCCGCAGGCCACCTCGACGAACGGCTTGTCACTGCGAGAACTCAACTGATGCACCGCGCGAGCCGTCATCGTTTTACCGGTTCCGCTTTCGCCGAGCACCATGATCGTTGCTCGCGTATCGGCCACGCTTTCGATCAGGTCAAACATCTTCTGCATCTTGTAGTCGCGACCGACGATGTTCGAGAGACCGAAGCGTTCGTTGAGCTGCTTTCGCAGGCTCTTGTTTTCTTCGACGATCGCTCGCTGACCAAGCGCCCGCTGGATAGAGAGGTTCAGCTCGTCATCAATCACGGGTTTCGTTAAGTAGTCAAACGCGCCGACGCGAATGGCTTCCACGGCACTTTCAATGGTGCCGTAGCCGGTCAACATGATGACGGCGCTTTCCGGGCTGTTGGCGGTCGCCCATTCAAGCAACTGGAAGCCGTCCTGGTCTGGCAGGTTGACATCACAGATCACGACTTCGAACGGAAACTCGGCCATCCTGTCGATCGCCTGCCGGCAGGTGGAAGCCGTTTCTGTTCGATGGCCCAGACTGCGCAGATAGTCTGCCATGGCTTCGAGGATGTGTTGATCGTCGTCAACAACCAGCAGTGAACCGTGATTCGTCTTCATGGTTTCTTTCTTTGACACCGTTGCAGCGAGGCAACTGTGATTCGATTCAGTCACTTTGCCCGTTGCCACTTTTCCCGTTGCGATTTTCGTTGCTGGATCAACACGGTACCTCGCCGACACCGTGCGGACTGGATCAATCCGCGAAACCGTCGCAGTCGACATATCCGCTCGTGAAGCCGATCCGACAAGCTGCCGAATCGGCGAGTGATCAGCTCTCAGGTTAACCCTGGACCACGGTGGCGAGTCGTCAACAAAGACCTGTCGAGATTTGGCATCATCCTTCGACAGATTGTTCAACTCGGCGGAAGTGTCACGTCGTACCGGCGGCGGAGTTGCGTCAGACGGACTCCTGCAGTCGGCTTTCAAGAAAATGTCGGCTTCAACAACTCCCCAATATCAACTGTCCAACGAACGTCGCTCCAACATTGTTGCCGAGTGTTGACTGCTCGGACGGTCACTGTGCGGTCAGGACAATTGGCGGGCGATTCACCACAGGTTGAAAATTTACGAGAACCGGCACAAAGGAACTGAATCGTTACGAAATACACCTCAGACTCACGACGACAAATCAGAAGCAACGCTCAGTCGAGGATATTCGAGTTCTCACGAGGACGCTGGCCACCTGAAATTCAGACAAATAAAGTCAGATAGAGCGTTAATGCGATCAAATTTGACCTGCTTGACCGGTTCTGCGCTGCTCCACTAAGATTCCGAACCCGCTTCGTACACCGGTTTTTCGCGTTGTGCGAAGTATTGGCGGAATCTGATCGAGACAGCTCAGACAATGCCGAGATAGTCTGGGGTGTCTCGTTTTCTTTTGGGCCGTTGTTTATTCGGGCTGCGGGCCACCCGTTCTTACAGGTTTCGCAGCTTGTTCGGAGTTCTCCCTTGAGAGCGATCATCAGCGACATTCATGGAAATCTCGATGCTCTTGATGCGGTGCTTGCCGACATCAGGGAGCAGGGGGTTGACGAGATCTATTGCCTCGGCGATATCGTCGGTTACGGTCCGAATCCTCGCGAATGCATCGACCGCGTGCGTGAACACTGTGCGGCTTCGTTGCTCGGAAATCACGATCAGGGCGCTTTATTCGATCCTGAAGGCTTTAACGCCGGTGCTGAACGAGCTATTTTCTGGACACGATCTGTCCTTGAAACGGGCGAAGGCAGCGAAGATCGCTGGGAGTTTCTGGGTGATCTCCCGCGAGTGATTAAAGAACCCGGGCTGCTTTTCGTGCATGGCTCGGCGAGAAATCCGCTCAACGAGTACGTCTTTCCAGAAGACATCTACAATCAGCGGAAGATGGAACGAATCTTTTCGCTCGTTGAGAAAAACTGCTTCCAGGGACACACACACATCCCTGGCGTTTTTACCGAGGACATGAACTTTCTGACCCCGGAAGAAGTTGATTTCGAGTACCAACTTGTGAATCAGAAGCATCTGGTTAACGTCGGTTCGGTGGGGCAGCCTCGCAACGGAGTTCCCCATTCGTCCTACGTCATTCTCGACGGCGACAAAGTAACGTTCCGTCGTGTGAAATATGACGTAGACGCGACAGCCAACAAGATCTACGCGATTCCAGAACTCAATAACTTCCTGGGGGACCGTCTTCGCGACGGTCGGTGAAATGGATCAACAGCGACGGCTTCTTGTATTCGGACTTGTATCTTTTCTGACCTTTTACGGTTGGTTGTTTATTGGCCCTGTATTCTTTCCGGACTTATTCCCGAAAGAACAACCAGGCGTCGTGCAAGTCGATGGCGCCGACCCGGCCCCTGCCGATGGAAACGCCTCGGCTGATGCTGGGGACAATGCCTCGAATGACGACGGCGCTTCCGGTAAAGCGGACGCATCCCCGGAAGTCACGGCATCGAAAGAGCCAGTCGCGGACGATGCCAAACCCGCCAACGAAATAAAAGAGCCAAATCCTGCTGCCGCAACATTGCCGAAGTTTCCGACGCAGACCGTCGTGCTTGGCTCGCCCGACCTGACAACCGGGTACGTACTGGAAGTGCAGCTGACCAGCGTTGGCGCGTCGGTCCAGTCCGCAACGTTGACTGACCCTCGCTTTCCAGTCGCCGAAAATCCAGCGAACATTCGCCCGCGGCCCCAGCTGCGAGTCGTCGGCAACAACCTGACACTGGACGAGTCAATTAAGCCACTGGTTAGAAGCCGCGAGGCCTTAACCGTTGATCTGAAGATCGAGTCCTTTGACGAAAAGTTGGCGGAGCAGGACATTCGAGCGTCGCTGCGAACTGTCAACTGGGAACTTCTGGAAACCGAAAAGGACGTCGAAAACCCGGACGTTCTTTCCGGAGCAACGTTTCGGATTGTGTCGCCGGATGGTTCTCTGGAAGTTCGCAAGCAATTTCAGCTCCAGCGAATTCCTGCCGACAAACTGGCTGTGCCAGACATCCGGCAAAGTTACGGATCTGCCTACCAGCTGGATGTCAGCATTCAGCTGCGGAATATCAGCCAGAAGACGATCGCCACTCAGTACACAATGCAGGGGCCGGTGGGACTTCCGCTCGAAGATGTCGAGAACGCCAGAAAGAATCGCGACATTAAAGTGGGGTTCCTGAATGACTCCGGATCAGTCTCGGCTGAATTGATGACGTCGTCGTCGCTGGTTAAAGACTGGAAGAAGGAAAGCGTCGAGGAGTGGACCAGGCCGATCCAGTATGCTGGCGTTGACGTTCAGTTCTTCGCAGCACTGATTGTCCCGACCGGCGATCAGCTGACACGTCAGACCTTTGCGACCGTCACGCCAACCGTCGTGAAGCTCGACGAAAAGCACGCCGAACGCAGCGACATCAGTCTGGAGTTGAAGTCGTCAGAATTCGAGATCCCAGCCGACGGACTGGTCCAGCACGACTTCCAGATGTTCCTGGGTCCTAAAAGCCAGGAACTGCTCATACCGTTTAAGGCGGATTCGATTATCGACTACGGCTGGTTCGGATCGATCAGTCACATCATGGTCTACCTGCTGAAGACTTTTCACAGCTGGGGAGTTCACTACGGCATTGCGATCGTCATGCTGACGGTTCTTGTTCGAGGCATGATGTTCCCGATCTCGCGCAAGCAGGCAGCCAGTGCCAAGAAGATGAAGGACCTGCAGCCACAGCTGACGGCGCTTCGCGAAAAGTATAAAGACGACAAGCAGAAGCTCGCCCAGGCTCAGATGGAACTGTATCGGGAAGCCAATTTCAATCCCTTTGCGGGATGCCTGCCGGTCGTTCTCCAATTGCCGATTTTCATCTCGCTGTACCAGGCACTGAACAACTGGGTCGACCTGCGGATGGCGTCGTTCCTGTGGATCGACAACCTGGCCGCTCCGGACGCGCTCTTCGAGATGTCGTTCTCATTGCCATTCCTCGGATCGAGTTTCAACCTGCTGCCGTTAATCACCGTCGTTCTGTTCTACGCTCAGCAGAAGATGTTCATGCCGCCGCCGACAACCGACGAAATGGCGATGCAGCAGAAGATGATGAACTTCATGATGATCTTCATGGGCTTCCTCTTCTATCGGGTGCCGGCGGGACTGTGCGTTTACTTCATCGCCTCCAGTGCGTGGGGCATGACGGAGCGAAAACTGCTGGAGTACCTGCCCGAGAAACAGCCCGACCCGGAAAAGCTGAAGAAGAAACAGGATAAACAGGGCGGCGGATTCTTTGGAAAACTCATGCATCAGATGCAGGAAGCTGCCGACATGCAGGAGCAGATCAAGCGGCAACGTGAAGGCGACGATAAGAATGGGCCAGCTGGTGGCGCAGTCACCAAACGCCGAAAGTAATTCCCCGTCGCCTCAAACGCGTTTGCCCGCCTGGCAGACGAGTCGGTGGATTCGCCAAACAGCTGAAAATATAAAACGGTCCGTCCCGCGATCTGACATTGCGGCAACAGTCGAGTCGTTGAATTGGCAATCGCCAGGAAAATTGAAGCCATGTTCCGAGTCACCCAGAATATCGATTTCTGCTACGGCCATCGCCTGCTGAACTACAGTGGAAAGTGTCGGCACCTCCACGGACACAACGGCCTGGCGGTCATCGAACTCGAAGGTGAAGCGTTGGACGAGCGAGGTATGCTCGTCGACTTTTCGGACATCAAAAAATCGGTGCGAACCTGGATCGACGACAAACTCGACCACCGCATGATCCTCCACGAAAACGACCCAGCGGTGCCATTTTTCCAGGAGCAGGGCGAGCCTTTGTATCTGCTGCCCGTCAATCCAACTGCCGAAACGATCGCGAAACTCATCTACGACTTCACGAAATCACAGGGCTTACCGGTGCAGTCTGTCGGCCTGTGGGAAACCCCCAAGTCGTTCGCCACCTATACCGACCGCTGAGCTACCGACCGCTGAGCGACTCCGTCCGCTAAATGTGTGTCGCCGCTGAGTGTGTGTCCGAATTCGCAGCAACTGCAAATCGGACTAAGAAACGTGGAAGCTGCTCTGCCTGAATTCTTCACGATTACCTGGCGGTGACCTGCGCGGCTTCAGGTGCATTTCCCGCAGCCATTTCGTAGAACCGTATGGTTCCGTTGTGGCCCGCAACCGCTTGCTCTGGTCTCCTGACGACAGTTCGCATCGAAAGCGGAAGCTCGTCGTCGGAAATCCTCACTGCTCAAATTATCACTGCGCCCGACTGCCAAATATCATCGAATTCCACGCGTCATTCACGCGCAAGGAGGTAATCATGAGAGCATCGACACCTTACTGGATCATGCTGCCTGGTGTGGTTTTCCTGTCATGTGGGCTGGCAAAGGCGGTTGACAGGCCGCTGGCCAGGATCGCGGTGATCTCGAACCCATATCTCACAACGCTGCCGGCGTCGGAGATTAAAGACGAGAGCGGAGCGTTGCGGGACTTCCTCGCCAAAACCGGCCCGGACAGCATGGAGAAGACCGTCGCGCTGGTGAATTCGCTGAAACCGGACGCATTCGTCGTGCTCGGTTCGCTGACATGGTCGGGTTCGAATGAAGATCTCGCCGCGTTCTCGACGTACCTGAATCAGATCAACGCTCCAAAGTACACTGTGCCTGGGCATCGAGATCGACTCAGCGGATCACTCGATGGTTATCGGCGAGTCTTCGGTAAACACGACGCACAGGACAGTCTGAAGACAATCAACGGAGTGCATCTGGGATTCACCAGCGACCTGCATCTCGATCCGGCTGCAGCCACAGACCGCCTGGAGAAACAACTGACCGAAGCGGGTGGCGCGAAGGCGATGCTGTTGTTCGATGAGGTCAATCGCACAATGGGGCGATCCATGCTGACGCCGACTCATGAAAAGTTCTGGGGACTCGTCGAACGGCATCACGTTGCCGCGAAGTTCAGTCCAACGCGTTACGGCCATGCTCTCGGCTATACCAACACACTTCCAACATGGACAGTCGGCTCAACCGCGTGGTCAACTCGTGGAGCTGTCACGCTGATTAAAGTGTTCGAAGATCGAGTCGAGATCGCTGAGGTCAATGATCCAGCCAGCACGACGTTTTCGCTGACGATTCCTAATCCTGTCACGACGCCGCGGATGCCGCCGGTCGATGCCGACCCATTCGCGTGTCCGTCTTTCAGTGACGATTTGAAACAGCAGCCGGACTTCACGTTTGCGATCATCTCTGATCCGCAGTTCGATCGCGAAACCAATCGCGACACACTGATTCAAAAAGCCGAGGCGACTATTCGAGACCTGAACCGGTTGAATCCAGCATTCGTGCTGGTGGCTGGCGACCTGGTCAACAACAACCTGCCCGAAGAGTGGGAGTTGTTCAATCGAATCTTTGCCGAGCTGAAGCCGCCGAAGCATGTCGTGCCTGGCAATCACGACGTTCTGTTCAACTATGACTTCATCGAGGCCTCTTACTCGACCGCGCCCGAGAAGAAACCCGAGTACGCAAAGATCGTCCAACAGGCCCTGGCCGATGCCGAACAGGAAGGCTTTACCGGTCCCACCGCACTCTACGAAAAGTACACCGGCACCAGGCCGCGACAACGAATTGAACACGGCGACTGCGCATTCATCACCGTTCCCTTCCTGACGATGCGCGCTGATCCGGAGCAGATCAAATTTCTGAAGGAACAGCTTGAACAGACCCGAGAAAAGCAGCACGTTTTTGTGGTGGCTCACTACCCATCGTTGCCCGCGTTCGGCAACAACGTGCAGCCTCAGCTGGGCGGCACCGAGGTGATCTCGCTTCTGCACGAACACCGCGTGACGGGGTATCTGTTCGGACATCGGCATCGCAACGGCTTCCGCATGCATGAGCGAACCGCTCACGTGCTGAGCGATAATTGCGGCACCATTCACCTGCTGCACGTCTTCCCGGACCGAGTCGTCGTCGGTCGAAAAACAGTCGGCACGCCACTGTACGAAAAGCTGACAATCCCCTCGCCGCGCGGGTGAATGAGTCGCCGATCAGAAACAAAGGAAGAAGCAACTCGCGGATTTTCGCAGGGCCGATTCCCACCGGCCCGAGCAAAGAGCCATTGGCCGGCAGGAACCGGCTCGGTTACTGCGTCTCAGTCAGGCAGGGTGCGTCTTAACGCACCAGCATGGGGTTGCGAATTGGTGTGTTGCGTAGAGTCGCAACCTACGTCACTTCCGCGGCTGTGATTCTATCGTCCCGTCTGATCTTCAAGGATTTTGCGAGCCTCGGATGCAGCAGACTGCCACTTACCTTTCTGTGCCTGTCCAACGATCGCCATGAGCCAGGCCGATTCACTATCGCTCAGTTCCTGAGCATCACGTGCTTGTGAGATCACGTCCGTTACCCTGGCCAAATCCTGCTCTCGTTTGAGGCTACACATCGAATATAGCGCCTTGCTGATCTCGTACGTTTTCGGGCTGACTTCGGGGTACCCGCAACCGACACAACACACAAGAATCGAATACCCCACCGCGAGGACGAATTCTCTGCAGGTCGAAGGAGTGGGGTCTGATTGTTGATTCAACGGATTCTTCAAGAAACTCATTTGTCAAAACTCCCCAACTTCGTCATTTTCGCCCACGCTCGCCAGCGCTGCGAAAAGAAACAGGTCAATGGTTTCTGAAATGAAGCGGACGGAACCGTCACCCATGCAGACGTGGCCTCCACCAGTGTGTTCCGAGTACATCTGACCGACATGTAACGTCGGGAAATTGATTGGGTGGATGATTGGGTTACCAAAAATGTCCTGTTCGCCGCCAGATGGTCCAATATGAATCAGTGTGAGCGTTGCGGCTGAATCGGGGCCGTTGTCTGGCGAACTGATGATTGGTGATGTCGAGGCTCCGGGAATGACGCCGACCCACGTCTTTTCACTTAGCTTTGACGAGTGCTCGCCAAGGAAGATCGTATTTGACAATCCGTCTGTGACGTCACGGAACCTGATTCGTGAATTCCGATGGAACGGTCCGTCAGATACCCGCGACGTGTCACCATTAACCGTCACAGTTGTCGTGGTCCCAGTGTAGATATCCGTGAAGATGTTGGCTGTGAGCGCGGAGCCGCTACGGGCGGACCAGCACTCTTCCTGGCCGTGGGAAGCAACGTAATGGCTCCGTCCCAGAACTACTGGGCCTGCCCCCACCCCCAGTGGATTACCGAAACTGTCAGTAACAACAAATTCGTCATATGCCCCTGAAACCGACGGGCAAAGGAATGCGGACACTTTCGAGCGGATGAGTAACGCATTCGCAGGTGCCCAGAGCGGCGAGTCGATTTGCAGGCCCTCGTAAAGCGGAGCCTGATCCATGAAAGGAAGAATCATTGTTCCCCACCCCCACCCTGGAGCAGCATCCCAGGTGACGCTGTCGATGTTCGCCCAAGCGGGACCGGAACCGGTGGTCGTTCCAAAGCTGTAGTACCCGGCTGGCAACACTGAATGCGTGTCGTGGTAGTTATGCAGCGACAGTCCGAGCTGCTTGAGGTTGTTCCTGCACTGCGACCGCCGAGCGGCCTCGCGGGCCTGTTGGACGGCCGGCAGCAACAGAGACACGAGGATTGCGATGATTGCAATCACGACGAGCAACTCAATCAACGTGAAACCCTTTTGGGGCACAGAACTTCGTCTCACACCAGACTCCGATCTACGGGCATCGTTCTCCGACTTACGGCACTGTCGGAGCTACACTTTGTGTGTAGCCCCTGCTACCTCGTAGCCGTCGCTACATTTCGAACTGTAGCCTATGCTACTGTTGTGTCAAGCATCAGTACTGGGGCGTGGGCGATCTGGCACGACTGCTGAGGTCAGTGGGACAAGAGCCCGATTCTCGATATCATTTTGCGCTGTGCCCCTTATCACATCTCGACTTGGCCTTGCGATGGGTCTCGACAGAAACGTGCCTTGGATCAAATGCCGAAATCACACGAAAAATCTGCCCCGCACAGACGCACGCGTCGTGACCACGCCACGGAGACTGCCGAAGACTATGTCGAGGCGATTGCGGAAGCCCACGAGAGAACCGGCACGTGCCGCGTACGTGACCTCTCACTGCATTTCGGAGTCAGTCACGTGACGGTGACTCGGATTGTCGCTCGGCTGCAGTCTGAAGGGCTTGTTGAAACAGCGCCATACCGACCGGTTCAACTGACGGTCCGCGGAAAGCGACTGGCTACGAAGTCGCGAAAGCAGCACGAGATCGTATATCGTTTTCTAGTGTCGCTCGGTATCGACGCGGAGACTGCGGCGATTGATGCCGAGGGCATCGAACATCATGTCAGTCCGCAGACACTCGCTCGATTCGAAGAGCTGGCCAGGTTGAACGAATCGGCGGCCACGGGAGAGTGACGCGGGCTTTTAAGAATTTCCCGGTCGCAATCAGGGGATTCTCACTCGTTCCGACCTGTTCGAAAACAATTGAAACAGGACGATGCGAGGCTGTCGCGGACATATTCGGGACGCGGCTGACCGGGAGGCCAGCACGGTAGCCCGTTTATCGGTTGGGTCGCGCAGCGACAAGAGGACTCATCCTCAGCAAACAACACCGGTGACGGTTCCACAACCCGGGCAGGTGAGCCGATACCGTTGATATTCGGAAATGACTGGTTCGATCCCGGTAGTTCCCAGACCTGATGCCGCAGCGGTTCGGCATCCGTTCCCGTCAGCCCTGCCCCACAGCGACGGCTGTAAAGCAGGGCCGGTTCCTGTCGGCCAGAGCAAAGAGCCATCGGCCGGCAGGAACCGGACCTACGGTCTGGCCGTGACTCCGTCGGCCCGCCAGTGTAAACTCGACCCCGCGCCGATTCGTGAGCGTCATTGAATCCGCAGTACCACGCTGTCCCACTCACGAAGCGGAAAAGTTCAACGCACGATCTATCAGTCGGCATCCCTGCCGCCGGATAGATCGCAATTCGTTAGCCGCACTATGTGGCGCGATCCTGTGATTCTGTGTCTCGCATCGAACCTGCCGCGAACGACCGCCTCATGAATCTTCCGAATACTCCAACAAATGATTCTGAGCAGGAGACTCCAAACGGTTCTCCCAAGGCGATTCCAGAACAAACAATTGACGCGATTCCAAAATCCGCTTGGATTGTCTTTGCTGTCCTTCTTGTGATCGCTCCCGTTCTGGCATTTGGCGATTTTGGCTTTGATCACCCTGGTCGATTGGGGCTGGACTTTGGCCACCATGTGTTACTTTTACTTATTGCGACGGTAACTTCATTGATCGGGTTTACAAAAGCGTTTACACGTCGAAGTCTGCCCTTCGCAGCATTGGTTATGGCAGGGATGCTGCTCTGTCTGGTCGGTGTACTGATTGGCGGCTAACCACAGTTGATTAGAAACTCGCGAAGCCGAGTTCTAATCTTATGTTCATTAAGCCCGGGTCGGTGACTCGGGCTTTTTTCATGCGCGGAGTGTTCGTCACGAACATGTGTGAGTGAAAATGGGGCCGGTTCCTGTCGGCCAGAGCGAGGAAACATGGACTGACGGGAACGGGTCCTGCCTCTTCTGAGCACACCGGCGATCGCGCTTGGTGTCGTCGGCTTCTCCGTGTTAATTGAGTGCCTCTGCTGAAACATTCCGGTCATTCCCGGCGAGCGACTACCGGAACTGCACCAGGGCTTTTGATTCCGGGTGGTTGTTGACGGCGGACGGTGGCCAGGCCTGCCATTCGATACCGGGGACTGTTCGGGTCACCGAGACGGCCCAGGCGGTTTCTCGCTGGGGAACTTGCGGGCCGAGTTCGCTGAAGGGGATGGCCATTTCGATGCGCCAGCGGGTTGGTTCGGAATCGACGTGAACCCACATCTGTGGATTCCAGGTCGAGTCTTCCCAGCAGGATTCCCGGACCTGGCCGCGTTCGTCGATTTCAATCTCGTAGGCGGTCGAGTAGTCGCGGTCGGTGTCGAGCGAGATCTTCAGGCGGTCGAAGCCAGACAGGTTCGCGTCGTGGGTGCGGCCTTCGAACTGGACGGCAGGAGCGTTGCTTGAAGTAGACGACTGACCGCCAAACTGTTCCCCCCCCACCCTGGCCGTGTCTCTTCCAGAGGAGAGAGAGGACTTGCCAGGACGGAACTGCGGTCGGTTGGCTGATCGCGGCAGCGTGGCGGCGATGTAGAGGAACTGGTCGTCGTGGGAAAGCATCACGGACGGGTATGACGTTCGGTCTTCGATGATCGGGTCGGCTGCTGATGTCTGCGCGGGCGCGTCGCCGGGCGAGAGCAGAATCTCGCGGGCTTCCCGCCAGCATTCGTCGCCAAGGACTCCGTCCAGGTGCGGACGAACGGTCGCCCAGGTGCAGTACCCCAGCTGCCGTGGCATCTCGTCAACCGGCTGAGTGACCCAGAGTTCGGCGGACGCGCGCAGACCAACCGAGTCCTTCGGATCCGCGCTGACGTGCTGACGATAGAGGTTTTCGGAAATACGAGCGTGGCCCTCGCGGCGGAGCACCGAAGCCAGCGGCCAGGTGACTGCCGGAGCGGGATAGACTTCCGGCAGCCGTTGCTTGATTACTCGCCCCATTTGAATCGCCTGCTGCCGCCAGTACGAATGCG
>JABMPE010000550.1 GCA_013203845.1 Rhodopirellula sp. | reverse complement strand
GTCGTCTTCATCTTCGTCGTCTTCATCTTCGTCGTCTTCATCTTCGTCGTCTTCATCTTCGTCGTCGAATTGCTGGTCCAGCGTTTCGCCTTCTGCCTGTTCAACGAGCAACGCTGGAGCTTCGTCTTCGGAAGCTTCCTCCACATTGATGACCTCGGCCGATTTGTCCTGACGACGCAGCGTGTCGGCCATTGGCAGATCATCGAGGCTCCCAAACCCGTACTCTTCCAGGAACTGACGCGTTGTTCCATAAAGAAACGGGCGGCCGAGCGAGTCGTCTTCGCCGGTGATTCGCACGAGACCTCGGTCCATCAGCTGCCGGAGCATTTCCGACGCCTGGACGCCTCGGATTTTCTCAATATCTGCACGAGTCGCCGGTTGCCGGTACGCGACGATGGCCAGCGTCTCAAGCATCGGCGGTGACAGCCGGGCTTTCGCCTGGCGATTGTGGAGCCTGTCAAGCCACATCGAAAACTGCGGACGAGTCATCATGCGAAAGCCGGTCGCCACTTTCTCGATCCGAAATGCTGCGCCGCCTCGATCGAGCCTGTCGTTCAGCTGTTGCACGAGCTGACGAGCTTCGGTAGCGTCGGCCAGCGTGGCAAACTGAGCGAGCTTGCGCAGCGATAACGCTCCGTCAGCCACTAATAAAACCGCTTCCAGTCGAGCCAGCTTGCGGCTGCGTCGAGTTGGATGGTCTTTCTGTCCGTCACTCGTCAGCCGCTTGCCTGCAGCCTCCGCTGTCCTGATCAGGAACGACCAACGCCACCCGTTCGGTGGTGCCGGGCCTGAAGAAACGGCAATGCGTTGTCCATTTGGCAACAACCCCGCGGCCGAGGAGCCGATGCTTTGATTCGGTCGCCCCATCCCGAACCCGACCGGCCAGTTGCCAGAACCAGTCATCGGTCGAGATTCCAGTTTTCGACCTGCGTCAGCACATCAGCGACAGCGACCAGTGGATCTGCGGATTCCGCTTCAAACGGTCGCGAGATTCGCGGATCGTCGACCGACGTTACATCACAGACAAAGCGATAACCGCGTTGACCGGGGGCGGCCGTCAGTCGGAAAGTGCGGATACCCAGTTTGTTCAATCGGTCAACGGCATCCCGCCACGAAAGAACTTCAGTCGGCAAAGTACTCGCTGCCAGCGAACTTGATCGATCATTGATGGTTGTCCGAAAGTTGCGGCCATCGCGATCTCTCCCTGGTACTGTCATCGCAGCGGAGTCTGCTGGAGAGGGGTCTGTCGGCAAGGTTGACGCGATTGAATGGTCGAGCCCCGCGTCCATACCGGAAGTAAGTGAAATACCAGCCGACGTCTCCACTCTTCCCGGCGGAATCCCCGCCTGGCCGGAAAACGACGAGGAACTGCTGAACTGGTCAGCGTCGTCGAAACGTTGACTTGCTGTCGAGATTTTTGATGATCGCGATCCTCGGCGACTGCTGGCGCCGGATGTCGAGCGAAGGGTGACTTCGTGAGTCTCTGCTGGACCTGCCAGTGGATCTCGCCAGGCAAGTCGACGACGTTCCAGTTCGTTCGACGGTGCATTGGCAACAACATCAGACCCGCCATCAGCGCCGGCATTTCCTGGTGCGAACGCACCAGCAGCGTATGGTTGAAACACGTCGATCGATGACGCACGATTGGTCGAAACGGGGCGAAACAGCAGCGCATCCGACTGACCGATGCGACGCTCAAAAAATCCCCCGGATCCGGAAGACTGATCAGTGCTTGCGGAAGGTGAAGCCGACACCGGAAAAAACTGTGGAATTCCAAAGATGGCCATCACTGGCACAGCCGTCATCGGAACCAGCATCAGCAAAGTCTTGAACAGACTCAGAATTCGGCGCATTCCGCCTCCCTGTGGAACATCGCGTTACCATTCGCCCGATCTCCAATTCCATGACAGTTCTTCCCTGAACAACCATGTAGAGCGATTCGGTAATGATAGGCAACATTGCAAAAACGCCACAATCGCAGATCTGATAGCCGTCAGCATCCTTCGCGAATACGTAATTGCTCTGGCCGACGCTCGGATTCCAGCGCGGGTTGATCGCAACTTGACTCAGTCCTACACTGAAGTTTGTGGCTGTTCTGTCACGCAAACGGCCTGAAACGTTGTCACGGTCCGCGTTGAAAGTCTGCACCGCTGAAGCCTGCCAGGCACTGGCTGCCTGACTTTCTTCCAGTTCAACTCTGTCATTGACCCGGGATGTGCTGCCATGAATTCTCACCTGCGACTTCCCAGAATGTTCGTCACTGCAGCGTCGCACCGCCTTCGCACTTTCACTTTCACTTTCGTTGCAGGAGCAGCACTCGTTGTTTTGAGTTCGAGTACGCCAATCGCTCTGGCGCAAAACGATGCAACAAAAGTGGACGGCGTGCCTGGCGTCGTTACCACAACTGACGGCTGGGATATTCACTACACCTACTGGGAATCCCCCATGGGCAAGGAAGCTCCGGTCGTGATTCTGCTCCACGGAACAGGGCAGGCTCGGCTGGTGTGGAACGCGCTGCCGCTGGCGAAGGAACTCGCTAAGGCGCAGTTTGCTGTCATCGCCGTCGACCTGAGAAAACATGGCGAGTCCAAAGCGTCGGAAGGCGCTTCTATCCAGGCCAGAAGCAGCAAGCTGACGAAAAACGACTACACCGGAATGGTCGATGGCGATCTGGAAGCCATCAAGAAATTCATTTATAGCGAGCATCAGGCTCAGCGACTGAATATGAGAAAGCTCGGCCTTGTTGCCGTCGATATGAGCACCGTCATTGCTTTGAACTGGACGGCACTGGACTGGTTGAAGAAGCCGTTCGACGATGCACCAACACTCGCTGCGAAAACACCTCGTGGCCAGGATGTGCAGTCAGTCGTGCTGGTTTCACCCGTCGACTCGCTCAGCGGTCTGGGAACAATCGACTCGACTCGATTCATCCGAGCAACCGGGATCTCCGTGTTGTTGCTTTCATCGAAAAAGACCTCGTCAGAAAACCGAACTGCTGCGAAAATGTATACACAACTTGGTGGAACCCAACAGGACGAAGAAAACAAACGAATCTACAACATCGGCTCCGACATTAAATTATCCGGAACCAATCTGCTTGCTGCACAACCGCAACTACAGGCAGGGATTCAGAAATTCCTGGAAGACCATGTTATGAAGCATGTCGCTCCCTGGCAGGACCGGGAGTCTCGCCTGAAGTAGTCTTCTCCGAGTTGAGGCTCCAACCGTGTCCCGGTCGCCAGGTCACCAACATGAGTGAGCCGGACCCGAATTGAGCCAATCTGCCCGACGCCGCCATTGGAAAGGAATCCAGTCGATGAGCAATGCTGTCGCGATCGTACTTGCCGCCGGAAAAGGCACTCGGATGAAATCCGACCTGCCGAAAGTGCTGCACAAAGTGTGCGGACAATCAATGGTCGAGCACGTATTTGACGCCATTCGTGGAGCGGGCGTCACCCGAATCATCTGTGTCATCGGCCATGAGGCAGACCTCATGCGCGAACAACTCGGACATCACGCCGACGTCGAGTTCGCTCTGCAGGAAGAACAGAACGGAACCGGCCACGCGGTGCAGATGACTGCTCCGCTCCTGAAGAATTACGACGGGCCGGTGCTGGTTCTGGCTGGTGACACCCCCCTGCTCCGCGCCGAATCGCTGAAAGGGTTGCTCGACGAACTGACGACTTACAACGCGGTGGCAGTTGTGGGCTCGGCCATCACAGACAACAACCAGGGATTGGGTCGCATTGTCAGAGACGCAGACGGAGCTTTCACCAGCATTGTTGAAGAGAAAGACGCCGACGATCAGCAACGAGCGATCAAAGAAATCAACACCGGCTGTTACGCGTTCGACGCGAAGTCACTGTTCGAGTCTCTTGCGGAAGTCAAACCACTGAACACGCAGGGCGAATACTATCTCACCGACTGCCCTGAGATTCTTCGGAAGCAGGGCAGGAACGTACTGGCCGCGGCCAGGCTTGATATCAACGAAGCGATGGGAGTCAACACCCAGGAGCAGCTCGCCGCGGTCGCGGAAGTCATCAACAGCCGGACGGCCTGACACCTGCTTGAGGATCCGTTCACTCGGCTTTGCCATTTGACCGAGGCGCTCCGCCAATCAGCACGGCTGACCGTATCTTCGAAGGTGATCAAACACGCAAAGCGACGCGAGCCAGCAGCAGGCATCTTTGATGCGAGCCATCAGTAGGCACCATCCGCCCTATCCGCCGGCATCGGCGGGAATCAGCAGGACGCAATCGCCAGCGTTCAGCACCGTGCTCAAATCGCGAGTAAAAGAGGCACCGTTCAGATTCAGCAGCCAGCCGCTCGCCAGCTCACCGTTCTCAATGCAAACGTCGGCCAGCGACGGAAACTGTTTCTGAAGCTGCGAGACGACCTCTCGCAGGTTATCGACGTCGAGCGTCACCGCCGCGACATTCGTGCGGCTCCGAGCCACTCCAAAGAATTCCAACTGAATTGAAGCCAATGTCAGACCTGTTCTGAAGTGCCACCGGAACGTTCTGCGAGATTCTGTAAAACTATTCCGCGCGAGGAATCAGTCGAATCTTTCGCAGATCGATCAAGGCCTGGACGGGCGGCGACCGTGTCAACACAACAAGCCGCGAGGCACCGGGCGACAGCGTGATCGTGCCAACCTTCCAGGTGGAATATCGATCCCAACGGTCCGTCGACGGAACTCGCCCTTCCACAGTCTGCCCGGCCACCGTCAGCACAAGCTGATTTCCGGCAGCACTCCGATGGCAGGCAAAGTCGAACTCCACATCAAATGTTTTCTCGCTGCCGCCACCTGGCAGATTGACTGTCCAGGCGGCATGGTCGTTTTCACTGAGCCAGTTGCCGAGATTCCGAAAGTGCTCCTCAACAATCAGGTTCGGCCCGAACACGGCCGCCGCAGAAGCCGGCAGAACGATTGAACCGTCATCGTTCGGGCTGATTTGTGCCGGACTGTTGAACGCAAGTTCTTTCGGCTGCAGTCCAGACGTCTGCACAAACGCGATGACATCAGCGATGTCCTGCTTCGAAAGATCTTTCTCCAGACCTTCGGGCATGAGTGACCTTCCCGACGAAGCCAGCTCATCAATCTCTTTTCGCAGCAGAACGTGCTCTTTTCCGTCGGTCGCGATCAGCGTGATGCTGTTTCCGGACTCGCTGGCGAGCATCCCGGAGAACACCTGCCCGGAATTCATCGCCACGGTGTACGTGAGAAACTTGGCTTCCACCGCTCGATTGGGATCCAGAATCGCCGTCAGCAAAGCCCGCGTTGAACGATCGCGCAAAGCCGTCAGGTCAGCTCCGACCGACTTCCCGACTCCCTGCAGGCGATGACAGGCGGAGCAACGCTTCTCAAACACAAGCCGTCCTTTCGCCGCATTGCCAGGGCTACTGACTTCAGACTCAAATTGTTTGACGATTTCGTGTCGAGCGCTCGCTCCGGGGACAGCGAAGAGTTTCGTCGCTCTGTCTTTGATGTTTCCGGACCGACTTCTCAGCAATCGTTCCCGCTGAGCTGCGTTCAAATCACGGTCTGTCACAGTGCCGTTTTCCAGCGCGGTCAGCAACGCTGGTATCCACTCGGCACGGTTCAGCAACGCTTCGGTCACCTCAGTTCGCGATGTCGGCGTCAACGTTCGCCAGTGACTCAATAATCGATCCGGTGTTTGTCGATCCGCGATTGTCGTCAGTGCGGAAAGAATCGCGGATTGAAGCGTCGGAGAGTTCTTTGGTGAAATCATCGACGCCAGCCGTTCTGATGCCGACGCCTGTCCCGCTCCGACCGTTGCCAGAAACTGAATGGCTGAAATCTGTGATGTCGTGTCAGCGTCTGGTTCGTTAAGAATCGACTCGGCTCGGGCAACACGATTCGTTATCTTGGGCGCGATTTTCTCCTGCCAGACGGGCATAGTCGTCAGGTTCTTCCACGCGGTTTCGTCCCGCCTGATTTCCCTGATGAGAGCCGCGACTCGATTCAGGGACGCCACGTCGACTGCAACATCATCATCTCCAACAGCCTTTTCGAAGCAGGTGACCAGGCTGTCGAGTCGACCGAATGCTGCCGCCTGTCCCACAAGTTGCAGTACCAGTGCCGAGTCTGCTCGGTCTTCCAGCCGGATGGCTTCGGCGAATACCGCATCCATGTTGTTTTCGGTGAGAGAACTCATGGCCGCCGCGAAGATTTGCGGATGGTTCTGATATTGAACAACAAGCTTTGCCAGAACCTGGCCGCTCTGAGCGTCCTCGATTCGCTCTTTGCCGATCAGACTTCCGAGGGAATAAGCCAGCTGCAGAATGACTCTCGGGTCATCATCATTCGCCATCGCCAGCACGGCCCTTGTAACTTCTTGATGGTGCTTGCTCGCTGACGGCTGCAGCCAGGGTTCGGCGGTTCGGATGGCGTGCCGTCGAATCTCTGGATGAGTGTCGTGCAGTGCTGGAATCAGCAACTCCGACCCTCCGATCAACTGCGGAGTAGCCAGACTCAGCGCATGCAATCGAGCCAATGGAGAAGGATGTGTTGTCGCCATTTCATGCAGCGAGTCATCGAAGTCGTGGTCGTTACGCTGGAGAATGGCCCGCTGAGCAGCATCGCGCCACCAGCCGTTGGGGCTGGCGAGACGGCCCCGCAGCGTTTCTCTCGAAGCGTTGTCCCAGGCGGTGGTCAGCCAACTTCGCTCTGTGTCAGAAGACGGCGGTTTTGCAGAATCGACAGTAGCTCCGCAACAAGCCGGGTTCGCTTCGCGGACGATGCGGTAAATTCGCCCCATCCCATTGCCCGCCTGCAGATTCAGTTTCTGCTGCCAGTCTTCAGGAATCCATTCAGGATGCTCAATCACAAAGCGGTACATGTCCGCAATCCAGATGGCCCCGTCCGGGCCGGTCCGAGTCATCACCGGTCGGAACCAGTTGTCACTGGATGCCAGGAATTCTCGATCGGTCTCGTTCGCCGACCGCTTCGCCGAGAACGTTGTGCCAGTTCGAGTGACGACTCGCCGGGAAACGAGATTGTGGACAGGCTCGCAGACGAAGGCGTCGCCAGCAAACTCCTCACCCAGCAGCCAGTCCCGATAAATCATCACGCTGCACGCCGAGGTGAATCGATTCGCCCGGTCATGATCGTTGAAGCGTTCCAGCGTCTGACTGATCGGGAAGACGGGCGAGGCTCCTGGTGGCTCGAAGATCTCGCGCCGCGGATCACCCGACGAAAAGTGAGGATTGCGTCTCGTGTATTTGTCTTCGAGCGTGTTGTGCCACATCGGGCGGGAATTGTTACCGCCGAACCAGTTGCCCCAGTCGTCCCGGCAACGACCGAACTGGCTTTGACCGGACACCGGATCCATCAATCCGTAGTCCGGCTGAATCCGGAGATCTCGACCGCGAATGCTGATCTGGCAACCTGGCCCACTGACCTGCGTTTGCGAACTCAAAAAGTCGGAGAAGGTCGTATCCTCGCAGGATGACATTTCACTGTTCGACTCTCCACGCCAGCCCTCTTTCAGGTACGACACACTTTCGATCGTGCCGCCGCTGTCGCCATTGGCCACGTACAGCCAGTTGTCGAGTCCGTATCGCAGCCCGTTGACTCGATGCTGCTGATTGCCTTCGACAAAGCCGTCATAGAGTGTTTTTCGAACGTCGGCTTTCAGGTCGCCGTCCGTGTCTTCCGCATAGAAGATCGTCGGAGCGTCCGTGACGATCACTCCGTTCCGCCAGCGGTGGATGCCCGTCGGAAAATTCAGCCCGTCCAGAAACGTCGTCGCCTTGTCGTACTTACCGTCGTGGTCGACATCTTCGAGAACTCGAATCTCGCCGCCAGAAATCGGCTTCCCGGTCTCATCAGTGGCTCCGTTCGGGTAACCGCCCATCTGGACAACCCACAGCCTCCCTTGAACATCCCACTCGAATGCGACTGGATCCTGAATCAACGGCTCCGCCGCGACCAGTTCCACCTTCAAACCCGGAGCGACCTGAATCGTCGCCAGCGATTCTTCTGGAGTTTTCGACAATGGAAACGAGTCTGCGCTCGCATCCGCAGTTGCATCGGTGTCGGGCTTCTTCAACGGTGAAACTGCCCCCTGCTCAATCCGCAGTAGCCGCAGCAGTTTCTCAATCGACACACGATGAATCATGTCCGGCAGATCGGCCGTGAATTCGTTCTGCCAGCAAAGATGCCCGGATTGGAAAAAGAACCCGTTATCGCTGCCGTCCTCTAGAATAATCATCGGCAACGATTTTGTGGATGTTCGTTCGGCATTCAGCAGCGTTCGCGTCCAGCCCTGTTCGAGGTCCTCAAACAAGGCGACTGTCGTACCGCGCGACGTCGACGCGATCAGATCGTCGCTGCCATTCCCGTCGAGATCGACAAAGCGATACAGTTCAGGATCAATGCCAGCCGCCGGGACGTCTGATCCGTCGGGCCAGGCAAACCGCATTTGCCGCCAGGTCGGTGATCCGGCTGGCCTTTTCTCTGGACTGCCAACCCGGACCTGAGCGACCGGTGTCACCGGCTGAAACAGTTGCACGTCGGTCTTCGCCGGGGAACTCAACGAGCCATCATTCGCCACCGCCCGCCAGGTCACGATGACCTCACAGCGACCATCGTGATCGATATCTCGAAAACGCCATGTTCGCGTCTCCGGCGGTCGAACGACGGCGACCGGCTTATCTTCTCGCTCGATGGGCATTTCACGCACCGTCTGTGAAAACGTGATGAGGTGCTGCAGATAGTCATCGTTCAGCCACTCGCGACCGTCGAAATACCAGGCGTGTTCACGAGCACGTTCCGTGACGGACTCTTTGTTGAGATCAGGCCCTTCGAGTGTTTCTGACAGAATGCTGATCGTGCCGTCTTCACGGACTCGCGTCAGATGAGACCCTTTCCCGATCCGTACCGGAAACGACGTCTCGTGCCAGGTTCGCGACCGTGGACTCCAGAGACGTGTCAGCCGGTGAGCCGCTGTCCCGATCACGACGTCCATGAATCCGTCACGATTCAGATCAAGAAGTCGCACACCGTTGTCGCTGCCGTCTGTCTTTCGCAACGGTTGTCCGGCCAGCAGATTCTCGTTGAGTCGGTCGTGAGCTTCGCGGAAGTTCAAAAACTTCACTTTCTTTCCATGCTTCTCGACGGCGTGGTCGATCAGTTCGACGACCTGCTCAGCTTTGATCCAGCCGTGCGGATGAAAAACGAGATTGAACACGCCCTGTTTCAGCACGGTGATGTCGAGGGCCGTCTTCATGTCCTCGACCGTTTTCGGATTGTTCGGCTGCTGTAGAAACTGAGCTTCCCAGTCGCTGGGGACCATGCAGGGGAATTCCCAACACAGGTTATTGATCACGTACGGGTACGGATAATTCTCGATCCAGTTCACGAAGTTGTCCTGCGCGACTCCGTTTCGCTTGAGACCTTTGGGCAGGTACTTGCGAAACTTCTCGCGGCCATCGGCGTCTGTCAGCAGCTCCTTCGGGATGTCCGGGTCAGCGGACGTGTACATGCTGAAGACGGACGACGAGAGACTCAGATAGTTTCCCTGCTCGGTCGTCCGGTTAAAGATCTCTGAAAAGAACCGCGGACTGACCGTGTTCAATGAGTCGCAACACGGCGTTCGGAAAGCGACTGGCTTGTTTCGCGGAATCTGCCCGAGCAGATCAACGCAGCGATCGTAGGTCGACTTTGCTTTTGCCAGATCGCCACCCTGCAGGATCGGGCAGGGGTGGTCGACCGTGTGAACCTCGATGCTGAGTCCTTCATCGAGCCATGTCTGAAGCTGCGGATCGTCCGGCTTTACGTTGCACGTCATTATGCTGACAGGAGCTCGGCCATCGATCTGCTTCAGCCGTTGCAGAATCGGGCGCAGGTACGCTTCGTACTTCGCCGTATCGCGCATGTCGTCAATCGCCAGCACGACGACGGCTTCCACATCTTCCTCTCCCACCCACTGCGGAGTCGTCAGCTTTGGAAAACCCGTGTGCGGATACCAAGGATTGTTTTCCTGAAGGTACTGCAGAGAATTTCCGTCAGCGGACATTCCGACACGAGAACCCACCAACACGGCGACCAGCAGAAACAGACGCAACATGAGTTCGTCTCCTGAAGTGCGGTGAGCCATCTGTGATTCTGGCTGCATTGACGCGAAGCCGCTACGTGACACGATGATGCGGAAAGACGCACGCTGCGTCTTTTTATCAGCTCCGTCATAAACTTCTCGCAAAACCCTACGCGAGGTAAGAGTCAAACACTCGCACGCGTTTCCAGTTGGCCTTGTTTTCTGCAATGAACGCCAGGTGACGTTCGTGAGTCTGGTAAACATCGTGAGCCGCTTTATTTTCGAAGACGACATGCAGCGCGACGCTGTAGTCGTGGTCGTTTACCGGTCGAGTGAACTCCTCGCCGACGATCCCGACCGAGAAGTACACCGTGCCGTCGTGTCCCGACAAATATTTCGTGGCGGCTGCGCACAAAGCCTGGCGAGCTTCTGCAGAATCGTCGTTCAGGTCAAAGCAAACGATGTGAGCGAGTTGGAGATTGGCGTTGTCAGTCATGATGTTCTATGAAATTCCTGGTTGAGTGTCCAAAATTCGTGAGCAAATCGGTCGCCGAACGCTGACGGTTTGCTGAATCAAGTCGAGTTGCAGGTATCGTGAGCATCCTGCCATCACAGAGCAAGTGGCGGCCCGCTCAGTCGCTGCGGCGAACAACTTGTTCCTGTCTCCCGCAAGGGTATACTCGCGTTTTTCACTCTCGTCGCCGATTCGGGCAAACATTCTTCGCCTGATTTGCCGCCGGACAAACTCTCACTCTGCAGGAAAGAAACCGCCGTGCTCGTCGAAATGGAGCTGTCGCGGATCATCATCAGCGAAATCAATGACCAGCAGGTTGTCTACCTGCGCGAGGTCGACGGAGAACGCTCGTTTCCGATTCTGATCGGAATATTCGAAGCGACCAGTATCAATCGGCGGCTGACAGCCCCACCGCCTCCGCGTCCTCTGACGCACGACCTGCTCAAGAGTGTCATTGATGAACTGGGAGCAGAACTGCAGGACATCGTGGTCACCAGCATGGTGGATCACACTTACTACGCCGTTCTGCGTGTCAAAACATCAACGGGAGACCTGATAGAAGTCGACAGCCGCCCCAGCGATGCCATCGCTCTGGCCGTCCATTAC
>JABMPE010000549.1 GCA_013203845.1 Rhodopirellula sp. | reverse complement strand
CCGGTGAACCGGCCCATCTTCGTCAATCACGTAGATGATTCGGGCGGCATTGAGCCACCACACACCGATCACATGAGCGAGGACGGCTACGACTTCACCGGTCTGAATCAGAGTGTCAGTCGGACAGGCTTCTACCCAGCCCAACTGAAACTGCTTCCAGTTTTCGAGTGCTGTTCTGGCCGAGAGAAACGCCTCTTCGCCGCTCCCCAGCTTCGCTCGGGTATGGTCGACAACAAAACCCGGAGGTGGCTCCGTGGCTGAGGCTCCAACTGATGTGTAGCTGAAATCCGAGCGGCACCGATCATCGACAAACTGGCGAATTGTCTGCACAGTTGGTTTTCGCAGCGACAACATTCAGCAGTCCTTTTCGATGTTTGCAACACTGATGGCCGGTAACGATTGTAGAATAGTTTTCTGATGTATCCGCAGCACCACTGTAATTCTTAACGAGTGGCCGATGAATTCTTCCTTTGTGGCAGAAAAATGCGACCCTGACCGTGGCATCGTGCTGCTTACCGGAGCCACAGGGTACGTCGGTGGCCGACTGCTGCCACTGCTGGAAGCGAAATCCGCTGCGGTTCGCTGTCTGGCTCGAAATCCCGACAAACTCCGCCCGATGGTTGGCCCTGCAACGGAAATTGCTCAGGGGGATGTTCTGGATCGTGATTCGCTCGACCGGGCCATGCACGGAGTTCATACGGCCTTCTACTTCGTCCACCTGATGGCGGAATCAGAAGATTTCGAAGGGGCAGACCGTCAGGCGGCGCAGAACTTTGCAGAAGCAGCCAGACTTGCCGGAGTTCAGCGAATTATCTATCTCGGAGGGCTGGGAAAAGAAGGCCCCGACCTTTCGCCACACCTTCGCAGCCGCCATGAAGTCGGACAGATTCTTTGGGATTCCGGCGTTGAGTGCATCGAGTTCCGGGCATCAGTCGTGATCGGAGTCGGAAGCCTGTCTTTTGATCTGGTCTGTTCTCTGACCAACCACCTGCCGGTCATGATCTGTCCTCGCTGGCTGGCCACACCCACACAACCCATCGCTGTCGATGACGTGCTGGCTTATCTGCTCTCCGCACTGAACTTGCCTCCCGGCCCCAGCCGCATTTTTGAAATCGGCGGTGAGGATGTCGTGACTTATGGTGGGATCATTCAGGAATACGCCCGACAGCGAGGACTGCGGCGCTGGCTGATCTCCGTTCCCGTCCTGACGCCGTACCTGTCGAGCCTCTGGCTAGCGCTAGTCACACCGGCCTCGGCAGAAGTCGGCAGACACCTGATTGAAGGGCTGCGAAATCCCACGGTCGTGCAAGACAAGTCGGCCCTCGACGAATTCCCGATCCGCCCGGTCGGAATTAAAGAATCCGTGGCACGAGCATTAGCGGACACGCGACAAGCTTCATCCTGATCAGTCAATTAACCAATCACCGTTTCGCCGCCGATTACAAATGTTAGACTCGCAGGTCACTTGCTGGAATTTTCGGGCAAGAACCTGGCCACTGTTTCTGCCACCTGCTTTCCCTGGGCCTCTTTGCCACTTCCGTTGAAGTGTGTCCCGTCACTGGAATACCAGTCAGGATGCTCTTCCACGAGTCCAAACAGGTCGTTCGTCGGGATGCTCCGTTCTTTCATGATCTCAGCAGCGAATTTGTTCCTGACTTTGACTCGTTCAGTCCGCTCGCCAAACTTCTTCAGATCGCTTCCCTGACGCACTGGTGTTGTTGTTGCCCAGATCAGTTTGGCATCCCCTGCCTGCTTCCCTACTGCATCCACCGTCTTCAAAAGACCGTCACGATATTGTGGCTCGCTATATCCCCAACCATGAAGGCCGTTGTTGAAGTGAATGACGGCAAACCTGTAGTGCTTCAGCAGCAGTTGAACTTCGTCGGCAAATGAAGGATCGGATACACACTTGGAAGTTGTCAGGCGAGCGCAGTACGCCTTTCCTGCCAGATGCGTTTCGACTTCGCCGAAATAACCCCTTGTGATCGAGTCGCCATCCAACAGGACTCTGGGCAGATCATCTTTGTCGGCATCGGTGACCCAGACATCGGCCCATTCAATGCGTTCACGAACCGGCACTTCGGCGGAGACTAAATGAGCCGTCACCAGAAGCGGAAACAGTAAGTAAAGAATTCGTTTCATGGCTGTTGGCCTTCCCTATGTCTGTGGCTGGTGGTCCAAACCAACGAGCATCGACGGCAATCATTCCCCGTCACACGTCCGCTGATGTCCGAGTTTAAGGAGCGGAGCTTCGATCGGTTACGACGTGCGTTTGAGTTCCGGAATTGGATCGCCCTTCGAAAAGATTGGATTCCGGCGGCCTGCGAATGAATGCAAGGCCAGCTGCACGTGGTCGAAGCCGAGGTGCTGAAAAATCGTCATTAGAAAATCGTACGGTGTCACTCGCCGCGAGATTGGGTCTTCGCCGTTTTTATCTGTCGCGCCGATCACCTGACCCGTTTGAATGCCTCCGCCGGAAAAGAGCATCGTGTTGGCTCGTGGCCAGTGATCTCGACCGGGTTGCACCGTGCCTTTGGCACCGCTGGCCACGCCTCCGCCACTACTGGCGACGTGACTGATTCGCGGCGTGCGGCCGAACTCCCCAGTCACCACAACCATGACTCGCCGGTCCAGCCCGCGGTCGTAGATGTCTTCGATCAGTGCGGAAATCGCCTGATCGTAAAACGGTGCCCGATGCCTGTTGGCGTCGAACACGTGGTGATTCACGGCATGGTCATCCCAGTTCGCGACGCGACCACACAGCGGACCATCGAACTCCGTCGACACGATGTCCACACCTGCTTCGACCAGTCGTCGAGCCATCAGACATTGCTGGCCCCAACTGTTGCGACCGTATCGATCTCGAAGCTTGTCGGATTCCTGAGACACGTCGAACGCTCTGGCCGCCTCGGGACTGGAGAGCAGTCGCAGAGCCTGCGCATCGAAATTGTCAAAGGCCCGCATCAGTCCCGTTTGATCGATGTCGCGCCGCATGAGATCGATGTTCCGTTTAAGATCGCTCCGCTCGTTGAGGCGGCGATTTGCTTCCTGATCAGACAATCCAAGATTAGGAACGGAAAACTTCGGCGCGGATGGGTCCCCGGTCACTTTGAATGGCTCGTAGGACGGCCCCAGATAAGCGGGGCCAGCAATCTGAAACGAGTCGTAGCGATCAACAGGATTGACGGTGACGTAGTTGGGAAGCTGTCGGGACGGGTCGTGCCTCAGATAGCTGGCGATGGACATCCAGTCGGGATACGTCGGCGTGGGCTTATCGGCTGAAGCGGGATCACCACCGAGGACTCGCAGCGAACCAGCCGGATGTCCGCCTGCGTTATGAGCCACAGAACGCAGCAAAGCGAATCGGTCCGCACACTGCGACATTTTAGGGTACAGCTCGGTGACTGAAATCCCAGGCACGTTCGAGTCGATCGGGCTGAACGGGCCTCGGTAATCCGATACGGCCTCCGGCTTCATATCGAAGGTGTCGAGATGACTTTGGCCGCCACGCAACCAGACCAGAATAATCGCCGTGTCGGACTGCTGACTCGTCGCCGCCTCGGCCCGCGCCCGGTAAAGACCGGGCAGCGTGAGCCCGGTAAAGCCAGTCAAACCGGCCTGTAGCAGTTGTCGTCTTTGCAGATGATGGGCCATCGAAGTCCTGGTGCGTTTCTGAATGGGAATGTCGGGATAACTGCCAGTGTTACGGCACCGTACAGTCTGCCGCAATCCGTTCGCGGCAGAAAGTCCCGTTCATGCCGGCGCTTCCCGGCGATCAACAATTTCCCGCGAAGCTTTTGACGCGAACGAGTCCGCCATCGATTCTACAACGATTCTTCCCGGCCTGCTCATTCCAGAGAAACAATGGCCCGGACAAACAATCGCGTTTTGCGAATCCTTCGAGAAAGCAATCGTCCCCTTACAACGCTGATCGAGTCGAGCCAACTTGCCGAACTGTGAATAAACGTTTCAGCATGATCAGCCTCCCGAAATCGCGGAAGCGGATGAGTCTGCGGTAGATACTCATGGGGCTTTCGGTCCTTTGTGACCCAACCGGGTCGAATCCCAGCGCCGCGGGCTGATTCCTGGTGCGTCGCGAGACATATCGTCGGGACGATTCGGCAAATCGAAATCGATGTGGCGAGTATTGAGGCTGCCAAAGAATGGGCGGACTTCGTGCGGTAGTTCTTGAACCCGCTCTGGATCGTGGTCGGGGACTTCACCGATAGGACCTGCCCACGCCGGTCGGTAGGCGACGGCCAGCATCCGACGGTCGCTGTCGCTGTAGTTGGGATAATTCGCGTGGAACACTCGCTGGTTGATGATCACCGCCGAGCCAGCCCGGCAAGTCACCATCACCTCGTCCTCGTGTGACAAGTAACGCCGGTACGGATTGGCGTCAGCGTGCAGCGACAGATGCGACCTCGGAATGACCTTGAAGGGACTTCGCTCAGGAGTCAGATCGTCGAGGTAGTACAGCACTCGGACAAGACACGGTGCGCTCGACGCCAGACCGAAAATCTTCGAGCCGTACGGTTGGGCGTCCGTGTGAATCGCAATGCCCGGATGCCCCGGCTCAGACACCGCATACGCACACGATGTGCAGACCAGATCGTCGCCAAAGAGTGTCGTCAGAAATTCGATGATTGGTGGCAAGGCGATGACGCTGACTGCATTTGGCGAATCGGTCCATTGAACGTTGGAGTGGCCGCGCTGATGCTCGCTGTAATCGACTGCCGTTGTCGGAAGCCGGCACAGTTCGGCGCGAATCAATTCCAGTTGAGCCGCCGGCAACAGGTCCGGAATGACGACGAAGCCGTCCAGTTCGATTGAGCGAATCCGTTGTTCAGTCGTCAGCGTCGCCCAATCCGTGTCGGCTCGTCGGGCCGAAGCGATACCTGCGCGCGAGTTGGTGAATGACACATCCATCGGTCCCGTACTCCAATATTTATCCCGCGCGAGTTAACTCAGGAAAGTAGGCTGGAACAAGCTCCGCGCAGTTCCGGCAGTACGACAATCCTGAAATGCCGGAACTGCGCGGAGCTTGTTCCAGCCTACGACTCACCCTCAGTCGGCATTCGAGAATGTTATATCGGGACTGATCCATACGACGCCATCAGCGAAGCAGCAGGTTGTCACGTGGTTCGGATGAATCGCTGCTGTCGTCCAGCAGCATCTCGGTCGCCCCGCTCAGGATGTTGCCGGTGATGAGGTTGTCGCGGCTGCGGCCGAGAATGCGGATGGCGTGCCGCATCGTCGGCTGCTGGCGACGATCGACGATTGTGTTGTTGGCGACCCGGCAGCGAACGCAGTCGTCCAGTTCGAGACCTCGATGCAGCGGGTCCAGGAGCTGGCAGTCGGAGATGCCGCAGTCGCTGCAACGGACGAACGTCACTGCTGCGCCTCTCTCGGTCGAGCCAGCACAGAATCGTTGTGTCGCGAGGCCGCTCAGTAGCACGTTGTCGCAGTCTTCAAAGCGAAGCCCGTCCTTCGCCGGTTCGGAATCGAGGCCGCGCCACGCAAACGTGTTTCCACTGACAACGATGCCGGCGCTGTGGACAGCGAACAGGGACAGGTCGACAGAGTCGTAGATCGTGTTGCCGGTGATGGTGACTCGCGAGACGTTGCGGAGTTCGACTGCTCGCCACTGGCTGCCAAGTACATTGCCGGTAATGTTGATGAGGTGCGCGGTGTCTGGCTTTTGAGTCTTCGGAGTGTCGGCTGGCTGAGGCCGCTGGACGTCAGCGCCGACGACGCGGATGTTGGCACCGCCTGTCTGCACCGTCGCCTGAATCGTGTTACCGCTGATCGTGACCTCGCTGATAACGCCGTCGGTGGCATCGAACCAGATCTCCGAGCCACCCGGATGCTCAGTCAGGTCGGCTGGCGATTTACTCGATTTCCCGGCGGTCGCATTGTTGTACTCGATGTCATTGCCGACGATCTGCAGGTTGTGAACGTCGCCGCCCAGCGACTTGATGCCGGCGATCTTGTTCCAACTGATGTGGCAGCCATGCACGATGATCTGGTGCAGATTGCAGCGATCGAAGAACAGGCCGATTTCGTGGTTGTCGTACAGATGCGAGTCGGCCAGCACGAAGTCGCGATTGCGTTCCACAAGATGGACGCCGATCCGGCACCGTCGAACCAGCACCTGCGAGATCACACACTTCATTGTTTTACGGAGCTCAATGCCGACGGCATCCGGATGCTCGCCGACAATTTCGATGCCGTTGATTGTTGGAAACCGCTCTTTGTCCCAGGTGTGTGGCTGCACGCTGCCCGGCGACGCTGTCCCTTGATGATCGCCGATTACGCGAATCGCCGGTCCCGCCCCGGCCATCACAATCCGCGACGCTCCCCCCTCGCCGCGTACGGCCCCGAACCCCGTCTTTGTCAGATCGAGAACCAGCGGCTTCGTTATCCGGTACGTCCCTTTATTCAGCCGAAGCACTCCGTCGCCGGAATCGATCGCATGCTGCAACGATTCCGTTTCATCCGTAATTCCGTCGCCGACCGCACCGAACCCGAAAACATTGGACATCGTGAAGTACTCCCTGGCTGAGTAAGCAGGTCGATTGCTGAATCTTCATGTCCGGGAAGATACCGGAAGTCGGCCCGACCACATAAGGTTGCAACTTCTCGTCCGCGTACGGCAATAATATCGACACGAAAGTCAAAGGCCGCGTTCCTTTCCTGTCTCCGACAGAGAGTTGCAGCAATGAAGATTCAGATATCTGTGATGACGTTAACCCTGCTGATAGGTTCGGTGTTGTACGGCCAGGAGCGAAAGCTCGATTGGGTTAAGGTCACGGAGAACGCGGACTGGCAACCTCGGGATTCGTCGGTCGAACTGGTTTACAAGGATCGCCTCTGGATCATGGGTGGCTGGTTCGATTCGTATTCGTCCCCACCCCGCGACGTCTGGAACACCGTTGACGGCAAACGCTGGAATCTGGTCACAAAACAGGCTGCCTGGAAGCACAGTGATTTCTCCATGGCGACGGTTTTTCAAGGGAAGATGTACTTCATGGGAGGATGGCACAACGGCCGACTGCCGAATCATTCGGCGAGCAACCAGGTCTGGTCTTCTACTGACGGTGTCGACTGGACTCAGGTCACCACAGCCGCCGGTTGGAGTCCGCGGATCGCAGGTGGACTGGTCGTGTTCAAGAACAAGCTTTGGCTGCTCGGTGGAACAGAGAACTACTACTTCGGAGACGACAAAAGCCTGAAAAACGATGTGTGGTCGTCAGAAGATGGAAAAACGTGGAAGCTGGAAACCGAAAATGCGGAATGGTCTCCGCGAGCGTACCATCAGGCAGTGATTCTGAATGATCGGCTCTACGTCATCGGCGGCGGAAACTATGTTCCCAGGTATCAGGTTCTGAATGATGTCTGGAGTTCCGCCGACGGCGTCAACTGGAGGCAGGAAACAGCGAACGCACCGTGGCCAGCGCGTATCTGGTTTTCATCCGTTGTCTACCGTGACCGGATGTGGGTTCTGGGAGGCTGGAACAAGACAAACGGACATACGAACCTCGACGACGTGTGGTATTCGAAAGACGGAAAGGCCTGGACGCAACTCAACTCTGATGTCGTCTGGAAGGAACGCCATGAGCATTCGACGTTCGTGTACCAGGACAAAATCTGGGTAACCGGAGGGCATGCCAAACCACTGAATGGTGAAGTCTGGACTCTTGAAGTTCCCGCGGAGTGGTTCGATCAGCGATAAAGAGCCGAACTCAAAAAGCGACCGACGAGATCATGCACTCATGACCGGTGCTTTAAGAAAACGCGAGGGAACATTGCATCTCAAACACTGGCCGTAAGTTGCGTCTTCGAAAAATCCTCAGTTGCACCAGAAGTAGCAGAAGCTGCTCTAATCCCGTTCTCGACGGGCGAGCATACTGCGAGCGTTAATCGATACGATGTGGTCATCCGGCAGCCGATCAATCAGTCCAGCGAGCAGCTTTCTGGCGTCGTGGTCATGCTTCGACTCAAACATCAGCGTTGCCACAATGAGGGCGACCACATTGTCGTCGGGATGCGTCACGTAGATCGGCTCAGCCACTTCGAGCCCTCGGACCGATTGATCAGCCTCAATGGAAATCAGTGCAACCTGCAGAGTGCCTGCGTAGCGATCCTGAGCATCAGGGAGACGCGCTCGGCGTGCAGCATAATCAAGTGCGTCGTCGACATTGCCAAGTTGTTGATAGGCATCTGCGATTCGAGACAGCAGAGGCCCCGCGTTAGGATTGTCCTTGAGTTGCGATCGATAGACCTGAATAGCCTGCGTTATTGCCAGTTCGCGCCCGGTGGCCACATAGGCATCGGCGAGTTGAGTTGCCACGCGAACGTCATTTGGATTGCGATCAACGGCCTGTTCAAGTAACTCGAGCGATCGAGTCAGCAGCTCGCGATCACCCAGCTTCGCCGCGATCATGGCGAGGCTCGCACCGGCAGGAGCAGCGACTGCGGACAGCGGACCATCCAGCGCGGACGTGATCCGCTGAGGCTTTTCCCGGTCAGTGCCGGGAGCTCCAGTTTCAACGGTTTCCACTGGAGGTTCCAGACCGGGATAACGGACCGGAATCCTGTCCCCCGGTTTGTCATCGAGAGTTGGAACCGCCTCAAGATTGCCTTTGACGTAATCATCAAACCGCTGTGCGAGATAACCGAACCGCTTGATGAATTCGACCGGAGCTGCACGTGGCACATTCGGCTGGAACTCGAACTCGTCTTCAAGCACCCAGATTGTGTGGACCTCGCCCTGCAGAGGAAGTTCCAGCAGAGTCGCTCGACCAACGCCTGGTTCCTGATTCCACATATTGATTCGCAGCAGGTCGTCTTCGCCGATCTCCCGCTGGGTCCGCCATGAGAACCTCAACTGAACGAAGCCGTCCATTCGATCATTTGTCAGCAGCAGGCGGCGTCCACTGAGTTGAATCACATAGTGTCCGATGCCGATTTCCGGTTCGTTTTCTTCGATGGCCGTCGCTCCAGCCTGTCTGGCCATTTCGAGGAGCGCTTCATCGCGAATGCCAACCCCGCCAGGTTCGACGGCTGGCTCCGCAGCGTGAACAACGATCGCACCGGCAAACGTCACCATGCCGACTACTAATGGCAGAAAAGATCGCTGTAAACGTCTGCTAAGAGTTTCCAGGTTTGTGTCCAGAAACGGCCAATCAGAATACATCTCAAACCTCCGACAGATTCAAAGTCGTTTCGGCAGTATCAGTTGGCCGCCAGCATCTCTTCGACGTGTTTCACAAATCGTGGCACCGCTTCAGCGAATCGGGTGACGTGGCTCATGACTGCTTCCGGCCGAGTCCCCTGGGCATAACGCAGGTCGCTCTCCAGTACCCAGTTCCCGTTGTCGTACACAAACGCTTTGGCGAAGCGGTTGTCCGCGTTCCAGGCGTTAACGGTCCGCAGTCGACGAAGCGTGACACTCTCACCGCCGGCTCCGAAGAAGGCGTAGCATCGAAGCTGTCCGTGCTTTCGATCGTTGACGATTCCGAAAACACGATCGCCTGCCTGCATCTTAAACAGCGTTTCGTCGCTGTCCGGCGCTTCGCGTTTCACCTCAGAGATCCCCGAAGCTTCGAGCATCACTTGGATTTCGTCGTCTGACAGTTTTTCGACAGGAGCAGCCGGTTCTTTCCCAGCATGAGCATTTGACGGTGAGGATGACTCTTTCGAAGCCGGACGACTGGTCTCTGCCGAAGATGGCACCGGGAACGGCTGCTGACTGACTGGGATAATCCGAAAGCTGCGGAGAACGCCTTTGAAGACCTCATATTCCGACGCATGATTCGCGGCGGCGCAGTCCAGACTGAGGACGAACCCTTTGCCCTCGTGGACGACAAACGCCACATCGCTTCGACGGTCATTCTTTGTGGTTCCGGTCAGATACTCGACACACTGTGCTGGCTGGCCAAGCAGTTCGACAGTTTTCGTCGCCGTTCGTTTGAACAGCGCTGGCGTTAAAGACGCTGTCTTTGTTGGCGATCCATTCGGCGGTCCTTCAGTCGCTGCAACTTTTTCAAGCTCTTCGAAGAACTGTGCCGAGTTCGCATTCTGTAGCTTCTGCAGGACAACGTTGATGACCGCACCGTCACGAGCCAGTCGGAGTCCTCGCGACGACCGGCTGACCATCCATCCGTCGGGAACGGAGATCGCAAACCCGGCGTAGGGATGATCCTGCTCAATACCGGCTGTTGCCGACGACAGACTGCCAGACAGCACAATTAACGCACCAGCAACGAATGTAATCCAGGTTCTGACGAAACTATTCATCGTCCAGCCCCATTTCTCGAAGACCTGTGACGAAAGGAGCAAAGATCACTTCTGCCGCCGGTTTGAGATCACGGAGCGGATATAGGGTTTCGGTTGCGATGATCACACGTCCCACTCGCAGTCGTATTCTGCGTGGGTCAGGTCTGAAATCGTAGTTTCGCTCAAGAACGGTCAGGCTGTCTGACAGCCCGCCTTTTCGAGCCGCGTCAGATGCTTCGCGAGAAGTCGGCCACAACGTAAGGCTGAAAAAAGTAACGCGATATTTCCTGAGTGACTCGTAAGAACTGGGGTGAACCGGCCAACGCAGGACAACACTCCCGATGGGCGCTGTCGTCCACGTCTCTTCGGGAAGAGAGCCCAGTTGTATTCTGGCAGTGCCCCCGCCTCGGGCCATGTCAATCTGACCGGTCACACGAGCGGTCACGTTTTTCGGATCAATACCAACTGCTTTAACGGCCGTCGATCGGCGGACCGTTTCTCCCCAGACGCTCCCGAACCCCCACGATTCATCGCCATTCACGTGTTGGACGATACCTATTCCCCGTGGTCGTTCGTTAGGGGAAGTGGTGACAGGTCCCAGTCCAGAATATTTATTGGGTTGCAGCGAAAGTTCAAACCTGCCGGTTTTGACGTCGACACGTCCGCGGCCTTCGAGGGTGACGTAGGCACAGGCCCAGACCAGACTACCGGACTCGGTTCGTCCCATCACGGCCAACTTCTCGTAGTGCAGATCGCCGGTTGCTTCACCGGTGCGGTTGTTGAAGGCGATTCCCACGTTGCCATCATCCCCGAACGGACCATTCGTCATATCCTCCTGCACTTCCTCGATTGTCAGGTTCCGTTTGTCACGGCGGTTAATCGCTGTTGCCACCACGTAACTTCCCGGTGGCGGTGCCGTTGGTTTTGATGTGTCCGGAACTGGGATTGGTGTTGTCAGCAGCGATTCCCGCAGACGCTTCAACGCTTCCACAGCACCTTCACGTGCCTGGCTGGTCGATGCGATCGACTGCTGCAGCGGTGTTGCCGCTTCGCTCGCCAGTTCGGCGTAAAGATCGAACTTCTCGAAACCGCTTTCGGGTGGCACGTTCATGTCGCGGGTGATCTGACCGATTCGAGTGACTTCGCTGACCAGTGAATCGACTCGACTGGAGTAGTAATCGAGGCGACCTGGATCGATCTGCGTGTCTTCCAGAACGGCCTGGAGACTTGCGAGTTGCTGAGCCATTCCAGAATCGTCTTTTCGAATGGCTTCGTTGCGAAAGAATTTCAACCCGCGATCCAGCGAAGCCTGAGCCTGGAACAGAGGCGGCTGGACCTGACGCAAGTACTTCAGCGCGTCGCGATAGCTCAGCAGCATGTCCACGGCCGCGGAGTCCGCCTGATTAATCACCGTCATGTCGTTGCGCAGCGAATCCAGGAGTCCGGCGATAGACCCGGTTTCTGCAAGTCCCTCACCCAGACGCATGACACCCTGTGCCGCAGTAACGGTGTCTCCGTGGCGTGCGTTCTCGATTTCAAAGTCCCGGACCAGACCTTCATAGACCGCCTTCGTTGAAGACATCTCGGCCTTACCGGATTCCACTGAACTCCGCGCTTCGTCCGCCAGTTTCGCAATCGTGTTGAAACGCAGGACCGAGGCATCCAGCCGATCGAACAATGCCGCGTGGCTGAAGTTGCCTTCCGCATGCAGTTTTCGAGCAGCCTCAACGATGTTCCAGACGTACTCTTCACGCTGCTTAAGCGGCTCGGAAACCGGTTGAAGTTTTTCGAGCATCCCGGTGAGTTCTGCATCAATGGCTCTAAGGGCTCCATCGAACTTCTGGTGCGACGCGTGCAATGTCCGGATTCGCGTTGCCATTTGCTTTGCACTGGCGAGTGCCGCGTCACGATTGTCTGACTGAGTGATTCGGTTGAACTCTTCGACGAGAGCCGTGTGTTCCTGCTCGCGAGCAGCGTCGGAACCGGCACTCCCGATTGCGTAGATTCCTTCTGCCGCGCCAATGCCTGTGTTGACACCCGGCAGTGCTTTGCAGCCCTGCCATGTCCCGAGGATTGTTCCTCGTACGGAAGCCTTCAGGGCAAGTGCTGCTCGAAAGCTGAACTTCGACGCATCCACTCCGGCACGCTCGTAGTACTTGAGCTGGTCTTTGATGTAGTCCGATGTTCCGGTCGTTGTTTCATCGGCCAGCCCCGTTAGTCCCTCGTAAACGTCGGTGATATTTGCCAGGTCGGCGGCAACCAGCAGCGTGACACGAGCCTGCGAAACTGGTTTCCCCTCGCGAGTCGCTCGTTCGGACTCTTCGGTGTAACGGTTGTAAAGACTCATCGCGGCCCCGAACGCATCGGCTCCGTACTCCGCGACCAGAGACTTCGCTTTGCTGAGCCGGGTGCGAGGCTTTTCCGTGGGCCGCGAACCGGTCGTTCCTGGATCGGCGTCCGGTGGGCGAGCAACGTGTGAAGAATCGGCATCGGGGCGGGGCACATCGGGATCGACACCGGCTGGGCCGCCGTGCCGAGGATGAACCGGGTCTTCGATATCGAAAATCTTACGGCGTATCTGAGGATTCTTCTCGACGAGTACGTCCTTCGTCATCTGTTCAACTCGATCAATATCGTCAAGCTCCGCGATGCGGCGAGTGTTGTCAGCGAGTTCTGCTTCACGCAGACGCTGATCCATGACGTTGCCGTTTTCCGTGGCTTCGGCAATTCCTTCCGCCAGCTCGCGGTTTCGGTCGTGGAGATACTTTTTCTGGTTGACTCGCGATTCGTGATCGGCGTCGATGCTGTCTTTCAGTGTCTGAACCACGTCTTCATCGCGGAGTTTGCTCAGCACTCTGTCGACGTGAGCCGGATCTTTTTCACCGAAGGTTCCCAGGACAACCCGCTGATCCTGTCCCTGCGCAAGTTTTCGAAATTTGTCCCGGGTTTCCGTAGTCGTTACGGTTGGCTGACCACGTTGCACAATCGTTGAGTCGATCTTGTGCCCGGCCTTGCCCAGATTCTGAGCGTACTTCGCACGTTCCAGTGAAAGCTGATCCGACGGAACACGGCTACCCGGCGGTTGCCCGGCTTTGAACTGGTTCTGTACCTTCGAGACCTGCTGAATGGCTCCCGCGTCTTTGCCACCGGCAATGTATTCTGGGTTGGCCAGCCTGGATTTGAACGCATCCTTGTCCTTCAGATATTGCCGATAGGCATCGCTGTCTTCGTGCCAGACAATCGTGTCCAACTCCTTGATGTGGATATAGCCATCACCCGAATCAATAACGGTGTAACCCTTTGCTTCTGCCGTCTGTTTGATACGACTCACGTCGTCGGCTGATTTCGCCGTAATGTCGCGATCCCCCAGTTCGCCGCGGTAAAAGTCCTTTTCTCCGCGATCAATCGCGCTCGGCGGAACCGAACTCGAATCGCCAGGTTTCACATCACGATGAGGAGTCTGCGTGTCCTGTGAAGTAATCGGCGCGCGATCGATTGTGTTTCGGCCCTGGGGACCACCAAGTCGCTCGCCGGGGGCTGTTCCGCTATCTGAAAAAAGTCGACTCCGTTGATCGGGATCGAATCCGGCATCTTCAAAGACATTCACCAGGGCATCGTCCCGCCCCCGCCGCGACATGTAATCCTTCCGTAGTTGTTTTTCGTAGTCGCTGAATTCTTTGAAGGCCTTCTGGTACTCCTTCGTACCGCGATTTACCGAGCCATCAGTGTTGTACGACAGGCTCCGCACCAGGTCCTGCTCTTTGGCATCGAGCAGGCGATAAAATTCCATGCGACTCAGCTCTACATTGTAGAGCCCGTCCTGGGCACTAATCTCGGCGATAGACGCCACAAGCAAAGCCGCAGTCAGAGCTGCACGAACGACGATCAAACCAGAATGTCGGGCCATGAGAACTTCCTCGGCAGCGCCGCTCAAAACAGCCCGGAGTCCACACGGCTCTCGTCCAACGAGCTCAAGTCATTCAGTCAACGCACGAGAGCTGACGTCAGCAGAATCTGTGCCGCCGCGTGAGTATTTGGCAATGCAGACTAAACACAGTCAGACCAGTCATGTCGAAACTGCCGCTGGTTAACCAGCACAACTGATGGCATTCTGGTCAGACAATTGACGTCGTCACAGCTATGCCGTGCCTGACCGCACACTATGAGTGCGAATGCGACGCATCGGAACGATTTGCCGCCAATTACGTGTTTTGTTCTTTCGTACTACAGTTGTATTTCAATGATTTGGTGGGTCGTGTCCTCTTTTCCTGTAGTGGCAGAGTCGAGCGTGATGCTGGTGTCGTCGTCGCCAGTGGGACCATTCGAGTGCTTGGTCCGGTGAGTTGTGGCATGGGAATACGAGTCGAGTGATGAGTTTTCTGACTTCGGGGACGGTGACAGAAATCAGATTGACGCTGTCTTTTTTGAAGCGGCCGAGTGGGCTCGCGAGCGAATCACCGCCAGAGTCGCATGAGCCAGCATCGACAGTGTGATGTGTCGATGCCAGCCGATCCACGAACGCACTTCGTACTCGTTCAGGCCGGTTTCCTGTTTGGCCTGCTCCAGCTTCTTCAGGTCAACCAGAGGTTGAGCATTCTTCGATCGCCCACCGACTGCCGGCGATGCGCACCAGCGTCTTCAAGTGCGTTCCTTTCGGAGCCTTCGTGAAGTAGTAAGCCAGATCGTCGGGATCGCTGATCGATCGCCGCACGAGAAAGCCGCGTGTGAAGTCTTCGTCCTGCGAACCAGGCCACGAGACGAAGGCCCTGTCGTACAGACGCTCGCCTTTCAGGCCCGGTCCGCACGAGAGTCGACGCCAGACGCGCGGCTTCATCTGACCGATGTGCTCGTCGACGCGCTTCCGCTGTCCGGCGAATGGAACGGACAGATGGTGAGTCAGGGCCGGCTGGTGCTTGGCGTGTATCGGCGAGGTTCTGTAAGCGGAGGACTCGCGTTAGGGAAGCCAGTGGCGGGCAGGAGAGCGTCCAGAGCAGACGACTCGGGCCGGGGGCAGGTTGTGTGCGGGCTCAACGACGCTGGATAAGGAAATTCACCGAGTTACCGAATTCGGCATTCCGTTTGCATTAGCCTTTCGTGAGCGAATGAGCGTGTGCGGAAAACGCCAGGGAGTGGCTTGAGAATCCTGCCCCGTCAAAGCCGAGGAGTCTGGGATGTCCCGTCTAATGAATGTAACGGTACTGGGTGCGCTGTTTGCGATGGGTTGTGCTCCGACGCCTCAGTCGGGTCGTGGGTTCACTTTGCCGGATGGAGACGTCGAGCGAGGACAAGCAGTGTTCGCGGAACTGCAATGCCACGCGTGCCACCAGGTCAACGGCCTGGAGTTTCCAGTGGCAGAAAACGCCACCGACATGGCTGTGCGGTTGGGCGGAAAAGTCGACCGAATTCAGACGTATGGCGAGCTTGTCACGTCGATCATCAACCCCTCTCACAAAGTGGCAAAAGGTTACGCCAAAGAGGATGTCACGAAAGACGACGAGGGCAAGGAATCCCGCATGCTGAATTACAACGAAGTCATGACCGTGCAGCAGCTGATCGATCTGGTAAAGTTTTTACAGTCACACTACGAACTGAAACCACACGAGCCGACTGCCTACCCGACCTACATGTAAGGACTGGTGAAAGCGGTCATCGTCGTATTGTTTGCGCCACAAGCGGTGGTCAGGTCACTTGTCCAAAGGAAGTATTCCAATGACAGATATTGACGTCAGAGACCTTGAGAATCGGCTGGAAACACTCGAACGCCAGAATCAGTTTTTCAAACGAATTGTGGTTGGATTGAGTGTCGGTGCCGTCGCCGTGTTGATGGTCGGTGCCGCGGCGCCCGACCTGGCTGAGAAGCGGGGAGACGGAGTGTTTGACACATTGCGTGTTAAAAAAGTCGTCATCAGCGACAGCAATGGACAAGAGCGACTCGTGCTGGGTCTCGACTCGAATGAACCGGCATTGGAGATGTTTAATCACAAACATCAGCGACAGGTCTTCCTGGGTATTGACGAGCTTTGGGACGACACCGCCTACCTGTCTGTTTCAAGCCGACTTGAGGACGGTGATGTCGATAAACAAGCAGTACTGGCAACGACGCCGAGCTTCTCGGGGTTGCCCGGAAGTTCACAACTGATTCTCTTCGACGCAAGAACGCCGCAGGAGAATTCCGGTCAAAGTCACCTGATACGGCTGTCATCAGGACAGGCTGATCAGAAGCCGTATCTGGAAATACATGAGTCCTCAATGAAGGAGCAAACCGAGGTGAATCTCAAAGTTCTCCGGGCAAGACCAACCGCCACCGGTCAACGGGTTCTGCTCGATACAAACACCGATCCGGCAACACTCTCGGGAGCCCGTGTCGCCCCGGTGAAGTGAGAAGCGCAATCGGAATCCGGCAACGCGCTGACGCGACATCTGGATTCCAGCCTTTCGGTTCTCCTGAACCTGCTCGGCTCTCCTGAAATAGCGTTGCAAGCCGTATGAGCAACATTGCAGGACATCATCGAGTCGGTTTGGACACTACTCGCTGGCTCCGCCGACTGGTTCACCATGCGACGAGAATCGCCCATCACTCAATCGGCTGCTCAGAAGACGAAAAGGCCGACGAGAAACCGCTTTGATCTTAAACTGCGGCGGAGACCTTAAACCCCGGTCGGTACTCGCTCGGCTAAGCCAGGAATTGCGTCAGCCAGCACTTCGCTGATTGTTGAGACGGGAATGAACTCAATGTCCTCGCGGACAGACTCGGGAAGGTTGGCCAGATCCTTTTCGTTGGCCGCTGGCAGAATGATTCGAGTCATTCCTGAGCGGCGGGCAGCCAGGGCCTTCTCGCGAATTCCGCCGATGGGCAACACCAGACCCGTCAGCGTGATCTCGCCGGTCATCGCTGTGTCGCGACGAACCGGACACCCCGAAAACAGAGACGTCAGCGCCGTGGCCATCGTGATGCCAGCCGATGGTCCGTCTTTGGGAACCGCCCCGGCTGGCACATGCAGATGGACATTTCCGTGTGGAGGATCGATGCCGAGTTCCTCACAGTGGGAAAGAACGTAGCTGCGTGCAGTTCTTGCTGATTCACGCATCACGTCGCCCAACTGACCTGTCAACAGGATGTCGCTGCCCTCGCCCGGCACCAGCAGCGCCTCAATGTAGAGGACCTCTCCGCCGGATTCCGTCCATGCCAGGCCGGCCGCCACTCCCGGTGGCATTTCCTTTCGAGCCTCCTCCGGGAAGAAACGCTCGCTGCCGAGGAACTTCGACAGCTCTTCCGACTCGACGATGACCGCTTTCGTGCGTCCCTCGGCGAAGTCGACTGCCACCTTCCGGGATAATGCCCCCAACTGACGCTCAACGTCGCGGACACCCGCTTCCCGTGTGTAACGCCGGATAACTTTCTGCAGGGTCTCGTCCGGAATTATCAGTTCATCCGGCTTCAATCCCGTTTGCTCAAGCCGTCGCGGCAGTAAGTATCGCTTCGCTATCTCCAGCTTCTCTTCATCCGAGTAACCTGACAGCCGAATCACTTCGACTCGGTCGAGCAATGGTCGCGGGATTGTGTCAAGCGTATTGGCCGTCAGAATGAAAAACACTTTCGAGAGGTCAAACGGCAGATCGAGATAATTGTCTCGAAACGTCGAGTTCTGAGCCGGATCGAGAATCTCCAGCAAAGCCGCTGCAGGATCACCTCGGTAGTCGTGTCCGAGCTTGTCAACTTCATCGAGCATAATGACTGGATTCCTGACGCAAGCGCGTCGGACCGCCTGGATGATGCGGCCAGGCATCGCTCCAATGTACGTTCGACGGTGCCCGCGCAGCTCGGCCTCATCGTGCATCCCGCCCAGACTGAAGCGTTCGAACTTCCGTCCCAGCGACCGCGCGATGGACTGTCCCAGAGATGTTTTGCCGACTCCCGGCGGCCCCACGAAACACAGTATTGGAGCCGACGCTTTGGGATTCAGTCGGAGTACGGCGAGTTGCTCGATGATTCGTTCTTTGACATCTCGCAGTCCGTAATGATCCGCGTCAAGAATCGATCGGGCCGATGCGAGGTTCAGGTTGTCCGTCGTTTCTTCCGACCAGGGCAGATCAAATACAAGTTCCAGATAAGATCGCAGCACCTGGTACTCGGAGGACGACGCTGGCAGACTTTCCAGCCGGTCCAGTGCCCGATTGCACTCGGCCAGTACGTCATCGGAGACTTTCAGCCCATCCAGTCTCATTCTCAGGTCAATCACTTCCGCCTCTTCCGGACTCAGCTCTCCCAGCTCCTTTTGAATGGTGCGAAGCTGCTTGCGCAGGATGAACTTGCGTTGTTCGTCGGTGATCTCCGATTGTGTCTGGCTGGCAATCTCACGACGTAATTCCAGCACCTGGACTTCGTGTGACAGCTCTTCGAGCAGAATTCGGAACGCAGCCTCGCGACTGGTCATCTCAAGTAGTCGCTGTGCTTTCTCCAGATCAGGAGAAAGCATGGCGCCCAGCATGAAGACCGTCTGCAGTGGATCGTCGAGCTGACTGAGAAACTGTCCGAAGTCAACGTCACCGGCGATGTCACTGAGTTCATGAAAACGCGATGCGACCTTCATCACTTCCAGCAGCAGCGCTTCAGTTGCCGGTGACTTGTCGTCGGGCAACGGGAAAGATTCGACTCGCAGCGACAGAAACGGAGTCGCCTGCACCTCTTCAACACGCCGAACTCTTTCGACACCTTGCAGGACCAGATTGAATCCGTCTTTACCGCGAACCATATGTTTGATGACGGCTTCCGTCCCGACTTCGTACAGATCCTCTGCTGATGGTTGTTCAATCGTTGAATTTCTCTGTGCAAAAACGAGCAGGTGTTTGTCTTCGCTCAGCAACGCAGCCTCGACCGCCAGAATAGATTCCGTTCGTCCGACCCCGAACGGCATTGTCACCTGCGGATAGAGCACGCTGTTACGCAGAGGAAGTACGGGCAGCTCACGGGACGCAACGAGTTCAGTTGCAGCGGGATCATTCGCAGCGGGATCCGCCACAGCATCGGCCTGACTGGAGTTGTCATCAATGAAGTCGTTCATCCTTCAGAGCCTCCTGTCACCACTCGGATCACCAGCATGCCGTCGCGGTATTCGGTGGCGATCCGACAGTTGTCAACGCGTGAGGGCAGCGTGAATCGTCGTTCGAAACAGCTGTAGGCAATTTCCATCGAATGACACTGCCTGCCACGTTCGATGATCCAGTCTCGCCGTCGTCCCGACAGAATGACTTCGCAGCCTTCAACCAACAGCTGCAGCTCATCCGGTCGAACGCCAGCCAGTTCCACCTTGAGCAGCCACCCATCCGACATACGATAGACATCCGCCGCTGGCTGCCAGCGCGTCGCATTGACACGCTGCAGACTCATCGGGCGTACCGTTTTCAGAAAGAAATCATCGAGCATTGCAATCCCTTTTGCCTAAACCGGTTGTGGTTGATCTGGTGTCCGCTGTTCTGCTGTCTGCAGCGAGCGAATCTGCTCATAGAGCGCTCTGACTTCCGGCGAAAGCTCGCTCGGCATCCGCACTCGAACTGCAACATAGAGATGTCCACGATCAGTCGTTCCGGGGATCGGCAGTCCCTGCCCGCGAAGTCGCAATACGGCGCCGGGGCTGGTTCTTTCCGGAACCCTGAGGGTGCATTCGCCATCGAGAGTTCTGACGTCGAGTTTTGTTCCGAGAACGGCATCGGTGACGTCGATGGCATGTTCCGTCCACAGATCATGCCCGCGACGCTCCAGTTGCGGATGTCGCTGGCTCAGAACGACCACGCGAGCTTCACGTTTCAATCCGCCCGGCAGTTCAACCCGGATCACAGTTCCGTCTGCTACGCCGGGGACAATGGCGACAGTTACTGTCTGAGTCTCGGTCGACTGCCCTGTGCTATGGCAGGTTGGACACGGATTCTCGATCACCTGCCCAGTTCCACGGCACTGACTGCAGATCGAAATCTGCTGCACGGACGCGTTGCCGCGGCTCTGCGCTGCGACCTGCCGACCCTGGCCATCGCAGGCGGGACACTTCTTTGGTTGTGAACCGGCTCTGGCTCCCGTGCCATGACACGCCGAACATGTGCCACGTACGGGAACACGAACCTGCTCAATTCCACCGTGCATGATTCGTTCGAGCGGAACATGCAGCTCGACCATGACCGGCTGCGTCCTCTCAGGCTCCACCCCGCGAGATCGACTGCCGCCGAACAGTGATCCAAACAGGCTGCCACCGAGACCACCCAGTCCGTCGATGTCGCCCCAATCTACCCCGCCATAAAGGTCTTCAGCCGAGAAGCCACCGAGCCCCGCCATTCCGCCGCTGTCGTACACGCGGCGTTTTTCAGGATCCGAAAGAACTGCGAATGCTTCGGTGACTTCCTTGAACTTTTCCTCCGCACCGGGCGATTTGTTCCGATCTGGATGAAACTCGACAGCGAGCTTTCGATAGGCCTTCTTGATGGCGGCCGAGTCGGCATCCCGTGGTACGCCCAGCACCTCATAGAGATCGATTTGAGCGGCAGGCATGTGATCCCTCGATGCATTGATCCGAATCTGAAGTGATACCCGAACACCAGACCGCAGGATGCGGCAACGGTCTGTCTCCTTATGAATTGCGAAACTCGTGCCACGCGTGTGCTGTGCAGCCTCTCAAGCAGTATTCGTCGATAGAAGAAAGCAGTCGCGACATCGTCGAGCCGCAGCACCGTGCGGGTTCGCCCATCGTGCAGAAGAGCGCGCTATTCGACATCGCGAATCGCATCAGGTAAAAATGGAATCAACAGTTTTTTCGAGAGCCAGATTCCATCACGTCGGGAACTGCATCTCGTTATGAGGCATTCCTCAGTCGGTGACGACTACGGACTTTGCTGCCTCCGATGCGTGCAGAACGTCGTGCTCGAAGTGCTGGCCGGGTCGAGGGAACTGGTGACGGCTGAATGGGGTGAAGCCGTGCTCTTCATCGAAGTAGACGTAATGCGTGATGCTGTGCGTTGTTGCTGAGACCTCGACCAGGTTGAACGAGTTTTTTTCCCGTTCACGGCCACGCCCTCGTCGAGAAGTCGACGTGCCCGATTGCACGATGATGATCCCTCGCTCGCGGTCGCTGCCCGGAAAGAAGTCCAGCGAATTCCCGATGTAGGCACGGTGCAGATGGCCGCCGAGAATCAACTCGACACCGAGTTCCACAAAGCGTTCGATGGCGCGGCGGGCCTTCGGCATCGTCCAGTCATGGAGATAGTCTGGCGCCGGAGCGAAGTGGTGATGAGCAACAACGATCCGAGCGGTGTCCGGCGGCACGTCCTGGAGAGCCTCGCTGCAGCGATCAAGCTGCCAGCGGCAAATGCGACCATTTGTAATGTTGCGATATGGCGAGGTCGTGTCGAGTCCCACCAGAACCGCACCGTCAACTCGCAGCACAGGATTCAGTTCCTCGCTGATATATTTCCGGTAGAGCCCGTGCGGGTTTGTGAAGCGCTCCACCACTCGATAGAGCGGCACATCGTGATTCCCCGGAATGACCAATCGCGGAGCAGCGGGCAGTCGAGTGAGGAACTCGGCTGCTGCGGCAAACTGCTCAGGCTTCGCTCGCTGAGTCAGGTCACCGCTCACGACGACGACATCCGGCCTGAGCTGGACAGCTATGTCAAGCAACGCTTCGCCCACACCCGGTCGATACGGGGGGCCGAAATGCAGATCGGAGATGTGGAGAATTCTCAGTGAGCCGCTTCCGTTCATGATTCGCTCCTCGGATACGTTCTCTCATCAACTGACAGAATCTCAAGTAACAGCCAACAGAGGAAATCGAGACTCGCGGTCATCTCTCGGTTTCCTCTGTGCTCTCCTGTTCAATCGACAGACCGAGTGACTGCAGAGTCTGTACCAGTCAATGCAGGATCGCTCACATCCACCAGATGCCCGGTTAGTGTGCGGAATCGCTCGCGGATATGCCGTTCTGGTATCGCGGAGCATCACAGTAACTGGCATGAAAGCTGCGACTCGCGAATTCTGATTGCCGACTCCAATTATCCCGGAAGACTCATGTCCAATCGACGCCGAGTACTGATCGGACTGATGTTCGTGGGCGTGCTGGCTGCCGTTGCCGTACTTCTGCCAGAATACACCTCGCTGGAGGTGCTCGTCCGTCGCGAGACCAGGTTGCGTGAGAGTATTGCGAACAATCCGTTCCAGTCGTGGATGATCGGTTTCGGCGTCTACTTCCTGGCATCGCTGGTCCCGGGGACCGGCGGAAAGTCGATGATCTTTGGCTGGCTGTTCGGGCTGTGGTCGGCTGTGTTGATGATCGATGCGGCTCTGACGCTGGCCGCACTCACGACGTTCTTCATCTGTCGCTACCTGATTCGCGATGTCGTCGAGTCCCGATTTACCGGCCACGTCGAACGCTTGAACCGACATCTGGCCAGAGACGGGCCGTTCTACCTGCTGCAGTTACGAATGGCGCATGCTCCATTCACGTTCATCAACTACGTGTCTGGAGCGCTTCGAGTGCCCGCCCGCACGTTCTGGTGGACGACTCAGCTCGGACTGCTCCCTGGAACTATTGTGTTTGTCTTTGCGGGAACTCGACTGCCGACTCTGCACGAACTGGCCGACCAGGGATTGATCCGGCTGCTTGATCCCTGGCTGATCGCTGGCCTGCTGCTGACAGCGATCCTGCCCGTGGCTGTTCGATCGCTGTCGCGTCTGCTGCACATTCGTCGGCTTCGCCGAACAGACAGCCTCACTTGAGTGGCTGCCAGATTTGGGTAGCGTGTCAGGATTGCCTCTCTCAATGTCGCACAATGTCGCAAGCCGAAGAAATCGTTCCGAATCAGCTCGACGAAGCTCTGCCTCTCACGGACAGAATGTCACTGCTCGTCGCAATTCGTGGCAATTACTGCACAGTCAACTGCACGATGTCCAGACTGCTGATGACACCGACAGCCAAGCCGTCACGAACGACGACGATGTGGTGCACGTGCTGATGCACCATATCGGCGGCGACCAGCCCGAGTTCCGTTTCCGGAGAACACTGCACCACCTGGCGAGTCATAATATCGCGCACCAGGAAGACTGGCTTCGGCTGGCTGATGATCCCAGCGGCTGTGACGCCAGATTCAATGGCCGCTGCCAGGACCGGCACCAGCATCAGATCGCTGCGGCTGATGATCCCAACAATCTGTCCCTGCTGGACGACCGGCATGGCGCTGACTCCATGTCGCACGAATTCCTGCTCAACGTCGTCGACATCAGTCTCGGGGGACGTCGACAGTACCGGCGAGTTCATCACGTCCTGAGCAAGCAGTTCACTATAAGGGTTCATAATCGGGCTCCCAATGGCGGCTGAGTCGTGCGAAGTCGTAAACGCGAGTCTTTGTCCCGAGTCTGCACGTACGGTGCCAAATGTCCGCTGCTCATCGACTTCACTCATCGTGGCACGGTGCTTGCTCTGTTGTGAGTCGGCCCTCTGAGGGTAGCACTTTGATCCGGCACTCCAGCAAGAGCCACAGGCCGGTCGTGCTCGCTTGAGTGGCGTCAATCTTCGTCAATGTGTCCGGACTTCTCAGCGGTAATTGATATGCAGAACTTCAAGCGAATTCTGGTTGGTGTTGACCTGTCCGACGAAGAGCACTTTGTTGCGGACGCTGTCCCTCGGAGTACGCGGGCTGCGGTTGACAAGGCGATCTGGCTGGCACGTCGGACATCAGGGCATCTTACGTTTCACGCCACGGTCATGCCCGATTACGGACGCTTCATCAGTCCGCCCGAAGAGAAATCGGAAGGCGAGCTTGTCTATGAGGCCGCCTCTGAAATTCTTGAAGGCTTCTGTAACGAAGCCGAGCAAGCGGGTCTCGTCGCGGATCTCGTTTGTACCTGCGGCACACCGTCGCTGGAACTGACGCGGGCGGTTATCGAGAGCCACTACGACGTCGTGATCCTTGGCAGTCATCGCCGTCACGGATTGAGACGTCTGGTGCTTGGCAGCACGGGAAAAAAAATGCTGCGAGTCTGCCCGAGTCCAGTCTGGGTCACGTCGCCACACGATGACGGTGCAGTGCGTAAGATTCTCGCAGCGACGGACTTCTCAGAGACTTCTGAGCAGGCCGTCCAGGTTGCGTCCGAACTCGCCAACCAGTTTAAAGCGGAGTTGCATGTTCTTCATTCCGTGCCGCAATACGCGGAACCACTTTACCGCGGAATTCCGTTGCCTCCCGGCGAAGATGGAGCGTGGCAGGCGAAGGCGAGCTCCGTAGCCCGCGTCAACCTGAACGAGTCGCTGAAGAAACTCGGACTGGCAGATTCGATTGCCCCAGATCATGTGCATCTCGTCCAGGGACCGGCGAACCCGGCGATTCAGTCAGTCGTTCACGACCTGGGAATCGACCTGTTGGTAATGGGCACGGCAGCCCGACGCGGCCTGGGTGGAATACTGATCGGCAACACTGCTGAGCAACTGCTGCCGCATCTAACCTGTTCGGTTCTGGTGTTGAAACCAGCCGGATTCCATACTCGAATCGAACCGCATCGACTGTCCTCACGTCGCCGCGGCGAATGAGCAGAGGCTCATCATGACGCTCCATCCGACGCTTGGCTGGATGCTGGCCGGAGTGTTCGCAGCGCTGATCGTTGGCTCGCTGGCCAGGCTTGTGTCGCTGTACGGAAAACGGCCGGAACTGGTGCGAAAGCGAGTCGACAGTCTCAAGACCTGGTGGGTGATCGCTCCGACATTCGCAGCCGCGGTCATTCTGGGACAGTTCGCGATTGCCGTTGTGTTTGCTGTTGCCAGCGGACTGGCATTGCGCGAATACGCACGATTGGTCTCATCCCGCACAGATGAGTGTGACCTGCAGCGAATCGCGCTGAGTATGATCCCTGCGCATTACCTGCTGATCTGCTTTGATTACCCGACTACCAGGCTTTTATTCCTGCCGATCGGAGCATTACTCGTCCTGAGCATTTCACGGACAGCCGCTGGCCTGCCTAACGGCTTTACTCATGCTGTTCCCTCCTGGTACTGGGGCCTGATTCTGCTGGTTTACGCCCCGTCGTTTGCCGTGATGCTGTGGAACATTCCACCAGAAAAGAGCGCCAGTGTCGGTCCGGTTGGGTGGTTTCTATATCTGATGATCCTGACCGAGATGAACGATATCGCGCAGGCATTCTTCGGTCGGCACTGGGGCAACCGACTGATCGCTCCCGTCGTTTCACCGTTCAAAACGTGGGTCGGCTTCTACGGCGGAGTGGCAACGACCGTCACACTGGCCGTGCTGCTGGCACCGCTCCTGACGTCATTTGGTGGAAATCTCGATTCATATACCATCGCCATGAAAACTGGCCTTACGTATGCCATTGCCGCCGGACTGCTGATCTCAATCATCGGCTATTTCGGAGACATCAACCTGTCGGCCGTCAAACGTGACGCAGGTGTCAAAGACAGCGGCACATTGCTGCCTGGACAGGGGGGCATCCTCGATCGAATCGACAGCCTGACGTTCACGGCACCGGCGTTTTATGGCTTTGTTCTATGGGCAAACGGCTGACAGAACGCCTGGCACGCCGAGTGCAAGGCACCCGTTGTGACTGAAGTCGCGTCTCCCCGAGACGCACTCTGAGCAGAAAGATAGAAAGCACTCTGATGGGCAGCCTGCAGGAACCTCAACCATTGCCGGATTCCGGTCGGAAGGTCGGCGAAGCAGCCGAACCTCGCAGTAACCAACTGTTGACGATCCCCAATTTCCTCTCGGCAATTCGCCTGGTCGGGTCGTTCGTGCTGATCGCGCTGGCCATCGCCGAAGAGCCGCTGACAGTCCTCGTTCTGTTCATTGCTCTTGAGATGACCGACTGGTTCGATGGGCGACTTGCGATCGCCCTCAACCAGCGCACCGTCTTTGGGGCGCGGCTGGACAGCGTCGCCGATGTGTGTCTGGCCGGAGCAACACTGTTCGCCGGCCTGTGGTTGCATTGGGCCGCGCTGCAGCCCGAATTCATTTTCATGGCCACAGCCATCGGCCTCTACGGAGTGTCGTCGATCTACGGACTGCGTAAGTTCGGTTCGATACCCACCTATCACACTTTCGGCGCAAAGAAGTGCTGGGGGCTGATCACGATCGGCGTCGTGTGCATCTTCGGCGGCTGGGCCACCTGGCCGTTTCGTGTCGCGATGATTGCGGTCACACTGACCAACCTCGAAGCGATCCTGATCACTCGGGTGCTGCAGCAACCTCAAGTCGATGTCACATCGCTGTATCACGTTCTGCGAGAAAGGCGGCGACCCTCAGCCTGACATTCACGCACGGAAGTCGAGAAACCATTCATATTCGCGGCTGTCGGAGTGCTCCGCGGCCTCCAGCGAGAATCCATGACGGTTCTGCGTTGCCCGCACCTGTGCGCAGGTCAGAGATGCAGTACGAACGCTGCATTCGCCCTGGTAAAGGGTGTGCTCGGGGATTTCGGGAGTCAGGTGGCCAGGCAGTTCCAGTAGCGGTTCCAGTTGTCGCCGTACATGACGGCGTATAGACCAGCCATGCGGTTGACTCGGCGGACTTTCCAGTGCGCTCCGGTCTGTTTCAGGCGACGTCCGATCAGGTTCTTACACGCGCCTTCGATAAGTCCGCTGCCAATCGACCGGCCCTGAGTGCGATCGCTGCTGAGGTTCCACGCCTCGCACAACACGTTGGGCATTGCCGACCAACTCATCAAGCTGTTCATGACTCCGCACGTTCAGACTGCGAAACCGCTCGAAGAACTCGGCCATATTGGCGACCGCGCAAATCGCGAAACACTTTAAGCTTACCGTCAGCGGAGCCGCTCAGCCTCTCGGACAGGTGATCCACCAATCGGGCGAGTTCTTCGACAAATGCCTGTTCGGTCAGTTACACCGCCTCATCAAAGCGAGACAGCTCACGCTGGCGTTCCTGTTGGTACAGCTCGGGGCTGAGCTGACGCAGGTGAGGCGGCGGTTCGCCGCTGGGGAAGTCATGTTCGATGGCAAACATGTCGACCAAGGTCGTGGGAAAGTCAGTCGGATTAAACAGATCGCCCAACCCGCATGTCTCACAGGCTGGTTTGGCAGAGCGGTTTTTGCTGGGGAAGTCGGTTGGTGAGGCAGCTTGCCTGGGCCGGGGAGAGACGATTGGGGCCGGGGCATTGTCTGGCGGCCGGTGCGGGGACTTTTTCCGGGTAATTCGTGGTCGTCGGCGCGGACGACGATCCTGGAGGTCTCTCGAAAGCGGAGTTTTCGGATACTGATTCTTTAGATTTGCAGCGGCAGCGGGGACTGGCGGCGGAGGCTTTCCAGGATTCGTTCGAACAGAGTGCTGCACGGACAGTCGTGTTGGTATTGTTGAGTCAAATTCAACACTGGCTGAGCCAATCAGCCAATTCGATGGCTATTCGCAGGTAGGCAATCCTCATTCGGCATGAGCTTGCATCCGCCTGGCGCATGCGGAACGGTTCGCGGTCATCGTCGAAATCAATGGGCGACTCTTTCCCGCGATCAACCGAACGAGCTTCCGGTGGTCGTTCTGACCGCCCGCTACTGTCCGCCGCCTGCATTGTTATCTGACCGCCGTATGCATTCCCCCCGCAGAGTTCTGATTCCTGCGGAGAGCCGCGCCCTCCTAAAGGCGGGGCGGGAAACCGGTTCTCCCATATCTTCTGGTTTTGCGTGCGAGAGGGAATAATCTGGTTGGAATTTTGGGAACTTATTTCAGTATGGGTCCCCACCGACGACTGACGAGTGCTTTCCAGTGCGGTGTGAATAAATCATGACAAACATGCCCAAATCTTCTTGAGGTCGTCTAAATGCCTTTCGTTCTTGTCGGCGCATGTGACGTCGATCTCGCAATTTGGCTCGAATGACCTAAATGCTTCCACAAATTTCTTGAGGTCATCGTCTTCCAAAACGAACGGAATCTGATGCGATATCTCACGGGATGTTGGCAATCGTGACACGTTAACCCCAAATCCTTGTTGCGTAGCGTCTGCTGCTACGTCTAACGCTCGCGTCTAAAGTTCACAATCCCAGCAATCCCAAACGACAACGCGTGTCGATCTGCTTCGAGATCCGCGAGATGACTTCTGCCAACGGCTTTCATGGCGGTTCGTTCCTGGTTGAACTCCGGGCTGCGGTAGTAGCTTTTGTCGATTTGCGTAAAGTAGTTCTTGATCACCTCCGCGGTCATGCCCGCTCCGTTGTCGGTCACGCGGAGCCACTGCTGGCCGGTCTCCTCGTCGGTGCCCCAGTCCGGCGTGACACGCAGTTCATCCTCGCGACCGTCTGATACGCAGGATCTTCACGCGTAATTTCGAATTATTTTTCGTTTCGCCATAGTGACTCTCATGCTCTTGATCGGTCGGATTCGGCATCTCTTGAACACCTCGTTCTAAATCGTCTACTGAATGAGCTTGCAGTTCAACCGTCCGGACACACTCAACCTTCTACGAAACTGAATAACGGCGGCCAGTCGTGAGTAACGTTCGACCTTGCGACAGAAACCGTGCTGCCCCACACTGAATCCTTGCGAATTCGACAGGACGGAATTGCCCACAGAATCTGAAGGTTGCCTGATGAGTGTCTCTACGAATTGTGACGGAACGACCCGCCGTGACTGCCTGAAACTCGGGCTGGGCGGAATGTTCGGTGCATCGCTGATCGACGTCCTGAGGATGCGCGGCCTCACTGCCGAAACGCAGAGAGCCATCGCACCTGCGGCGAAGAGTTGTATCCTGATCTGGCAGGATGGAGGCCCAACTCACTATGAGATGTTCGATCCAAAACCGAGTGCTCCGTCCGAAATCCGTGGCGAGTTTGAACCCATCTCGACGCAGATTCCCGGAGTTCAGTTTTCCGAACACATGCGGAGACTCGCTGCGATCAACGACCGTTTTTCTCTGATTCGATCAATCCGTCACAACCAGGGAAATCACGGAGCCGGCAATCACTACATGATGACCGGCGCTCCACCACGGATTCCTGTTGGTTGCGGAGCGTTCGTCAGCTTTCATCCGAGCATGGGATCGGTCGCGGCCAAAGAACTCGGACGCAACGACGGACTGCCTGCCTATTTCTCGCTGGCTCGAATGTCGCGTTCAGGCGGTCCGAACTTTCTCGGAGCGAAGTACGCGCCGTTTGTCGTGGCCGACGATCCGAACGGGACCGAGTTCCGCGTACGCGACGTCGCCCTTCCGAAAGGGCTGACCGAGGATGGCTATCAGAATCGTATGGACCTGCGTCGCCTCGTCGACAAGCTGCCCCGCATCACCGACCAGGCCGCGGCCGACCCGGTGTTGTCACTCGACGAATTCTACGAACAGGGTCACAGCCTGATTACGTCCCCCGCCGCTCAGGCCGCGTTCAACATTCACGAAGAGTCTGACGAAGTTCGAAACAACTTTGGGCGTGATTCCTTCGGTCAAAGATGTCTGCTGGCACGACGTCTCGTCGAGGCTGGCGTTCCATTCACAACGGTCTATGACGGCGGCTGGGACCACCATCGAACGATCTTCCCGATCTGCAAAGAACGGCTGCCATCTTGGGACAATTCAGTCGCCGCATTGATCACCGACCTCGATGAACGAGGACTGCTCGATACGACTCTTGTCATCGCGCTCGGCGAATTCGGTCGTACGCCAAAAGTGAACTCACGCGGCGGGCGCGATCACTGGTCCAACGCGATGACCGTGCTGATGGCCGGCGGCGGATCTCCAGGCGGAGTTGTCGTTGGAGCCACCGACAAAAGCGGCTATTCAGCGGTCGAACGAGTGCTCTCGCCTGAGAATTTCGTTTCAACGGTTTATGCGAAACTCGGCATCGATCCGGACAAGGTCTACTACACGCCTCTTGGACGCCCGGCGCACCTCGTCAGTAATCCCACGCCGATCACCGAAGTCATGAGCTAGCCGCAGTTACCCGGCAAAAATTTCTTCCAGCTTTGCCCGCATGACGGTGGGATCGGCGTCGAGGCCGGTCCAGTATTTGATGCCGATGACTCCCTGATTGACGAGCATTCCCAGACCGTCGATCACCGTGCAGCCTTTGGCTTCCGCATCGCGCACCAGATTCGTTCGAGGCGGATTGGGAATCACATCCGCGACGAGCATGTCAGGCGTCAGCGAGTCCATGTTCAAAGCCAGTCGCGCATCAACGTCCGGGAACAGACCGATCGATGTTGAGTTGACGACGATGTTGGTTCCAGCCGGGATGTTGTACTCACTGTCCCATTGAACAAAGTCGACTTCAGCAGGCGTCTTTTCGCGGAGCAGCGTCGCCAGTTCCTGTCCACGACCTGTGGACCGGTTAACGACGGTGATTTTCGCCAGGCCTGCCAGAGCTGTTTCCACACCAATGGCTCGCGCCGCGCCGCCAGCTCCGAACATGACCAGTGACTTTCCAGCGGGGTCGACTTGCTCCCGCAGCGATTCCAGAAAGCCTTTTCCGTCCGTGTTTTCGCCAATGAACTGGTCGTCGCGGCGAACGGCGCAGTTCACCGCGCCGATAATCTTTGCCGACTCGCTCAGGCCGGCCAGGTACTGAATGACCTCGACCTTGTTAGGCAGCGAACAGTTGAAGCCGGCCCAGCCCATCGCGAGGGCTCCCCGTACCGCGTCGCCGAGTTTGTCCGGCCCGACTTCACAGTTGATATACCGCCAGTCCAGACCATGGTGCTGGTAAGCAGCTTCCACCATGGCAACGGTAGGGTTCTCGGCACAAGGCTGAGCAAAGCAACCTGTCAGTTGACTCAAGAAGTTCATCGAAATCAGTGTCCTGAGAAATAGTCAATGGTCGTCAGGGATCAATTCGGGCACGCAGCATATCATGCTGCGTTGAGTCGAGTCAGCCTTTCAGGAAGTCAGAGCACCTTGGAACCTGTGACTCGACACAGCAACCGCCGTCTGCAAACCTTCTGGCTCGTCGCCCGCGCCTTTAGCCGTTCAACCGTCATCTGTCTGCCTGACGTACTGAGGAAACTACAATGCTCCGGCCCCGTATTAACGACACCATCTCAACAACGCTTCTTCTGACATTGCTGATTGTCAGTGGCTGCTCCAACGGCAGTAACGATGGTGCTTCTTCGTCGACTGGGACGAGTGGAACCGTGCATTTGGAAACGAATGCAGAGGCTGTCGAGCCACGCGGGACGATCGGGTTCTCAGCACTGACCCTGAAGAATCCGTTCTTCAAGATCATCGCCGACAGCATGACCGAAACCGGCAGGCAGCACGGCTTTGAGGTGCTCGTCAATGATGCCGAACGGGATGTCAACGAACAGTCGAAACACATCGACAATTACATCGCTCAGAAAGTCGCGGCAATCGTCCTGAACCCCGCTGACCGCATCGCCATCGGACCGGCAATTCGTAAAGCCAACGAAGCTGGCATTCCGGTCTTCACCTGCGACCTGCAATGTGCCGCAGAGGACGCCAAAGTCGCCGGGCACATCGGCACCGATAATTACCAGGGCGGTCGACTCGCGGGCGAAGCCATGATCGAAGCACTCGGCGATGCTGGCGGCGACGTCCTGGTGCTGCATTTCAAACAGGCAAACTCCTGTGTGTTGCGCGTGCAGGGTTTTTCGGAAGTTCTCGATGAACACAACAAAGATCGTGAGTCGGGCAAGATCACGATTGTCTCAGAACTCGAAGGCGGCGGGCTGCGTGACGAAGGGTTCAAAGCCGCGTCCGACGCGCTGCAGGCTCATCAGAATCTGCGAGGCATTTTCGCCATCAACGATCCATCAGCGTTGGGAGCGTGGACCGCATTGAAGCAGGCTGAAAAAAACGATCAGGTAACGATCATCGGTTTTGACGGCCAACTGGAAGGCAAGCAAGCGATTCTTGAAGGCAAGATCTACGCGGACCCCATTCAGTTCCCGAAGAAGATGGGCGTCGTTTCCGTCGAGAACATCGTTAAGTACCTGGACGGCGAGGAGTATGAAAAGGTCGAGTTGATCCCGACAGCGATCTACAAAAAGGCTGACGCCGAGAAGGATCCCGAGCTGCAGACGTCGGATGGAGCCGAAGCACCGGCCCAATCGTAGACGTCAAGTAGCTGCCTGCGTCCTGGCAAGCATCGGCAGGGTATGACAAGGGGAGCGCCGGCATACCATCCTGGGGACGCTGACGATAGGTTTGCCGGCGCTCCTCTTGTCAGACCTTACTCACGTGATTTTCTGCCGAATTGACTTCAGATTTGGACTTCTGGCATCTTCATGGTAAGTGGACCTCAAACATCCGCTACAAACAGGGCGGACCAATCGCCAGGCCAGCCGCTGCTTCAAATGCGTGGCGTCGAAAAATCGTTCCCCGGAGTTCACGCGCTGAAAGGCGTTGATCTGAACGTTGCGGCTGGCGACGTGCTGGCTCTGCTCGGTGAGAACGGAGCCGGCAAGAGCACGCTGATTAAAGTGCTCGGCGGAGCACACCAGCCGGATTCCGGAACGATCGAGATCGACGGTCGCCCCGTCCAGATTTCCAGCCCGCAGAATTCGCAACGGGCAGGCATCGGCATTATCTACCAGGAGTTCAACCTGGTTCCGGCCATGACCGTGCGGGAAAACATCTTCCTTGGTCAGGAGCCCGGACGAGCCAGCTTGATCCCTGCCGGAAAAGAACGACGACGAGCCCGAGAATTGTTCGAGCGGATTGGTGTTGAGCTGAACCCGGATGCTCTCGTCCGCGACTTGACCGTCGCGCAGCAGCAGGTCGTTGAAATCGCAAAGGCTCTGTCGCTGGACTCAAGAATCATTGTGATGGATGAGCCGAGTGCGGCGCTGTCGCCTCGGGAAGTCCAGGGCCTCTTCAGAATTGTCGAAGAACTCAAGTCTCAGGGCATCGGCATCGTCTACGTGAGTCATCGGCTCGACGAGATTTTTGCGATCTGCAACCGAGTGACGGTACTGCGGGACGGAGCGCACATCGATACGCAGCCGATCGAAGAGTTAACTCGGGAAACGCTGATCGAGCTGATGGTCGGTCGGAAACTGGAAAACGAATTTCCAACTCGCGCCGCTATTAAGACTTCAGACAACCATACCGGGAACCGGGCAGGACTGGCAGTTCGCGGGCTGGTCGGTGGTCCAAAAGTGAAGGACGTTTCGTTCAACGTGCGGCGCGGCGAGATTGTCGCTCTGACCGGACTGGTTGGCGCGGGGCGTACAGAATCTGCTCGGCTCATTTTTGGAGCGGATAAACGCCAGGCCGGCTTGATCACACTGGATGGCAAAGAGCTGCAGATTCGCAGTCCTCGCGACGCCATCGCCGCAGGTATCTGCCTTCTGACCGAAGACCGCAAGGGGCAGGGACTCGTTCTGAACCGCAGCGTGCTGGAGAACTTCGGGCTTCCGAATCTGGCGAGGTTCTCCAGGGGCGGACTGATCCAGCAGAAACGAGAACGAAGTTCCTTTCAGAGTTACATCGACCAGTTGCAGATCAAAGTGTCCAGCCCGGATCAGCGAGCGGGAAATCTGTCTGGGGGAAATCAGCAGAAAGTCGTGCTGGCCAAATGGCTGGAACGCGACGCCGAAGTCATCATCTTTGACGAACCGACGCGAGGCATCGACGTGGGGGCGAAGTACGAAATTTATGGGCTTATGCACAAGCTCGTCGAGCAGGGCAAGGCCATCCTGATGATCAGCAGCGAGTTGCCGGAGGTACTCGGCATGGCCGATCGCATTATCGTGCTGCACGAAGGCCGCGTGACCGGTGAAATTACCGACGTGAAATCGGCGACTCAGGAATCCATCATGGATCTGGCGGTGAAGTAACGAAGTCTGATCATGCCACGTCGTGATCGCCTGTGGAAAGCCATCTGTGAAACGCTTTATTGCTGACAACGGTTCGGTGATCGTGCTGCTGGCGTTGTGTGCGTATTACAGCGTCGTCACGCTGGACGAACAACACCCCAACACGCCCGCTGCCGGTCAGGAAGTGGCTGCGGAAATTCTCAGTGAGTTTTCCGACACCGCGACCGTCGTCGTCATCTCACGCGACTCCGCTCAGGATCGAGCATTCACAGACGCGGTGCGAGGGGCAGTTGAGACTGGCGGAGGAACCGTGCTGGCCGTCGTTAATGGAGAGCCCACCGACGCCCGCGAAGCTCTGGAACTGGTCGGCGGTTCGTTTAACAAAGTGGATGCCATCGCGACCAATCATTCCGCCTCTGGTTGGGGACCGCTGAAACCGGATCACCTGGAAAAAGCCGCGGAGAAGTTTCCCGGTCTGCGCGGCATCAAGCTGTTCAAGCCGCGAAGTTACACATGGCCAAGTTTTCTGACGCGAGAGAACCTGGTCAACGTCATCAACCAGAATGCGGTGATCGCCATCATCGCCATTGGTATGACAATGGTGATTATCACGGCGGGGATTGACCTGTCGGT
>JABMPE010000548.1 GCA_013203845.1 Rhodopirellula sp. | reverse complement strand
TCGCCGACCTGATCACGCTGGGCGCGATTGGTGCCCGTACCACGGAATCGCCGACTCATCGGCAGATGGCGAGCGGACTCTCGATGCCTGTTGGTTTCAAAAACGGAACAGACGGCAGCCTGCAGAGTGCGCTCGATGCGTTGCTGTCAGCGAAGACCGAACACAGTTTTCTGGGAATCGACGAGAATGGCCGAACCTGCGTCGTCAATACGATGGGAAATCCGTGGGGCCATCTGATGCTGCGAGGTGGTCGGTCGGGTTCGAACTTCGATGCCGACTCGATCAACTCCGCCGCCGAGCGACTCGAATCAGCCGGTCTGACTCCCAGGATGATTGTCGACTGCAGCCACGCGAACTCCAATAAGGACTACACCCGGCAGCACGTCGCATGGAACGACGTCATCAGTCAAAAGGCCGCAGGTAACTCGTCGATAATCGGCCTGATGCTGGAGAGCAATCTCAAAGCGGGCAACCAGTCGCTGACCGATCCGGCAAAAATTCAGTACGGCATCTCGATCACCGATGGCTGCATTGACTTCGAAGAAACCGAACAGCTGCTTCGATCCGCCGCCGCGACGCTGGCTGGCTGAAAGAGTCAGTCGGAAGCACCCGCAACGCGGTCGTTTCTGCCAGGAACACGTCCAGCGACCAGACAGTGTGAGTCTGACGGGACTGCTTCAAGACGCCATCGGCAACGCTGACTGGCTACATCTGCCTGCTGCCTGTGCGACCGACTTTCCGGCGGTAATTTCTACCGATTGTGACGGTTATGAGCCGTGTGCCGGTCCCGAAATCTACGTCGTCCGGGATGGTCAATTTGCTTGCAGTCGATTTTGGGTTTCGATTGTGACGAAGACTCCAGACGTGCCGTTTGCTTAGTCGGCGCGCTGTCTGTGCAGGACCGCGTCGAGTTCTCTGAGCGTGCAGCACATTCAGTGGCCGCTCTTGAAACCAGACGGTCGCCTCAAGCACACGATTGACTGGTTCGGCATCACAACCGCGGGCTGGAGCGATTCGCCAGCACGTCAAGGACACGGTGATTTCTATGAAGTCGACTGCATCATCCCTGACACTTCTACTTCTGGGAATTGTCGCCACTTCCGGATGTCACCAGACCGCGCAGCAAGCCGCTTCGATGACCCGCAGTATTCTGGTTCCAGCTGCTCAGGCTGAGGATTACGAAACGCAGCTGGGTGTCGCCAGAACTCAGGAGCGGGAAGGCAAAACGAAAGCCGCGCAGAAAGCGTACGAGCGTCTGGTGAAAGAGAATCCGACGAACCCGGTGGTGTATCACCGGCTGGGCGTCATTGCGGCCGGCGATGGTGACTTCGACACTGCCAACGGAAACTTTCGACGGGCCTTTGAGCTGACACCAGACAATGCAGAACTGCTCGCCGACTGGGGTTACTCGCTGTTTCTGCAGGGGCAGTTTGTCGAAGCCGAAGAGCTGACTCGACAGGGCGCCGATCTGGCTCCTTACGATACTCGCATCGCCAACAACCTGAGACAGATCTACGAGAACTCGTCACTCACTCCATCGATCGGACCTCAAATGGTCCAGCTGATGCCGAGCGATCAGCAGGGGATCGTTGTCGCCGAAACGCTTGATGATGCCGTTTCAGGGTCAGAATTAGAGTGGCAGCGAGCCCGCTACAAAGAAAGTCTGTACCCGGTCGCTGACGCCACGCTTCCTGTATCCGATTCGGCAGTCGAGTTTCTGATGTTGTCGTCGACCGAACCTGGTTCAGCCGAATTGCTGCCGGAAACAAAACCAATCGCAACAGAGCCAGCCGCTTTCGGGGAGACGGAGACACTGACACTCCCCGAACCCGTCAGTAGCGAGCTTGCAGCGATTAAGCGGCCAGCGGCACTTCCAACACTCAACGAGCCGGTCGCAATTGAACCCGCGGATGCGAACGCCACTCCCGCAAACTCAGTCGTGACTACGACCGCAGGCATCGCTCCGGAGCATGTTCGAAAATTATTAACCCGTGCGAGGCTGGAACTCGCCGCTGGCGACGTGCTGATGTCGCATGCGTTTGCAGAAGCCGCCGCCGAAATCACCATTCCGCTGCAGGTCTTTCAGCAACGACCGGAAAAAGTGCTCGACGAAATCGAGTTCGTGACCGGACATAACAGCGTGATGTCTCTGAAGAATCCATCACTCACAACGGCTAACTTCGCACAGATCGTGCCTCCGGCTCCGGCAGCGTATGACGAAGGAGTCACCCGAAACGCCTCAGCAACATCGGCGTTCGATGAAGCCGCTTCCAACGACCCGCAAGGCTTTCGGGCGATCGGTCGTGAATCGATGAATATCCTTCCGATGCTCGTCGACCGCGACGGCGAACGCCAACTCCTGCCGGAACGACGTGCCTACCGCAAGCTCAGTCAGGTTCCTGTCGTCAAACACACGGTTGGTTACAGCCGGGACTGGATGCCGCTGTCTTATTCGTGGGAGGCTCCCCAGCTGAAATACAACCCGCTCTACTTCGAAGATGCTCAGCTGGAACGTTACGGTAACGAAGTCTGCATTCTGCAGCCGTTCCTGTCAGGTGCCCGCTTCTTTGCGACGGTCCCGACCCTGCCGTATCAGATGATGAGTGAAGGCAACAGCGTTTGCCACACGGTTTACGATCTTGGATTCGACCGACCGGGCAACTGCGTACCGTACGCTATTGAAGTCCCGCCGTTCAGTTGGACTGGTGCTCTGGCAACTGGCGGATGGGCATACGCTCTGATCGTGATTCTGCCATAGTTCGCGTTTTAAGACGATTGCCCGTTCAGACCCGACCAGTTTTGCCGCACCGCTGGCGTGCGAGGCCGCTGCTCCGTTATTTTCCGTTCTGTTCGATTTTACCGACGGAGCGAAAAGGAACGGACCATGCCTGCGCGGAAGACTCTTGCTGCGACGATCGTTTGCCTCCTTGCAATTTCTGTTGTCGGTTCGGCAACCGCTGTCCGAGCTGAAACGAAACTGGTGACCTCGGTTGAAGGCATCACCGAGTTCGAACTCGACAACGGCATGCGAGTGCTACTGTTTCCTGACGACTCGAAGCCGACCGTCACCGTGAACGTGACTTACTTTGTCGGTTCGCGGCACGAGGGGTACGGCGAAGCCGGGATGGCCCACCTCCTGGAGCACATGCTTTTCAAAGGAACGCCGACACATCCCGACGTACCCAAGTCGCTGAAAGATCGCGGAGCCAGCTTCAACGGCACCACGTGGCTCGATCGAACGAATTATTACGAGACCTTGCCGGGTAACGAGGACAACCTTGAGTTCGCCCTGAAGCTCGAAGCCGACCGCATGATCAACAGCAACGTTGCGGCGGAGGATTTGGCGACAGAATTTTCCGTCGTCCGCAGCGAGTTCGAACGCGGCGAGAACAGCCCGACGTCGGTGCTCTGGAAGCGGATGGTTTCCGCAGCCTTCCTCTGGCACAACTATGGCAATTCGACGATCGGCAATCAGGCGGACATTGAACGCGTCCCCATCGAGAACCTTCGCAGGTTTTACCGCCGCTACTATCAGCCGGATAATGCACTGCTGGTGATCGCTGGCAAATTCGACGGTAAAGATGCGCTGACACTGACTGAAAAGTATTTTGGATCAATCGCTCGCCCGGAACGGAAGCTCGACAGGACTTACACGCAGGAACCCGCTCAGGATGGCGAACGGTTCGTCACACTCCGCCGTGTCGGTGAAGTTGCCGCAGTGGGAGCCGTTTATCACATCCCGGCGGGGCCGCACCCGGAGTACCCGGCGATCGACGTGCTGGAGTCCATGCTGACTGCTCAGCCAGCCGGTCGTCTCTACAAGGAACTCGTCGAAAAGCAACGAGCCTCCAGTGTTTCCGGAGCCGCGTTCGCGCTGCACGATCCGGGCATCTTTCTGCTCATTGCAGAAGTCAACAAAGGCAATGAACCGCGGATCGTTCTGGATGCGATGCTGGATGTGGTCGAAGGATTCGGCGAGTCGAAGATCAGCGAAGAAGACGTCAACCGCGCCAAACAACGACTGCTCAAACAGTGGGAACTGGCAACTGCAGATTCTAAAAGTCTGGCGATTCAACTGAGCGAATGGGCCTCGCAAGGTGACTGGCGACTGTACTTCCTGTATCGAGACCGGCTCGAAAAAGTAGACGTCGCACAGGTGCGAAGCGTCGCCGCGAAGTATCTGCGACAGAACAATCGCACGGTCGGAATGTATCTGCCGATGAAGGAAGCTGATCGCGTGTCAGTTCCCGAAACGCCAGCGCTGGCGGAGATGATCGGCGACTACAAAGGCCGCAAGGAAATTGCCGCGGGCGAGAACTTTGACGTCTCACCGGAAAATATCGAACAGCGAACGCAGCGACTCACGATCAACGGTGGTCTGAAGGTTGCGTTGCTTCCGAAAAAGAACCGCGGCGAGTCAGTTCAGCTGCAATTGACGTTACGTTACGGCACCGAAGAAAGCCTGCAGGGCCAGGCCACGATTGCCGAATTTCTGCCGCCGCTGATGACTCGCGGAACGAAAAATCTCGATCGGCAGCAACTTCAGGACGAACTCGACCGCAACTTCGCCCAGCTCAGCGGCAACGGATCAGCCGGTGAAGCCACGTTTTCGATCAAGACGAAACGAGCCAACCTGAAGCGAACTCTGGAGCTTCTCGGTGAGGTACTCCGTCAGCCAACGATTCCCGAAAGCGAACTGGAAGTCATCCGGAACGAAGCCGTTACCTCGCTGGAACAGGGTTCGACGGAGCCAACCGCTCTCGCCCAACGGGCCGCTCAAAAACGCATCTCGCCTTACAAAAAAGGACATCCGCTTTACACACCGTCGATTCCGGAAGAAATCGAAATGGTGAAGGCCGTGACGATCGACGATGTCAAGCGGCTCTACTCGGAGTTCCTGAACGGTTCGAACGGTGAACTCAGCATCGTCGGCGACTTCGATTCAGAAGCGACTCTGGAGCAGATTCAGTCGATACTCGGCGGCTGGGAATCCAGACAGGCTTACACTCGCATCAAAAAGAGCGGCGACCAGAAACTGACAGCTGAAACCGAAGACATCAATACTCCCGATAAAGCCAACGCGATGTACTTCGCCGTGACTTCGTTTCCGATGAGAGACGATGATCCGGATTACCCGGCACTTCTGATGGGCAACTACATCTACGGAGGTGGCGCGCTGGCCAACCGGCTGGGAAATCGTGTCCGCCAGAAGGAAGGCCTGTCATACGGAATCCGTTCCGGGCTTTCCGTGTCTTCGCTCGACAAGCGGTCGATTTTCTACACGTATGCCATTTCGAACCCGGCGAACATGACGAAAGTGAAAGCAGCCATTCGCGAAGAGCTGGACCTGCTCCGTGCGAAGGGAGTCACCGACGAAGAACTGGAATCCGCCAAACAAGGCTGGCTGCAGAGTCAGGCCGTTGGACGAGGCAGCGACGGTACTCTGGTTGGAACACTCAGCAGCACAGCACAAGCTGATCGCTCGATGGAGTATTACAGCGGCCTCGAAACGAAAGTCCGTTCCGTCACGACCGAGCAGGTTCTGGAAGCCGTCAATAAATATCTCGATCCGGAACGAATTGTGATTGTCGCCGCCGGAGACTTTGAGAAAACTGCGCAGGATGCTGAGCCAGCGTCCGGGAAACCCAAAGACTGAAATCGTTCGACATTACCGACACAGGCAGGCACAAACTGACTGTCGATACTCATACGCCGTATAACGATTTCTTCCGTTAAGAGCTGTTTTGAAAATGAAGACTCCGCAACAGTGGATTATCACCGGAGCGATTCTCGCTGCACTCTCAGTCGTGTTCGGAGCTTTCGGTGCGCACGGACTCGAACCGCGACTGCAGGCTGTGTACGGCGATCAGGAGAAGTCAATTGCCGGGCACACGGTCCCAGCCACGTACAAGTATCTGCAGGATTTCAAGACCGGTGCCGACTATCACATGTATCATGCCCTCGGGCTGCTGGCTCTCGGGATAGCGTCGGCTCAACAGGCAAGCGTACGCAGAAGCCAACGGTTTGCGGCCTGGTGCTTTTTACTGGGGATCGTGCTGTTCTCCGGAAGTCTCTACGTGCTGGTGCTCACGGGCTTGAAATGGCTGGGCGCAGTCACACCTTTTGGCGGCGTACTGATGATTGCCGGGTGGGTTGCCTTCGCAATCGGAATGAGAACCCTGCCGTCGCAACCTGCTCAGGATTGAAACCAGACTCCCCTGCACGATCAGATCAGCAGGTTCGTCAGTTCGGACGGTTTTATTCACCGGCCGGGTTTGTTTATCATCGCTCAGACGGTTCCAGGAGAGTCGAGTCGGTGATCGGCTCAATTCTCAAATCGACCAGTACGCGAGCCAAAGATGCTGCGAGTCTTCCAACCCATTCGAATCGCAGCCGCGCTGCTGGTGCTGGCTACCGTGCTGGCAGGAGCGTGTGGAGAAGTTTTCGCTGGCGTCGGCATGCTGGCTCAGGCACCTGCTCCGGTTACAAACTTAGTTTCAGGGCGCAGCTTCACAGTCGAAATCGGCATTGTCGTCGTGATGTTTGGTGGTGCCCTGTTTGCTGTCTGTCGATCCAGCAGCCGCACGTAAATTGCCAATCCCGCAGAAACCAGACTGTTCGCTTCAGATGTCCGGACGAAACCGAGCATTCATTACGGGCATCGGTGTCGTAAGTCCGCTGGGAAATCGCGAAGCGTTCTGGCGTCGGCTGATTGCTGGTGAGACTGCCACAAGGCGTCTCACCCCGCCGGAACGCGATCGCAAATTCTGGCCGTCGGATTCGGTCGGTGCTCCGGCTGTTCCCTCTGAGAGCCTGCGGTCGACTCTTCAAACCAAATCGAGAAGCGACCTGCTTCCGCTGATCGATGAGCCGGTGATCGCTCATGCCGTGACCGCAACTCTGGAAGCCATTGCCGACGCGAAACTTCAACTCGACGCAACGGGGAAACTTCAAACAGAGCGAGAACGCGTCGGTTGCGTCATCGGGACCAGCAAAGGCGGCGTCCATACGCTGCATCATCTTCTGGTCGCCGATCGAGCCGCTTTAACAGAATGCGACCAAACGGTCTCGGAAGCCTGGTGGCCGAAGATCGCCCCCTCGGGCGCATCGTCTACGGTCTCGTCTCTACTGGGCACCGGCGGCCCGATACTGACGCCTGTTGCCGCCTGCGCCACCGGGCTGGTCAGCCTCGTCCGAGCGGCTGAGCTGATCGAGTCCGGACAATGCGACGTCGTGATCGCCGGAAGTTCCGACGCGTCGCTTTCGCCGACCATTGTGGCTTCGTTTCGAAAACTGGGAGTCCTTTCGAAACGTCATGACGAACCCGCTTCGGCCGTTCGACCGTTTGACCGAAATCGAGATGGTTTCGTTGTTGGCGAGGGGGCTGGCATTTTCGTTCTGGAGTCGGAAACCCACGCTCGAAATCGAGGAGCAACCCCTTACGCGGAATGGCTCGCTGGCGGAATGGTGGCGGACACGTTCGCGATGACAAAACTGTCGGACAATCCCGCAGCTCTCTGCTGGCTGATTTCCGATGTCCTGCGGAGAAGCGGGCTCAAGCCTGACAACATTGACTATCTGAATCTCCACGGAACCGCGACTCTGATGAACGATGCCTGCGAGATGCGAGCGGTTAACCAATCGTTCGGTCAGGTACGACATCAACTGGCAGGATCGAGCATTAAGGGGGCGATTGGCCATCTGCTGGGCGCAGCGGGCAGCGTCGAATTCGCAGCAATGCTCCTCGCCATGCGAGACGGAACTCTGCCTCCGACCGCCAATCTCCAAACGCCGGAAGACGAATTCGAAATCGATCTCGTCCCACAAAAGTCACAGCAACGAACCGTTACTCACGCCATGAAACTTTCACTCGGCTTCGGCGGACATCTGGTTGCCGCCGCCGTTCGTAGCTGTCGGTGAATGCGGTTGAATGCAGGATTTGACATTGGAAGTTCAGTTACCGTTCAACACATTGGCTAATTCCGACTGGTCAACTGATGATGCGGATCCAACAATCATTGCGATGGATGTCAGCTGACGGCTGCGATTGACGACGCATTACAACTGTCGAGTTTCAGGCTGCAGGGACCAACAGAGTGGAAGATCTTGTGGTGGCGATTACCGGAGCCAGCGGCTCGGCGTACGCGGTCCGGCTGCTGGAAGTGCTGGTCGCCGCTGGCCGAACGGTGCATCTGGTTATCAGTCCGGCAGGACAACAGGTCATCGGGCATGAACTTGGCTTGAAAGTTGACACTGAAAACTTCGCCCTCGAACAACTGCTGCCAAAATCCTCGACGTCAGACGATGCCGGCGCCGGCCAGGTTCGGTTTCACGACTACCGCGACTTTTCGGCGGGTATCGCGAGTGGATCGTTTCAAACGGACGGCATGGTGATTTGTCCGTGCTCGATGGGCACGCTGGCCGCCGTTTCGCAGGGCCTTTCGCAAAACCTGATTCACCGCGCGGCGGATGTGCATCTCAAAGAGCGACGAAAGCTGATCGTCGTGCCTCGCGAAACCCCTCTGGGCAGCATTCAGCTTACAAACATGAAAACACTGGCGGACGCTGGAGCCGTGATTCTTCCCGCAATGCCGGGGTTCTATAACCAGCCGCAGTCGATTGATGACCTAGTTAACTTTGTGGTGGCTCGGATTTGCGACCAGCTGGGAGTGCCCCAGGATCTTGCAAAACGGTGGGGCAGCCAAAGCCTTTGAGAGCGAGAGCATTGAGAGCGAGAGCCATTGGCTGACACGGCTCCGGGCACGACAGACTGTTTTCAGACGCGAGTAACAGGGCTGGTCACCCGTCGTCAACGACGTCGTCGTTTCGTCAGCTTATGTATGGTCAATTATCTTCTTTGCTTTCCAGTTCCGACTGCTTCGACGGCGGGACACGCGTGGGCGGATTTGTCAGAAGTTGCTTCTTGAATTCAGCGGTCTCGATCTTCCCGAACATCAGGCCGCCCTTCTTTCCGTGCTTCCAGGTGCCCGCGTATCGATCGTCATGAAACATCAGACGAGCTGAATAGGTGCCCATTCCGGCAATGGTGAACTCGTCGAGTGTCAAAACCGGAGTTGTCCCGGCCCAAAGTACTTTCATCGTGAGTGGGATTGGCACGCCCTTGTGAACATAAACGAACAGCCATACGTCGTCTTTAACTTTATTGACGGTGGCCAGCTCGTAACGATCCGGTTTGAGCAACTGCGTCGGATCGACCGGCCCGTCAGAGTCGATGGTGAAATTGCCGACCAGCGTTGCGCCGGTTAATAACGTCGAAAATCTGGCTTCGGCTGCCTGGTGAGCATCTGCCGCGAGTTGCTGAGCTTTGTTATCCGCTGCTTCCTCAGTTTTTGCCGGTTCCAAAGCGGGCTTCGGATCGTTTCCGTCCTGAGCACGAAGTGAAGACGAGGCCAATACCAGCAATAGAAGCGTCGAGAACGTGGTCAACTTTGTCATGGCGAGCAGTTCCTGTTCTCAGGATTCAGTTCTAAAATTGGGAATTTCAATACATTTCCGCACGCGATCCTGATTCCGATCTGATTAACCACCCGCACGATACGTGCAGAGTCCTGACCGGTACTCCACTCTCAAACAGGAGCTGATTTTTCACGTGTGCAGCACCACCGATAGTACGCGGCTGGACTGGCGACGGCAAAGGAAGTGCCAGGCATCCGCAATCTTTCCGTTGGCGCTAGCGCGGATTATTCATGCGTTTGTGGGAATGGCGTTTCGTGGTTGAGTTTCGATTATGAATGATGGAATCAACCTGGGAGCCGTGGTGATGGCGGAAGGCCCCCTTTCCCCCGAATCGTTTGTGATGGCTGTGTGATT
>JABMPE010000547.1 GCA_013203845.1 Rhodopirellula sp. | reverse complement strand
TGAATGGCCCTGGTCATCATTTCATCGGTACGTCAGACTCGGTGAATACCCTCCGGATTGGGGCAGCGCGAACGACTGGTACGGTGACGAATTCATCAACGCTGAATAAAGCTGGGTCACGACCCAGCCTACGGAACTACGGAACTGAAGTCACACGGGTTCGCGCAACCTGTCGTACCAGTCGTCATCGGGAAACGGTTCAACTACTTTGTGGTAGTTGACGGCAGTTATCCTCACGACCTCCACCGAGTCGGCAGCGAGGAGAAGACTTGGACGAAACGGTTGGTCAATCCAGAGACTGTCCTGGAATATGACAACGTTCGATCCAGTTTCGCGATCTGAAAGGCTTTCTTCATTGTGTTGTGCGGATGCGTAAAGGATTCCGTCGAAGCCGAGCACATTGCCCACATACTCCGCAAACGCCTGCGTCGGTACGTAGTCGAGTTCCTGATCGTGTGGCTGAATCGGCTTTGTGATCTGTGACTGAAAATCATCAAGAATGGCGTCACGGTTAGCCAAATCGAAGTAGTTCGGCGCGAAGATGCTGTCTGGCAGCGGTTTGGTAGATGCAGCCAGCTTCGGCAAGTCGAGAAGCCGAAATGTCTTTTGCGGAATAAACTCCCCGACAACGACAGCGCTGCCTACGGATGGTCGAATCTCACTCACGGCAACGTCCGGTGACAACGCGCCGTAGAACACGACAATTCCACGCGGGTTCATTCGTCCGGCAGTCGCCAGGCATGGTGGATGTGGCGCAAGTTGCGTCTCCGTGTTCTCGCAAACTTCACGAAGCTCATCATGTGATTCTGTGCGACGCGCTCGGAACACGCTCGATCCAGCGATTTCGGAATCGAGAAGGTAGACGGGGAGTTCGGTTGCTTCAGGACTGCCAGCGGCGCCAAGTATCTGTTCCAGTAGCATTAAGCACTGACTGTCGAAGAATCGACTTGTGTGCTTGATCCGCCATTCGAAATCGTTCCATGCCGAAGAGGACTCTCCTTGGACGTGCTGGACATGCCACTCGTAGTTTTCTCCATCAACGAACAATGGTTCGTCACCTCTGAGTTCTGCTACCTCGTTGTCGATGAGCAGTCTGGCAATATCAGCCGCAAGCTCGTCATCAAATCCGAAACGGTCCTGAAGGATGCAGTCCAGCGAATCGCCCTTCTGTTCTCCCAATGGGTAACCGGAGTGATCCCCCAGGTAGTCCCCCTGTGCCAAGCAACGTTCAAGAGGGTCTCGCATTTCTTTCGTTAAATCGTCAACACTGACGCCAGCCGACAACTTTCCGCAATACTTGCAGTGAGTAACCGCAGCATCGCCGTTCAAAGCAGCGCGCAGATGCTTGTCGGGAATGCAGTTCAGACAAACATTGGATTCTTCGTCGGGCTGAAAATCGCTCATTATCAGTCCATTTCCAGATACCGTCGCAACTTCGCGGTCAAATCTTCAAGCCGACGGTAGAGCGTGGCCCGCGAAATATCGAAGATCTGTGCAATTTCCGGTCTTGGTGTCGATTCCAGAAACGCTTCGTGAAACAGCAACATCTCCTCCGGTGTGAGACATTCAAGAGCTTCCGACATCATTGCCGCCGTCACCGGGTCCGAAGTATGCGATGACGAAATCTGGCTAAGCTCAGTGTTCTGCGAGTGTCGGCTTACGGCGAGTCGATACAGCCTTTGTCGAACTCGTCTAAGGATGCGGAGCAGGTCATCCTCGTTGTTTACAACTGGTTCCTGCATTGCTTCAGCAAGTATCAGTTGCGCAAAGTCATCTGCAGCCCCGTGCCCGAGTCGGTGCGATTCGCGTGTGAAAATCCGCAGAAACTGAGCAGACACTTCAACGCCGAATCGCTCTCGAATCGCATCCGACAGGAATTGTGATGGAGATGACTCAGAAAAGTAGCTTTGAGTCATGGTTCCTCTTCATCCAGCCCACAGAGTTCGAACTTTGAGAATATGATCTGGCCTTCGGTGTGATCCACGAAATAGTAGGCCTGAATCTCTGCCGGAATAAAGTCCAGAAGATGGAACCACGCCGTAGACATTCTGAATTCGTAGGGTGGACAGCGTTTCTTGAGTACGGTGTAGATTGTTTTGATTTGATCGATCAACGACTCACGAGCAAATCGCCTGAACGATTCCTTCCACGCGGATGAACTCTGTTTTCCTTCGATGATTTCTGTGAACACTTCAAATGCGTCAAGTGAGCCAGAACGTTCTCCTCTCTCTGCCGCGCTCCGTAGGTCCAGCAGCCATTGATCGAACGTGCGAGCGAATTCGGTTCCGTAAGTTTCTCGGAGGTGACGGTGTTCATCCTTTGCACTCTTGTAGTACCGAATTTTGAACTCCACGGAATTGCTCCTTTAGCAGCAATCAGCCGGAACCGATTCGCCCACTTGCACAGACAATGTTCAGTCAACGATTTCCTCTTCCTCGATTCGGGAAACCAGCTCGTTCAAGATGTCAGGACTGTCGACCATTCGCTTGACCATTCGGTCATAGAGAACGTCCTTCGTGCCGTCTGCTGAAAGAGTAGCGCCTATGACTCGTTGGCCGCAGATAATTGGCCGCAAATCGTATTGAATCGATTCCCCAAACAGTTCAACGAACTTGGTGAAAGCGTCATCGTCTTTGAACAATGACTTGAAATTCTCCAGCTGAATAGCATTCATGTTTCGCTCCTGCGTGGTTGGGGACTTCTGGTTCCTAGGCGGTAAACTGGTCCTGCGATGAGAGAGTTGCGGAGGAAGAACCGACCAGCCGCGTCTCGTTCATGAGTTACGTACGGAAATCCCTCTGTTCGTCTCACAAATTCACTTGGGAATTTGGAGCTAATTGCCCTAGGGTCGGAATTTACCGATTGTCACGTCTGTATCGCGTTCGAAACTGTGCTTTCGTGCGTTTATTCTTCTTCGGCCTCAAAAGGAAACTCAGGTCATACCACTTCACGTGAGAATGCCACTACGTCTCAAGAGAGATATCACGTACACAGTTCTGACATCAGCCCGAACAGACGTTTTTCCTGGGTGCCACTCACACCCGTCCCGGATTGCGTGAGATCACCATGCCGGAAATGGAGGTGCTGTTGAACGTGAGGGCTGTGCTTATCGCCGGTCCTCACGCTCACGACTTCCAGCACCAGCCATCGGCGTTTCTGCGGTAGCACGGCACCGTGTCAGTCGGCTTCAATCGCCGTCGCGTGATTGCGAGTTCCGAACCGGTTCGGTGGCTGCTGTCGCCTGGGAAAGCGCTTTCTTTTTTCGCGGTTGCCTCAGGAAACCGGTTTCCTGACGAATCTCATATCCGGCGGTGGTGCCACCCGAGCAGGAAAGCGCTTTCCTGCGCGGCTATCGGGAATACTCCCGTGACAGCAGGACGGTGTCCGGCGGAAGCCGTGATCGACACGGCCACGTTGCTGAGAGCTACAGCGGAGATCAAAACCATGCGCCTTCCCGGCAGCCCTGCTTCCGTGCGATTTTCTGGCCAATGTGTCATGCTTTCCCACCGTTTATTCATCTCAACTCGCGTTGCACCTGATTCACTGAATGGAGTCGACTCATGGCCGAAAATCTCAGCGATGTATCAGCAGTCGATGCTCTGATGAAACGTGGTATCACGACGTCCAATGTCGAGTGGACTGGCGGTGTCCCTGACTACGTGTCGGAATACTCGCTGACTGCAGAGCACATTCCCGCTTTGATCGAAGCTGCAACGACCTGGGTCGAAGGGCCCTCCGATGATCCAGCGGTTTACGGTCAGGTTCATGCCTGGCGAGCGCTGGGGCAAATGCGGGCTGTGGAAGCCGTTCAGCCGCTGCTCGACGTCCAGGATGAACTCGATGATTTGGACGATGACTGGTATCTGGAAGAGTTTCAGCATGTGTTTGGCCTGATCGGACCACCCGCTATTGATCAACTGGCGGCGTTCCTGGCTGACGAAACACGAGGAGATTCCCCTCGTCAGAATGCCGCAAGCGGACTTGTCACAATCGCCCGCAGGTTTCCGGAAACACGAGGCCAGGTTCTCGACATCCTCACGGCTGAACTGGGGCGGCATGAGGGCGATGGGGGACTCAATGGTCATCTTGTCGCCAACCTGCTGGACCTGGATGCGGTCGAGGCCGCTGAACACATCGAACGAGCCTTCGCAGCGAATGTTGTTGATCCGACCATTATCGGACACTGGGGTAATATTCGACGGCAGCTTAATGTCGCAGGCTTGGGACTGGCTCCGGATGAGTCACCAGGCTGGACGACGATCAGCGAGCGGATAGCCATCAACCCGACTGGTGGTTTTTTCGATCCTCTTCCGGCCGTGGTCGATCCGGTAGCCGATGAACGTAAACGAGCGTTGGCATTGAAAAAGCAGGAAGCCGCGAAACGCCAGGTCAAAGCGAAACGCAAACAACAGAAGATGAATAAGAAACGAAACCGAAGACCTCGTTGATCGCATTAATGATTTGAGGTCGCTTCGCACATCGTGACTGACAGCTCACTCGATTTCCGAGAGCAAAGGTTTGAGCAGTTCACTAAGAATTGAGGAAGTTGATGAAATTCGTATTCGCGGCATGTCTGGCCATCGCGGCGTCGACGCTGCAAGCCGAGATGGAATTCGCAAACCTCAAAGCAACGGCTGATTTTCCAGGTGGGTCCGCCGTTGTGAAGTCCGTCGACAGGAATCTGGGGATCATTCACATCTCGCCTCAAGTGCGATCGGAACGGGGCTGGCCCTGCTGGTGGTACTTGAGGGTCGACGGTGCGCAGGAAGGGCAGCCCATCACGCTGAAACTGACAGCCAGCGACGGTGAATACCGACGAGGGCGTGTGCTCAGTACCGACTGGTCTCAACCTGACCGAGCTGCGATCAGTGTCGACAATGTGACGTGGACGCAGACTCCGAAATGTCAAAAGGCAAACGGCACGGCAACGTACAGTGTCCAAGCGCCTGCCGAGTCGTTCTGGATGGCCTGGGGACCGCCGTTTCTGCCATCACACGCGGACGAAGTTTTGGAATCGCTTAAGTCGCGGTTGCCGCGTGCCACGATGTTTGAGTTGGCGAAGACTCGCGGCGGACGATCTGTGCGTGGAATTCGCATCGGCGGAAATACCGACACGGATTCGCCCGAATACGGCGTCTGGGTTCAGGCGAGGCAGCATGCCTGGGAAGCCGGTTCCAGTTGGGTCGGTCGCGGATTCGTTGAATGGCTCGCGAGCGATGATCAGGCCGCTGTCAATCTGCGTCGCGTCGCCGCTGTCTACTATGTACCAGTCATGGATGTGGACAATGCCGCCATGGGAGCGGGTGGAAAAGACGCAGTGCCGCGGGATCACAATCGAGACTGGGACGACGAGCCGCACTATCCGGAAGTGGCGGCCGCACAAAAGCAAATTCTAAAGTTGAACGCGGATCAGCGATTTGACGTGTTCGTTGATCTCCACAACCCGGGGGGCAATGAACGACGCCCGTATTTCTTCGGGCCGATCAATCTCGACAAGCTGCCGGCAGTTCAACAACAGAATCACGCACGCTGGCTGGCGATCTGCAAAGATGCCATTTCCGGACCGCTGCCGCTGGAGCCTGGATACAAGTTCGCAACGTACGTGAAGACGGACGAAGAACGGAATCGGATGAGTGCCAACTGGGTGAGAATCCACACGACCGATCACGTCCTCTCGACAACCCTCGAAACTGTCTGGAACACACCGCACAGCACGCAGGCAGGGTATATGACTGTCGGAGCCCAGCTTGGTCGGGCCGTTTCCCGCTACCTCGAATCGAATCCTCGCGGCCCTGCCGAATAGACGACGGCTGAGTTTACGATTATTGAAGGCCACCCATGAAGATCACTCGACGCCGATTCTGCTCCGCGATCGCAGCCACTCCTCTGGTCAGTCCGAGATACAGCGCCGGCGCTGAAGCGGAACTGAACAGCGATGTGGTCATCATTGGTGGTGGACTGGGTGGCTGTGCGGCGGCGATTGCGGCGCTCCGCAATGGACTGCGAGTCATCATGACAGAGCAGTCCGACTGGATCGGCGGTCAACTCACCAGTCAGGGAGTGCCTCCCGACGAGCATGGCTGGATCGAGACGACTGGAGCCAATCGCTCCTACCGGAATCTGCGATCGCAGATTCGACAGCATTACAGAAAGTACTACCCGCTGACGGATTTGGCTCGGAAAAATGCTACGCTGAATCCGGGCAACGGCAATGTCTCGCGTCTTTGTGCTGAGCCGCGAGTTTCACTGGCCGTGCTGGAAGCGTGGCTCGAACCGTTTGAGA